>DAIMGK010000096.1:0-18014 GCA_036723985.1 Flexilinea sp.
TTATCCGGCCTGATCCCGTCCCGGTCATTCCCGTCGTCCCATATCACTTTCACCACCGCTTCCGTTGTTTCCGGTGTGTGGCTGTTGGTCAGGGTCGTTTCTGTTCCTGTCATAGAATATCCGCTGAGGCTGTATCCTTCCGGCAGCCTGTCTTCTATCCAGCTGTAATTGTTCTCCTGTCCGTCTGTATATTTCGGCAGGCCGCTTACCATCTGCTTCCAGCCGCTTTCTGCCCCTATCTCCAGGCTCCGGATCATTGTCCCGTTCGCGATCAGGCTGAGCGTCACTTTGTCCGGACGCTTTCCATCCCGGTCATTGTCATCATCCCAGACGACCGCCGCGGATACGCCAACCGTCTCCGCTGTTTTCCTTCCTCCCGGATCCTCACAAAGGTCCAGCCAGAACGCGGGACGCACCATAATGACAGGATCGACGGCACTGAATTTTAAAGAAGTTTCATGGCCATCGGGAAGGACAGCCCAGGCTAACTCGCTGCTGCTGCCAGGTGAACGCAGCCACCACAGGCAATTTTCCCGCATTTCTGTACCCGCCGCGTTTTTGGCGGCATAAGCGGTACACCGGCACCCGCGGGCTTCTTCGTTTTTGAAATATTTTCGGGCCTCATCTATGCTCAGCAGGAAGATCCGGTCCTTTGTTTCCTTTCCTTCGACTTTCATGTACACGGTTTTGTATGAATTCTGATTCGCTGATTCCCGGATCCGTACTTTTTCCTCCTCACCGAAGACTTTCTCATAAAACGCACCGTTCAGCCATGCCCGCAGCGTACATGTTTCCCAGGAAACAGGTTCCGCTTTGTCATTGTATGGTTTGACGTCCAGTCCGTATCTGCTGATCAGCAGCGCCCGGTCTTTCTCCACCGCCAGCACCTGCCATTCGATCGCTTCCGGACCGTTCCCCGGGTCATTATCCTGCTCATACCGTCCGAAGGTTAGGGTATCTCCCGGATGCATCTCCTGCTTCATCGGTTCCGCCGGTACATCCGGCGGCATTTCTGCGCTGTTTCCGTCATCATCCGGTCCGGTTTCTTCGGCTTTTTCCACTTCCAGTTCCAGTGCATCGGTCCAGAGTCTGAATATCGGTCCGCTGGTTTCCTCCTGGACCCCGTATCGTTTTTTTATTTTTGTCAGATATTTCTTTTCATCCGCAGCTGTTATGATTTGATCATTCTGCTTCTTTATCATTAAATCATCGACGATCCCTGTTTCCATAAAGAACAGAATGATGCGTATTTCATATTCATTTTCATAATCGGGATAATGGTCCAGTAAAAGCCCCTTCATCTTCCGGCTGTTCCCCGCCGCTTCCGAATGTTTGTCCAGGATTTTCTTCAGATCGATCATATTATTCCCCCTGCGCCGCTGGCGAATTCACTGTACCGGAGACCAAACCGTTTCCCAAAATTGTTATCTGGTCTTTTATGTAATGAAAAATTATATCACTTTCCGCTGTATCGCTGCTTTTTCGGCAGGCTGTCGCTTTTCGGTTTTCAGGGGGGACAGTTCCCTACGGCTCAGTTCTGAGCCTCCGGTAACCGTTTCCGTTTTTTCACCTTCCGCTGTATCGCCGCTTTTCTCGGCAGGCTGTCACTGTTCGTTTTTCTGGGGGGACAGTTCCCTCCGGCTCAATTTTGAGCCTCCGGAAACCGTCCCCGGAAAAATTTTAAGCTTGTTCTATTTCCTTACCACATTTTTAGAAAAAAGTCAACCCTCAATGTTGACGGTTTACTTTTTGAAAATTCCGCTCTATACTCTAAGAAAAAATGATCAGCGGAGATCGGCAGCACGGTTTCAGAACGACCGGCAGGGAACATGATCCCGCTGAAAAAATTGAACCGCCGCAGGCGTGAAAGAAAGGACCGGATCGAGATGGAAAATCGGACAGAGCAAAACGGCATCATGAAAAAAATGCCGGAGACCCGCTATGAATATAAATACGACGGACTTCCGTTTGAAGAGATCGATCCGGATTGCGCCGAACTCAAAGATTTCAACAGGATCTCAAAGGACCTCCTGAATGATCTGGACAGGATGGAAAGTTACGGATATAAGATCAACCGTTTTTCTGATTATTACAGGACCGTCTCCCGGGGGCTGGAGAACCTGGTGCGGAAACTGGGCAGCGTGCTGATCACAGCCGCTGTCCTGGAGCAGCAGGGAACTCAGGTCATCATCCCCGAAGAACTCACCCTGGGCCGGCTGTATTTCATCGCGAATTATCATTTCAATAAGTCTCACGCCGCCGTTCGCGGTACACAGATGTACAACCCGAAATTTTATATCGCGATGCTGGCTCAGGAGGTCCGCTGGGCTTCTTTGCTGGAACGCCTGGATGCCACCGAACAGAAGATCAAAGATATCCGTGAAGGAAAAACAGTCATTACCAAAAAAGACCGGAAACCGGCAAAGCCGGCAGGAAAGCCCGGCGCGGACAGCACTCCCGCCTCCGTAAGCGCTTCCGGCCCGTCCGCGCTGCCGGTGATCAGCGAATTTCTGCCGGATGACGGTCAAAAACAGGAAACAAAGCCGCAAAAGTCCATAATTTCTGAACTTGCGGAGCCAGTCAGTGAAGAGACAGAAGAAATATTCCGGTCTGTAATGCAGGAAATGGCGCAAGCCGATGGCAGGACCGCCGATGCCGAAGCGGCCGGAGAAGCGGAAACGGGAACCGGCGAGGTCAGCGAAAAAATGATGCGGGACACCCTGATGGGGGCAGCCGTGATCACGGGGAACCGGGAGCTTTACGAACTGGCCGCAGCTGCCGGAAGCGAAGAACTCCGTTCCGTCTGGGACGACTTTATCCGTATCGAGGCACAATACGGCTATCCCACTCTGACTGCGATGCGGAAGGTGGAAGAAAGCATGTACGACCCGCCGCCGGATGAGGATCAGCCGCTGCCTCTTGATGAAGCCCTGGAAATGGAACCGGCGTACTGTCTGTAAGCGAAAAAACCGTATAAAAAAGAAAAAAGCCGAAAATCGGAGGATTTCGGCTGTTTTCCGTTTGGGACGGTTCTCTCGCTTCGCTTAAAAACCGTCCCCGTCTATCGTTCTGAAACTTACGGAAGCTTCGCGAGGCTGGCTGCCAGATCCTCATCCGTCGGGATGTAGTCAGTCATGGTCCCGTTATGGTAATTTTCGTAAGCGACCATATCAAAGTAACCGGTACCCGTCAGGCCGAAGAGGATCGTCTTTTCCTCACCGGTCTCCTTGCATTTCATCGCTTCATCGATCGCCGCTTTGATCGCGTGGGAGCTTTCCGGAGCGGGCAGGATCCCTTCCACACGGGCGAACTGTTCAGCCGCGGCAAAGACATCCGTCTGGACCACAGAACGGGCTTCCATCAGGCCGTCATCATAAAGCTGTGACAGGATGGGGCTCATGCCGTGATAGCGCAGACCGCCGGCGTGGTTCGGGGAGGGGATGAAGTCGCTGCCGAGGGTATACATCTTCGCCAGCGGGCAGACACGGCCGGTATCGCAGAAGTCATAGGCATATTTGCCGCGGGTGAAGCTCGGGCAGGAGGCCGGTTCCACAGCGATGATCTGATAATCCGCCTCGCCGCGCAGCTTCTCGCCCATGAACGGGGCGATCAAACCGCCGAGGTTGGAACCTCCGCCGGCACAGCCGATGATCACATCCGGTTTCACACCGATCTTTTCAAATGCCGTCTTCGCTTCCAGGCCGATCACGGACTGATGCAGCAGCACCTGGTTCAGTACGGAACCGAGCACATAGCGGTAGCCCGGATTGCTCACAGCAACTTCCACCGCTTCGGAGATGGCGCAGCCCAGGGACCCGTTGGTGCCCGGGTGCTCCGCCAGGATCTGACGTCCGACATTCGTGTCCATGGACGGGGAAGGTGTAACGGAAGCGCCGTAGGTCCGCATGACTTCCCGGCGGAAGGGCTTTTGTTCGTAAGAGATCTTCACCATGTAGACTTTGCAGTCCAGGTCAAGATACGCGCAGGCCATGGAAAGGGCAGTCCCCCACTGTCCGGCGCCGGTTTCCGTCGTGACGCCCTTCAGGCCCTGCTTCTTGGCGTAGTAAGCCTGGGCGATGGCGGAGTTCAGCTTATGGGAACCGCTGGTGTTGTTCCCTTCAAATTTATAGTAGATCTTCGCCGGGGTCTGCAGTTTTTCTTCCAGGCAGTACGCGCGGACCAGCGGAGAGGGGCGGTACATCTTGTAGAAGTTATAGATCTCTTCCGGGATCGGAACTTCACGGGTGTCATTATCCAGTTCCTGCGCCACCAGGTCGGAGCAGAACACGGCAGAGAGCTCTTCCGCGGTCACGGGCTGTTTGGTTCCCGGATTGAGCAGCGGTGCGGGTTTGTTGACCATATCCGCTCGGAGGTTGTACCAGGCTTTCGGCATCTCGGATTCTTCGAGATAAGTTTTATAGGGGATCGTATTGGTTGACATAAGGTTTTCTCCTTCTTTTTTTATGATTTCAGAATGAGTCAGGGGGACGGTTTTCGTTGACTCGCAGGGGCCGGATAATATCGGCAATCTCAAAAACAATTATCGTCCATGTATCGCGGGTCAACAGAATTGTCTCCGCTGACTCGTGATGTTGTCCCATGATGTACTTTCTGTATTTTTATCGTTTTTTACAATTATTCGAACAACGGCAGGGATCTCATCCCGGAAAACATCATAACGGCATGCGCCGGAAACTTTCGGTGATCATACTTCTTTCGGCGCCGGGCGCCAGCTTAAAGAAAAATAAAAAAACATAGATCCATCCCTTTCGGTTAAAAAACAAATCCCGGCAATAATTCATTGCCGGGACAGAATAAACATTTATCCTGCGGTGCCACCCCGCTTGGTGTATTTCCATACACCCACTCTCGCATACCATCATATGCCGCCCGTTTCTTACGGAGAGTCCGCGCTCCGTCGCCCATACTCAGAAGTTTTTTCTTCCTTTCTGTTTGCCCTCAGAAGCCCATTCAGTTTTACATTTCCATCCGCACTCTCACCACCGGCGGTTCTCTGTAATGAAAAGCGGTAAGACCTACTTACACTTCTTCATCGGTTTCTCAATTGTTAACCAGTTTATAAACCCATTTTTTGATCCTGTCAAGAGAATAAAAAATTTTGTTACCCCGAAACAGGCAAATCGTTGCTTTCCACGGATACACGGATGATCATATCATGTGAGACAATGGAGATTTTTCCCGATATCCCGATGCCGGATCACAGGTGGACCGTCCCCTCTGTCTCCGGCTGCCCCGTGAACTTTAACGATATCTTTCCACGAAACCCGCAGACCGGCGGAATCGGGAGCGCAAAAAATCTGAGCTTATAGTATAATGAAATCGTTTCTATTCAAAAGGTGACGGCTGCGCGTCAGCGGAACTGTCACCGGTGTAAGCCCTCGATGAAAATGGGCGGCAGTCCCATCCCCCGGATCACAGCCGTTCCCGCCTGAGAGTTCTGAACAGATACATCAAACCACCATAACAACAAAGAAGGAAGAACGATCATGATCGAAAAAATTCGTGCCGCGTTTGAAACATATCAAAAAGACATGCTGGATGACCTTGCCGCTCTGGTCGCCATTGACAGTTCCGACGGTGAACCGAAACCGGGTGCGCCTTTCGGGGAAGGCCCGGCAAAAGCCCTGCAGACATTTCTGAAAATGGCGGAAGATATGGGCTTTGAGACCGATAATGTCGACAACTACGCCGGCTCCGTAAACCTGGGCTCCGGAGAGGAAACCGTCGGCGTCCTGGCACATCTGGACGTCGTCCCCGCCGGGAAAGGCTGGACCACCGATCCCTTTACCATGGTCATCAAAGACGGCAAAATGTACGGCCGCGGCGTGATCGATGACAAAGGCTCCGCGGTGGCCGCTCTCTACGGCATGCGGATCATCCGCGATCTGGGGATCCCTTTGAAACGGGGAATCCGCCTCATCGTCGGGACCAACGAAGAAAAAGGCTCCGGCTGCATGGAATATTATGTCAAACACCGTGTCCCGCCGACCCTCGGTTTCACGCCGGATGCTTCTTATCCGCTGATCCACGGGGAAAAGGGCAGCTTCTGGGGCAAACTTTTCTTCGAAAAAGAAGATCTGCCGATCCTGAAGATGGAAGCCGGAGAGGTCTTTAACGCGGTTCCCGCCGAATGCGACGTCCTGCTGGACGGCTCTGTTGATATGGACCTGCTGCAGGCCGCCGTGGATAAAGGCTTCTCCGAAGGCTGCCCGGTGCTGATCGAAAGGACCGCCGACGAGAACATCCATATGCTCGTGAAAGGTGTAGCCGCCCACGGGTCCATGCCGTATCTCGGGATCAACGCCGCCGTATCCGCTGCCATGATCCTCTGCGATGTCCTGGGTGAAAAAGCCGGGAAGATGATGCATTTCGTAAAAGACGCCATCGGCAGGGATCACTACGGCAAGACCGCGGGCGTTTACTTTGAAGATGAAAACGGCGTCCTGACCCTGAATCTCGGTCTCCTCCGCTTCGAAAACGGCGAAGGCTGGCTGGGGACCGATATCCGCTTCCCTGTTACCGGCACCGGCGAATATGCCGCCGGACTTTACCGGGCGATGGCGGATAAATACGGCATCCGCTGCGAGATCCCGAAGCCTTCCGAACCCCACTTCGTTCCCGAAGACAGCGAGCTGGTCACCAAACTGCTGAAAGTTTACCGTGACGTCACCGGCGAACAGGACGCGAAATCAATGACCATCGGCGGCGGCACTTACGCCCGTCACGTCGGTAAAAAATTCGTCGCCTTCGGCCCTGAATTCGGTGAGACCGATTATCACATGCACAACGCGGATGAATTCTACCCGCTGGATGAATACATGAAACACTGTGTCATCTGTGCCATGGCCATGCTGGAACTGGTAAAATAATAAAATTCCGAAACGGTTCTGTCCCGGTGTCTTTGCCGGGACAGACAGTTCTGTCAAAACGGTATTTATGGAAAACAGAAAGAGGATGCGTTGAGCATCCTCTTTCTGTTTTCCCGGCTGAATTCATTTGTCGGGGCACTGGGATTTGAACCCAGGGCCTCTTGCACCCCATGCAAGCGCGCTAGCCGGGCTGCGCCATGCCCCGTACAACGATGTCTATTATACACCGATTCACAAAAAACGCAAATCATTATGTGATTTTTCTTACCGGCAGTTTTTTTTTTGTTTTTTTTTCGGCAGTTTTCCGGAAGTCGGAGGATCCGGAACGGCAAAAGATCCGGGGCAGAAACCGGAAAACGGCCCCCGAACCGGCATTTCACAGCGGAAACGCGCAAATTCGGGGGCCGGTCAGTTCATTCAGAAAGGAAACTTCCGGGACCGGGATATCAGGTCCTATTTGATGCGGAAAAGGGCTGTGCCGGGTTCCGGATCAGGCTGCCGCTCCAGAATATTCTTGAGGATCGCCAGAGAGATGTCATCGTCCATATTGGCGAAAAGACCGGCGTCCTCCGGGATCAGGTGATGGTCCACTTTGAGGGACATATCTTTTCCTTCTTCGCCCGCGGTAAGCTGAAGATCGATCGTTGCGGTATGATGCTGCTGCAGTACAGGGAGCAGCGAAGAGGTGACCAGTTCCTCCACTGCCAGCTGGCACCGTGTGGCGGCTTTGCTGCCCATGAACTGCCGGCGGCAGAATTCATCCAGCGAGCCCATCATCTCATAGATATCCGGCCAGGCGGAAACACTGTACTCCCAGCTGCGGATGCGGTAGATGAAGTTACGCGTTCTTTCCTTCTGCGGGTGATTGAATATCTGATCCGGCGTCCCGTCTTCATAGATGCCGCCCTGGTCCATATAAAATATCCGGGAGGAAACATCCCTCGCGAGGCGCATTTCGTGGGTAACGATCAGCATGGTCAGGCCGGTTTTCGCAAGGTCGTTCATGACCGCCAGCACTTCCGAGACCATATTCGGATCAAGGGCGCTGGTGGGTTCATCAAAGAGGATGATCTTCGGATGCATGGCAAGGGCGCGGGCAATTGCCACACGCTGTTTCTGGCCGCCGGAAAGCTCATCCGGATAGCGGCGGGCTTTGGATTCCAGTCCCACCTTGCGCAGCTGGACAAGCGCTTCTTCATAGGCATCCTTCGCGGATAAACCCAGGAGCTGCTGCTGCGGCATCATGATGTTTTCAGCCGCCATCTTGTGAGGGAACAGGTTGAAGGACTGGAACACCATCCCCATCTTTGCCCGGATCGCGGAAAGGTCCGTATTCGGATCACAGACATTCACACCGTCGACCCATATTTCCCCGGAAGTCGGTGTTTCGAGACGGTTGATACAGCGTAAAAAAGTAGATTTTCCGGTCCCGGAAGGCCCGATGATGCCGATAACTTCTCCCTCGTCAATATTGACTGTCACGTCTTCCAGCGGGACAGCATTTTCGTATGCTTTCCGCAGATGTTTAATTTCGATCAGGCTCATCAGTCCACCCCCTTGATCTTGTGGTTATCATGCTCTTTTTCGATGAATTTTTCAAACCTTTGGAATAATCTGGTCACCAGCAGTGTCAGGAAAAAATAGATGGCGGCAATGGAAATCAGCGGGAAAAAGGCTTCCATGGTCCGGCTGCGGATCAGGTCACCTGCCCGGGTCAGTTCCAGAACGGTGATGTAACCGGCTACACTGGTTTCTTTCAGCAGCAGGATAAATTGAGAATAGAGCAGCGGCCGGTAATAGCCTTTTGACTGCGGAAGGATCACTTCTTTGAAAGCCAGCGCTTCATTATATCCCAGCGCCAGTGCCGCTTCCCTCTGTCCGCTGTCCACCGAACTGACCGCGTTCCAGATGATGCTGTATGCCCGGGAACAGTAGATAAGCGCGAATCCGATGATGGCAACGATCACCGCGGAAATGTCAGCGGAACCGAATATGATGTAATACAGCACCATCAGGATCACTGCCGCGGGGATGCCCGCGATCAGAGAGTTATAAATTGAAATGATGCGGTTACAGATGCGGTTTTCTTTCCGGCGGAGGAAAATCAGGCCGTATGCCATTGCGAGACCGATTGCCGCAGCAAAAACCGCGATCAGGATGGTCATTCCCAGGCCGGAGAGTACCATTTTATAACGGCCTTCCGTGATAAATGTCCGTTCAAAGCTTGCCGCGAGTCCCTTGAAAAAGCCTTCGTTTTCAGCTGTATTGCTGCCGGCTGTTTCGTCTGCCGTTCTCCTGATCAGCATGGTGAAATACGCGGGGGCATACGGGGCGAAATCCATGATCTCGGCGCGTTCCGCCGTGATGACGATATCACCGATCGCCAGATCCGCTTTCCCGGCCTGGATGGTCGGCATCAGCGCCCCGAATTCCATGGGGGTAAATTCCACCTTCAGGTCCAGTTCTTTTGCCACATTCAGCAGGATCTCGACATCAAAACCCATCATTTCCTTATGTGCTCCGAGATAGGACATCGGCTCAAAGGAATCCGCGCAGGCAACGCGGACTGTTCCGGCATTCCCCGGCCAGTCCTGCTGCGGCATTTCCTTGACGGGATCGTCACTGATCATCCATTTTTCCCATAACGCATCGATGGTGCCGTCAGCCTTCATGCGGTCGATGATCGCCCCCCAGACATCCCGCTGCGGATCGCCTTTCGGGAAAGCAAAGCCGAAGTTGCTGTCGAGGTAATGGTCGTCCATCTTCACCAGATCCGGGTTGTGGGCGGCGGCAAAATCGATCAGAGCGTTATTGATGAAGATCGCGTCGATTTTTTTCGCTTTGAGCGCCAGTGTTTCATCCGGCATGGAAGCGAAATAGGCAAATCCGCCGATATCCGGAATTCTGGCTGTGATCATGTCTTCGAAGGGCATGCCGGTAAGCAGCCCGACTGTCGCACCGCCCATCTCATCCGGACTTTTATACTCCGGATCCGCAGCCATCGCCGCGGCGGACAGCAGCAGTAAGACAAGAAAAACATTCATTATCAGAAAGGATCGTCGTAAAATCTGATTTTTTCGTACCATCATTGAGTTCTTTCTCCTCTGGGGGCGGGGATGGTTACTATCCGAAGGATGAAACCGTCACCCTTTTTGCATTTTCCCATTTTCGAATCTCCCGGGAACGGTTCCGCTGACGCGTAACTGTCTCCGTCTGAATAGAAACATATTATAACTTATTTCAATAATATATTTCTGCGGCCTGATACAAAACGTACTACCGGTATCATTCCGCCCCGGTCCCGGGTACCGGAAAGGATCACCCGCGGACCTGTGAAAAAGGAAACTGCAAAAAAAAAAAGCATGCCGCGATGCAACAGACCGCGGCATGCTGTAAGGACGTTTTATTTCGTCATGGAAAGAGTGATCGTGTTGCTGTAATAATCATGAACTTCTTCAGTGCTGCCGGATCCGGCGTTTTCATCGATCTTTACCACGCCGTCACCGTAAATGGTCTTGAAATCATCCCGCATGGAAATGACCCCGATCCCCATATCTTCATAGGAAGTCTTCTTTTTTACCGCGCCTTCCGGATCACCGTATTCCCGTTCCGCGTCATCAGCCACGACCATATAAGCCGCGCTTCTGTAAGGGTTATCGGAAATCGTATAGATCTCCATCGCCAGGTCTCCGGATGAATTGCCGAAGGCGAGCACAGGCTGCTGTCCGATCTCACGGGTAATGGCGACAACTTTGCTGTTTTTCGCGTTTTCGCCGTAATAATTTCCGTCAAATACTACCTTATCCGTTGTCTGGAACGTGTAATCCGTAACTGCCGTGTCACCCTGCCCGGTGGCTGTATATCCGTATTCCGTACCGATGACATGGGAAGGCGGAATGGCAAGCGTTCCTTTTATGACTTCCCGCACGATATTCCGCTCGGTCGCTGTCACGATATAGACAGTGAAATCATTTTCCAGCAGCTTATCGAAGAGCTCGACCATCGGTTTGTAATAAGCTTCACCGCGCGTCATGCCGGAGAATCCCCATGCTTTGCTGCCTTTGAATTCAGCCACGATCCCGGCGAGTTCCGGCATCGTCATGCCCCGGTAGGCAACAGCCCCCGCGGCAGCCTGTCTGGTGCTCATGCCGTCCGGTTTTGCTTTTCCCGCGGCATCCATGATCTCCTGCGCCACAGCCTTGACCTCATCCGTGACCGTATCGCTCCCGCTGTTCAGCGCGTAATCAGCGAAAACCATATACTCAAAACAGAACGGGTAAGTCTCACACATCAGTGTCCCGTCCAGATCGAACACAGCGATCCGGTCTTCCACGGGGATATAATCAGGAGAAGCTTCATCGGTGACTGCCAGAATATAATCATTCAGGCTCGCGGCGGCAGCAGACCCTTCCGTCCAGTATTCGGAGAGCAGAGCCGGTTCCTTCCCGGCGGGCTCCTGTTCTTCTCTCATCTGAACGCCGTCCTGATAGATCGCCGCAAACTCATCCTTCATGGAAATGGTATAGAAACCCTTTTCTTCACACTGTTCTTTGAAAGACGCCGCCACTTCCGGGTTGCCGTAATCTCTTTCGGTGTCATCACAGAGCAGCATGTAAGCACGGCCACCGTGCTGCAGCGCGTACTGCGCCATACCAAAATCGCCGTCGCTGTTTCCAAACACCAGGATAGGCGCCATGCCGATCTCATTTATGGTACTGACCACCTTGTTCATCTTCAGGTTCTTGATGCTCAGGTTCCCTTCCAGCAGGGTATCATCATCAGAAGTATAAGTATAGCTGCGCGGCGCTGTATCCCCCTGCCCCGTGGCGGTCAGTGAGAAAATGCTGCCGATCACTTGATAGGGAGGGATCCACTCGCCCAGTGTATCCGCGATCATTTCCCGAAGGAACATCCGCTCTGTTCCGCTGTTGATATAGACCCGGAAATCATGCTCCGCCAGGTACTTCACCAGTTCGACCATAGGCGTAAAATACCGCTGTCCGTAAGTCATGCCCTCAAAGCCCGGCACTTCCTGTTCCAGAAACGCCCGTACATAAGCCTGATACTCTTCCACGGTAAAACCCGCGAAAGATTCCGCTGCCATCTGCGCGGTGGGACGGGGAGAAGCCGGCAGCGGCTCCCGGTTCCGGATCGCCTTCTCCAGGGCTTTCGCGAATGCCGCGTCTTCCTCATTGATGACGAGGTTCGAATCGTCGTGAAGCAGCCTGTACATCAGCATGCACTGATCGGAGTATGTCGGATAGCGCTCCCCGAACAGTGTACCGTCGGAATCGAACAGCACAATACGTTTTTCCGGGGGCACATAATCCGGTGAACTCTCATCTGTGACAGATTCAACAAAAGCAATAATGGAAGCCATGGCCGGCGAATCCGCCGTCCAGCCGGGAATGCTTTCCGTATTTTCTTCCGGCATCTTTTCCGCCGAATTGAACCGGCCCGCGAAGCGGACGCCATCCAGCGCGGATACAGCGATGATCTGGTCATCGGAAATTCCCGTTTCATCTTCAGCTTCGATCACATAATAATAGCTGCCAAGCCGGCTTCCCTCGGGACGGTCATGCAGAGAAACCAGATCCAGTCCCGCGTCATAAAGCCCGTCAATGATGTTTTTGATCTCACTCCCGTCACACTCCGCGACAAACAAAGCCCGCGTCAGGCTCTCATCTTCCTGAATATCGCCGGAAAGGACATAGAAGCGGGTCTTGTTGGAATCAGTGATCTGGACATTCTTCGCGAGCACTTCAAGGCCGTAAAGCTCAGCGGCCCCTGGTGCGGCAACCGCGGCGATGGATCTGTCCTGCTGTTCAGCCACATAACTTGCTGCGGCAGCGGTGCTGGCCATTTCTTCAGCGTCTGCATCCGGCAGGTTTTCCGCCCGCCATTGGGCGCTTTGGGTCAGCCCCTGCGCATGGGAGCAGACGGTCCTGATATCTTCAAGTTTCGCTCCCGGCACCCCCATCAGTGTCTGGCTGATGGGCAGTATGATCTCACCCGCGACATAGGCACCATCCGCTTTGATCAGCGCGTCCACATAATTCACAACAGCGCCGCCCAGCGTGTTCTCCTGAGGAATAACCGCAAAATCGGCATCCCCCGTCAATACCGCTTCGATCGCGTTGTTTACTGAATTCTCGGGAATGAAATCACCGCCATCCTGGAACCAGAACTGTGCGGCCTCTTCGGTATAGGTTCCTTCCGGGCCGAGATAGCTGACCCGTATACCGTCCCCGTTTTCCGCAAATGCGGCCGCAGGAAGCAGCAGGACCAAAAACAGTAATAAAAATCGCTTCATCATAATTTACCAATTTCCTTTCCGTAAATAATTCACTAACTGGGTTGAGAAACTCCCAATTTTTTTAACATTCTTATAACAGTCATTCTTATAACAGCCATTCATTGCGCAGTAAAATGCCGTGACAAACACACCAGCCGCCGGCTGACGCCTTACGTCCAGCGTCTTGCGTCTATTTTCCCCCTTCCGGTCCGTTGTACTTCAGGCACAGCATCGTAATATCATCAAACTGTTCCGCGCCGGCGACAAAGGTGTTGATACCGTCTGTCACGTTCGCTAAAACCTTTTCCGGATGCGCATCCGGATCCCGGTTCAGCGCACTGAGCATCCTGTCATTCCCGAATAATTCCTGTTCCCGGCTTGTGGCTTCCGTCACACCGTCCGTATAGACAAACAGGCTGTCGCCGGGGTGAAGTTCAAATTCATGTTCCCGAAACCGTATGCCCTCGATCGTCGCGACTGCAGGTGAATGCCGGTAAACAACAAGCTCATACTGCCCGCCGGCTCTGCGCAAAGCGGGATGTTCATGCCCCGCGTTGGCCGCGATACCCTTCCCGGTCGAAATTTCCACTACGGCAAGCCATACCGTGACAAACAGCTGGGCTTCGTTGCTTTCACAAAGCTGATCGTTTACATTAGCCAGCGCCTGTCCCGGAGTTTCACCGTTCTGTATCCGGGATTTGATCAGGACACGGGAGATCATCATGAAAAGTGCCGCGGGGATCCCCTTGCCGGAAACGTCCGCCATCACCAGGCAGATATGGTCATTGTCAACCATAAAGAAATCGTAGAAGTCGCCGCCCACTTCCTTGGCAGGGTTCATGCTGGCAAACACGTCAAATTCCGGACGGTTCGGGAAGGCGGGGAAAAGCCTGGGCAGCTGGCTGGCCTGAATGTCCGTGGCCATACTCAGTTCCGTTCCGAGGCGGGCCGCTTCCTTCTGCTGATGCTCGTACCGCTCATTCTGATCCCGGATGATGACTGAGAACATATAGACCGCCGCGGCAACTGTCGCGAAAATAATGAACTGTATGCCGTAGGTGAAGCTCTGGATCGCGATAGCTGCGATCGGCGCGATCATGTAAACCAGAAATGCCGTCCTGATCCGGGGCGTGATATTATTCCGGTAACGAAACAGCAGATAACTGTCTATAAGCAGCATGACAAGCGGACAGAGGTTGGAAAGCACATACAGCGAAGCGCGGTGATAGACATTGCTGTCATCGAAATAATAGATAAAATTGCCGAACAGGTTCGCGATCAGCAGCACGATGTGGATACCGGTCAGTGTGAGCAGTAATCTCTGGATTTGTTTCTCCCCCGTTTCCGCATGTGAAGCTGTCAGCACCAGGATCGACATCATAAAGGCCATAAATCCTGCCGCCAGCATTTCTATAAAGGTAACGATAATAAGTGCGGTGCGGATGCCATTCCCCGGCAGCCCGTCCATCAGCTGGCGTGCCAGATGCGCGGAAATATAAAGGATAAGCAGAAGGAAAAAGACCTGAAAATAACGCCGGACCTCTTTCCGCAAATGTTTGGAAGACGTGATCTGCATAAAACACAAACCGCAGACACCGATCCCCACTGCGATAAAGAAAAAATTGATCAGATTTGCTGTAGACATGCTGAAAGTCATATCTGTTTCCTTTCTTTCCGGCCTGACCGGAGTTTTTATCTGTTATTTTCTGTCATGAAATCAAATCCCGCTGCAATTATTTCCTTTGTGCACCAGCCATATTGCGGGAAAAGGCTTTCTGACTGTTCAGTTTGGAAAAAGTGTACGTTTTCCGATCATGTACTGAATTAAATAGTATATCATCTGCACAGTCTTATTTGAGGGATATCTGACCCAAAAAATGATATTCAGGCATAACCGCGGCATGCCCGGACTGTTATGTACCGGTCCCGAATGCAGCTGCGTACCTGAAGATCACAGTGTCATAATTGTTTAGTTAATTGCTTATTGAAAGAGATAACTTTCGGTAAAATATTGAAAGTTTTCATCGGCCGCGAAATTTCTGTCCCGAATTTTACAGGTACGTATACCTTCCTCAAGATCTGCCATGATGGTATCCCCTCCGGCTTTCGGAACAGCGTGACCCGGCATATCAAAGATCACGTTTGATCCCGCAGGTTCAGCATTCACGAACAAGAGATTCTGCCGCCATGAAGATCACCGGTTTCCATTCGCCGATCGTTTCATACAGATCCGCGGTCACACCGGTTCATCACAAGAAATTTCATCGAGGAAGATTTGCAGCTATGATGAATATTTTGGAAGAGGCCATCATCTACGCGACGGTGATGCATCAGGGAAAGATCCGCAAACTGGGAAACACGCCCTATATCCTGCATCCCATGGAGGTGGCGCAGATCCTTTCTACCATGACCAATGATGTGGAAGTCATCACCGCCGGTATTCTGCACGATATTGTGGAGAATACGGACGGCACCCTGGAAGAGATCGAAAAGCGGTTCGGGAAGCGGGTCGCGATGCTTGTCGAATCCGAATCGGAAAAAATGTATCCCGGGGAAGAACGAAGCGCTACATGGAAGCGGCGTAAGGAAGAATCTTTGCTTGTCCTAAAGAACAGCAGCGATATCGGAGTCAAAATGCTCTGGCTTGCGGATAAGCTGGCGAACATCCGTTCCCTGTCGGGGAACTACTCAGAATGGGGAGAGCAGTTATGGCAAAACCTTCATGAGAGCGATCCCTCCATGCAGTGCTGGTACTATCGAACCGTTGCTGAATCTTTGGAGCTCTTCCTGAATAAAACAGGTGCTTTTAAGGAACTGATCAAACACATCAATTTCATCTGGCCGGGAACATTTGACTCTGATAAAGCCCGGTATAAGAAGTACAGGGAAGTTTCGATAGACGGCTGCAAGCTCATCGGTCGCGGCGCCAAAGGGGAAGTGTACCGCTACGATGATGAACTGATCATAAAGGTTTTCAATCAGAACAACACTTACCATGATGTGGAGCGGGAGATCGCCATCAGCCGTAAAGCCTTTATTCTGGGCATCCCTACGGCGATTTCCTTCGGGATCGTATCCGTCGGGCGCCGGTACGGGGCTATGTATGAGCTGGTGGATTCGGAAACCATCTCAAGCTGTATCGAAAGGGCTCCGGGAAAAGCGGATTTCTACGCAAAAGTCATGGCGGATCTGGCACATACCATCCACAGCATTGAAGTAACAGAAGACGATGGATTCCCGGATGGAACGCAGCGACTGGAGGAATATTTAGAAGGCGGTATCGCTTACGAAAACGAAGGTCTGGCGGAAAAGTGCATGAAGCTTCTGAAAACGATCCCCTCGTGTAATACCCTTGTCCACGGTGATTTCCACACGGGAAATGTGTTCCTGCAGAACAATGAACCGCTTATGATCGATATGGACAGGGTCTCCATGGGACATCCCTATACGGATATCAGCGGAATGTACTATTTTTATGTGGTCCTGGGAGAAGACGACCCGTCTGTTGTGGAAAAATTTATGGGATTTTCTTATGAGACAGCGAAGCTCTTTTATCACAGTTTCATGAAATATTACCTCGGAACTGAGGATGAAGATAAGATCAGGGATGTGACGGATAAGGTATCGCTTCATTGCTATACACGGATGATCCGTAAGATCCGGAAAAAAGGCGAACCATCTGATGCGGACAGGGTCATCATCGGCCGTTATCTGGAAAAGATCGCAGTCCTGACCGATAAACTCGACACCCTGGCATTTTAGGAATTTATTGTACAGGCTGTCCCCGCAGACTCAGGTCGGCGCCGAAGGGGCCTGCCAGGCAAACAGTCACCTTTGACATATATCAAGGAGTAACAACAATGAAATTTACAAGCTTTAACCCGCTGATCGTAACAAAAGACGCAGCGCCCGTCATTGAACTGATGGAAACGCTGGGGTTTGACCGACGCCATCACAACAAAAATATTGATGAAAGGAATATCTCCAATGTCAGCATGAGAGATGACAACGGATACAACGTTGATGTGGCGCAGGCCAATGTATCTAAGGATATGCTGATCATCCGAATGAATGTGGATGATTTCGACGAGGCCTATGAGTTCCTGACCGCGAGAGGCTTTACGAATCCCTCCGGCCATATTGTCATATCAAAGAGCAGCAAATCCGTATTGATGGTCTCCCCATCCGGCTTTGCCTTTGATCTCTGCCATCATATCAAGGATAACGATTAATTCTTTCGGTACAAAATTTGATCAGAAGCATCTCTTCATTCGGGGAGACGCTTTTTCATTTGACAGTGCAAAACGACAAAGGGAGGCCTGCCCGCCTTGTTCCCGTTACAGGCGTAACTGCTCAATAAAATATTGTTCTCGATCCTCATCTTTGGCATAGAATTGATATACAGGAGGGAATGCTATGAAGATCACAAGCTTTAACCCGATCATCATTACAAAGGATGCGGAACCGGTCCTTCAGCTTTTTGAAGGACTTGGCTTTGAAAAACGCCATATAAAGGAAGGGATCGAGGTCACCGACAGTGATACTACCGTCATCCGAATGAAAGACGAGAACGGCTATTATCTGGATGTCACGCAGACCGGCAGTAAACCGGGAGACGCGGAGGGCATCAGAATGAATGTGGATGATTTTGAAGAAGCATACGACATTCTCTTATCTCATGGGTTTAAAAATGAAGAGGACTGTATATTCATTACCCCGTCTTCCCGGTTTGCCCTGATGACAGCCCCTTCCGGTTTCTTAGTTAATCTTTGTAAGCATATGAAAGTGAATTTGAAATGAAGATCACGACATTTGATCCCCGGATTTTT
>DAIMGK010000097.1:0-17573 GCA_036723985.1 Flexilinea sp.
ATTTAAGACGGCTTTTTTGTCTCTTCTTTCCTTTAATCAGCGTTTCCTTAGAAATAAGGATGTAAAAATGAAAATCAATATGAATAAACTGTTTTTGATGATTTGTTTGATGTCGGTTTTGTGCGCCTTTTCTGCTGTTTATGCAGAGCAGGCAGAACAGTCACCGGTTGAAGAACGGGATGTGCTGGTCATTTATTTCTCCGCGACCGGAACAACAAAAGGCGTGGCGGAAAAGATCGCCGCACTGACGGATGCAGATATCTTTGAGATCGTTCCCGCGGTATCCTATACATCTGCCGATCTGAACTGGAATGACCGGAACAGCCGGACATCGGTTGAAACAGATGACCCGTCCTGCCGTCCGGAGATCGACGGAGAGCCGGTCGATCTTGAAGGCTATTCCACGATCTTCATCGGCTACCCGATCTGGTGGGGTGATATTCCCCGGATCATGAGTACATTTGTCGAGAGCTATGATTTCGGTGAGATCACCATGATCCCATTCTGCACCTCCGCAAGCAGCGGTGTCGGGCAAAGCGACAAACATCTTGAAGAACAGGCCGGCAGCGGCAAATGGCTGAAAGGGACGCGTCTGCAGGGAAATATTTCCGAAGAAGCGCTGCAAAGCTGGATCTCTGAAAAAATCGAAGATTGACCCAGGGCCCCTAAGGCCTGGTTTACAGGAAATTGTTTATGAAGGAAAAGATCGTCGATATTCTCCTGACCGTACTGCTGCTTTTCCTGATGGCTTATCAGGTCACAGGGGAAATGCTGCATGAATGGCTCGGGATCGCAATGACCGTTCTGCTGATCGTTCATCATCTGCTCAACCGCAAATGGTACAGCAGCCTGTTCAAAGGAAAATACAACGCTTACCGGGCGCTTACGACCTGTACAAACACACTTTTACTGGTATCGATCGCTCTGACAGCTTTCTGTGGGATGGCAATGAGCGGTTACGCGGTACCCTTCCTTTACGGAATGGCAAGTGTCTCTTTTGCGCGCCGTTTTCATCTGGCGATGTCTCACTGGTCCTTTGTCCTGATGGGACTGCATCTCGGGCTTCACATTCCTGCCATGACCTCCCGGTGGAAGCTTTCAAATTCAGTCCGGATGATCCTTTCGGTGATTTTTGCCTGTGCCGGCGGATACGGGTTGTTCCTGTTCCTCAGAAACGGCATACCGGATTATATGTTTTTCAGAAATCCTTTCGCGTTTCTGGATTACGAGAAAGCGAAATGGCTCGTCATTCTGGAAAACCTGCTGATGCTGGCCTTCTGGGCGTTTATCGGCACGCAGATGGCTGATCTGTGCCGCAGCAGGGCAAAGAAACAAAATCCGCTGCTGCCGGTAGTCCTCATACTGCTCGCTGTTGTGGTAGGACTGATCTGCGGGCAGACGATCCATGATCCGGAAGCGGACACCTTTGGCGGAAAGTGGATGGACAGTATCCCTGAACCGGTACAGGAACCGACATCGGAAGCAGCGGCGGAAATTATCGCTGAGCCTGAAAGAACAGTTGAGCCCACAGAAGTTATTACCGTCCCGGCTGCTTTGGAACAGAAGGATCCTGCCTCGGTCGAAGACGGTTTTATCCTGATTCCGGCGGGGACTTTCCTGATGGGCAGTCCTGATGCGGAAAACTGGCGTATTGACGATGAGGTTCAGCATGAAGTGAATGTTTCTGCCTTTTACATCGATCCCCATGAGACAACACAGGAAGAATACGAACAGCTGACGGGTGGGAATCCGTCACTGAATATCGGAGCGGATCTGCCTGTGGAACAGATCTCCTGGCTGGATGCGGTGAGTTTTGCCAACGCCAAAAGCGGGGATGCCGGATTGACGCCTGCGTATGTGATAAACGGTGATGAAGTGACCTGGGACCGAAGCGCGAACGGTTATCGCCTGCCGACAGAAGCGGAATGGGAATATGCCTGCCGCGCGGGGACGACTACGCCCTTCAACACACAAACGTCGATCAATACGGAAGAAGCCAATTACTGGGGCAGCTATCCGTATGAGATCGAAGAAAACTACTTCAACAAGTCAGCGCTTGAAACACAGCCGGGAAGCTCAAGGGGCAGAACGGTCACCGTCGGCAGTTACCCTGCAAACGTCCTGGGATTATACGATATGCACGGGAATGTCAATGAGTGGACCTGGGATTATTACGGTCCCTATGACACTGAAAACAAATCCGACCCGACAGGCCCTGAAAACGGCACCCGCCATGTTTACCGGGGCGGAGGATGGAACGATTTCGCCAAAAACCTGCGCAGCGCATACCGCGCAGCCGGTCAGTCAGATATGAAGAGCTTCAATCTGGGGATCCGCCTGGTGCGGAACGCGGACAATTCCCGCAGCGGGATCGTGACAGCGGCTGAAGGGATTTCGGAAACAAAAACCAATGGAAAGATGCTGATCGCCTTTTATTCCTGGGGCGGCAATACCCGCGGGATCGCTCATGAGATCCAGCGTCAGACTGGCGCGGATCTGCTGGAGATCACGATGGTGGAGCCTTATTCGAGCAGCTATAATACCGTACTGATGGAAGCACAGGAAGCACAGCATCGGCAGGACCGGCCGGAACTGGCAGTCCGTGTGGAGAATATGGAGGAGTATGATACGATCCTCCTGGGGTATCCGAACTGGTGGGCCTCCATCCCGATGCCGATCGCGACCTTCCTGGAGTCCTATGACTTTTCCGGAAAACAGATCATCCCCTTCTGTTCGCACGGCGGCGGACGCTTCGGGCAAAGTCTGACAGCGATCGCCAAACTGGCTCCTGATGCAGATATGGGGCAGGGTCTGGCAGTCAGCTATTCAGGCGGTGCTTCTTTGGCTGATGATATAAAGGCCTGGCTGGCCGTGAATCATATAACCGGACAATGATCTTCCGGAAGGATATAAAACTGTTTTCGTTTTTCAAGAGAGGTGAAACAATGAATAAAGAACAATTTGATCAGAAAAATGTTTTTGGGCTGGGCGAATTCAACGCTGCATATGCACAGTACTTTATCGGGAATTCTTATCTGAATCCGCTGACGGATCCGAAGACCTGCCCGCTGTTCCTTGCCAATGTGACGTTTGAACCCGGATGCCGCAACAACTGGCACATCCATCACGCCGGAAAAAACGGCGGACAGATCCTTCTCTGCACAGCCGGTGAAGGGTGGTATCAGGAAGAAGGGAAAGCTCCCGTTGATCTCCGTCCGGGCACCGTGATCGTTATCCCGCCGAATGTAAAACACTGGCATGGGGCGAAAGCTGACAGTTGGTTCTCCCATATCGCATTGGAAGTTCCGGGGGAGAACTGTTCAACGGAGTGGTGTGAACCTGTCACGGATGAAGAATACAACAGACTGGGGTAATTGACCGGATCCGGATCAAAAACAAAATGGAGTTTTGAAGATGAAGAAGTTATTCGTTTTCCTGTTTATCGCATTGCTCTCTCTGCCGGCTGTTTCTTTGAGCGCCGCGGCGGAAGATGCACCTGTCGTTTACTTTACATCTGATATTACAGCTGAAGGGCTGGTGAAGATCTATGAAGCACTGAACTGGACTCATTCCGGAAATGTGGCGGTGAAGATCTCTACCGGTGAACCGCCGGCCAGCAATTATCTGCGGCCGGAACTGATCGGTGATCTGGTGCGGCTTCTGGACGGGACCATTGTGGAATGCAACACAGCTTACGGTGGTTCCCGTTCCGGTTCAGCCATGCATAAACAAGTCGCCGCGGACCACGGGTTCACTGCTATCGCTCCGTTTGATCTGCTGGATGAGGAAGGTGAGGTGGAATGGCCTGTCACCGGCGGTGTACGGCTCAATCGGGCAATTGTCGGCTCTCATGCGGAAAACTATTCGGATTGGGTCATTCTTTCCCATTTCAAGGGTCATCAGATGGCCGGATATGGAGGAGCGATCAAGAATGTTGCCATAGGAATGTCCTCGCCAAGCGGAAAGGTTTATGTCCATACCGCGGGAACAAAAACCAGCGGCAGTATCTGGTACAGCGACCAGGATGCGTGGATCGAAGCGCTGCCGGAAATGGTGAGTGGTGTTGTGGACCACGTTGGGACGGATCACATCATTTACATCAATGTTATGAACCGGCTATCCGTGGACTGTGACTGCAACGGATATCCCGCAGAGCCGGATATCCATGATATCGGGATCCTGGCATCGACCGACCCTGTCGCACTGGATCAGGCCTGTATCGACCTGGTGTATCAGGCGGAAGGCAATGCCTCTCTGGTTCGCCGAATCGAACAGCAGCACGGGATCCATGCACTGGAACACGGCGAAGAGATAGGACTCGGCAGCAGGACCTATGAACTGGTAAGCATTGATGACTGATCCGCTGTAAATGCTGTATTATGAAATAATATAATGATAAAGAAACTCTTCCATATCTTCTGGCTCCAGTTGTTATTGTTGACTGCCTTTTCAGTCCCGTCTGCGGGGCAGTCAGATAAATCGGTATTGCAGATCAGCCTTCTGTATCCCGGAATGGTGAAAGCGGAAGGCGATATCGCAGCAGGGGACAGGATCAGCCTTTACAGCCGTGAATACAACTCAGCAGAGCATATCATCACGGATAAGCTGCTGACGGAAACGACCGCCGATACAGATCATTCGATTACGGTCCCTTACAATGTTTACGCGGAGCCTTTGTCGGAGACACAGCTCACGCCGGATTTTTCTTATCAGGGCAGAGAGATCGTGATCAAGGCTCTCTATGCGGTCGTTTCGGATGATTCTTCGGAAATATCCAGCGGCCTGTTTTACACGGACTGCACGCTGGATACAGGCGTTGTAAACCAATATTGGTGTTCTCTTGCCGGTTCGACAGCCTGCGGTACAGCGGCAGGAGTCATCGCCATGCAGATTTCCTTCCCGTCTTCCGGGGATGATCTCTTTTCCCGCCTGAATGAGATGCGGAAATACGGTCTCCTGGGTGATGATTTCAGCACCGGTCCTTCGGAATACTATCTTGAATGGAAGCATATCTCCAACGGCGTGAATAAGTATATTACGGAAGAGCTTTCCGGAGAACTGCTTCTGACCGATCACCGAACAGCAGAGAAAACGACAGAAGAAACGCTGATCGAACTTCTGACCACCGGCAGGCCGGCTGTGATCGAAGTATGCTATCTGCTCGGAAATGTAACATGGGATTTTCAGGGAATCTCTCATTGGATCACGATCAACGGATTTTCTTTCGGCTCGGATGGCTATACCTTCCGCTTTGCCGATCCGATCACAGTTTCATACCGGTCGATCAGCTCGGAAATGCTTGATACCAGTAATGCGAATGTATCCTATGGCAGCTCCGGATATATTCCTGTCCGCTATATCGGTGCATTTGAACAGCCGCTTTTTTCTATTGAATAACAGAAGATGAGCAAATCGCAAACAAAAGGCCGGAACAGCATCCCAAACCCGTTTCAAGGAAAACCAATGAGTATACAATAATTGTATAAACGGAAACATCAAGATAGGGTACTGCGCAGTCAGAGGTGATTACCCCCGTCATTCCCGCTAAACTGTGTGGAAACCTAACCGGACACACAGTTTTTTTATTTTACTCCAATAATCCTGATGCATTCAAAAAAAAATGTGTGACGGGATGGAACAATCCAATGATTCAGAAAGACCCTAAACTATGTCGATCGAATGAACAGTCCACTTCTTTTGTTTGTTCACCAGGATCATTTCGAGGTAATCTTCTGCGGATTCAAAAGTTTTCATAAGCCTGGTCTCCTGCTTTGAAGTTTGTAAGCAGAGATAATCACCATCTAAGTCTGCTTTCTCAGATCAAAGTGCAGATATGTGCCGCTATTAACGAGACTGAGATGATCAATACAGTTTGAAACATATGCGATTTCCTGTTGAAGCCGAACAGATGCGGCCCCAAAATTGGTTTCACTTCCGGATAATAATATGAAAAGAATCCGGAGCGGCACAGAAGATAATAGTCAAAGAACAGGATATCAAAAGCCTTCAGCAAAAGCAGCATCACAGCAAAGCGGGTGAAAAACTGCCAAAAGCCGAAGCTGTTTTTGATGCCGTCATATGCGCCATAGATCAATGCTCCGCCCATCAGCACAAGCGAAAGGATCAGCATCGCCCATCCGACAGCATGCTGTCCCCTGAAGCGTTCCTCTTTGGGCTGAATGACATCCAAAGCCTCCTTCGGTGCGGATGAGAAGAAGTTTTTGTTTTGAACGAACCCCACTGCTCCCCACAGCATGAGAAACAGCCCCGCCATCATAATAATAGAAAGAATTATGGTCATAAGCATGTTCCGTTACCTCCTTTGAACACTTGCGGATCCCCTTATTTCAGGACTGTCTTTGATCTACAGCGATGAAAAAACAAAAGCAAGGATCGCGCTGCAGATCGGGATCAAAATGCATTGCCTTAGCTGCTGCTTTCGGTTATAGCCGAATTGTTTCCATCCCGCACAGCCTTCTGTTTTGGGAAAATAATGCTGGAAAAATTGTGTTTTCGTTAGCAATAAATAATCCAGGCAGATGATATCAAACGCCTTGATTCCCGCACCAATAATAAAGAACCGCAAAAAGAACTGACTGAAAGCGAACCCGTTATTCCTTCCATCAATACCGCCCAAAATGAACAGACTGATATATCCGGCAATGAAAAGCACGAGAATGATCCATCCCAAAACACGCCGGAATGACATCGGAAGGCTTTCGAGCCGCGGCTTCAGACGTTCCTGCACATCTTTCGGAAAGTTTGATACAAGCAGTCCGGTCGGCATCGTAATCGTAACTCCCCAGATGGCTAAAAACAAAAATATGCAGCCGGTCATGGTGAGAGCAATTGTCAGCTTCATTTTTCACCTCGTTCAAATCAACACGAAAGTCTTTTCCAATGAATTCACCTCTTGAAGACAGTAAGTCTGTTATTCGGGTATTTGCCGACTGTGACAAACAAACTGCCTTTCCTGTGTTCAATGACCAATCCGATTTGAAAAACCTGAATGAAGCATACGAGGCATCTGAAAAGACGCCTCGATGCAGAAGAAATGGATAATGGTTACAATCTTATTTCAGACAGCTACAGTCAAACTTTCGATATCTTTTCCTTTCTGCCATTGCCGGCAATAAAGATCTGTGCATTTACGGTATCTCGCGAAACAGCATTTTGCTGATTCGACATCACCATAGACTTTCCAATGTCCGCAGAATTTGCATTCTCCTTTGTGATTGATGAATCCATCAACATCTTCCGGAGGATATCCCAGAAACAGTCCGATTTCATGGGGAAAATCTCCGCCCTGCTTTATCCTGCAGATCAGACGCCGCAAACAGGCATTTTCATCGGAACATGAGTAGCCGCAGCTTCTGAGGATCCTGCAGGCTTCGCAATCCTGCAAATCAAGGCACAGGCGCCGCGGACGATAAACATAGATCAAACCGCGTCCGTCTTTGTAATTCATCGGAAGAATGCGAATGCCTTTGTTTTTCAGTCTCAGATTCAGATGCCGGATGTCATTGATCATTTCCTTTTCAGATGTAAATGTTCCGCTGAACAAGCTGCCGGTTTTGATATTCGCCATCGTTGGCGCGCAGTGCCGGATCAATAATTCCTCAGACATCTTCTTCTCCTGTTCCTGAATTCGAAAAATAGTTATATATAACAAACTAATATACATGATATCATCAGATTTTTGAAAAGTCAAGAAAAAACGAATTAGTTGTGACAAACTTAATGGATTTTCAACGATTCGGAGATACTTTACCTGTTTATGCCTCTCGAAATTCACATGTTTTCTATACCATTTGTGATAAAGTAGTATAATAGTTAGTGCAACATAACTTCATTGCCTGATCATTATGCATGTGCATTTGATATGCAATCAATGATGGGATGATATTGGGACAAGAAAAATACAATATGAAACTATGTTTCCGGAGATTTGAAGAAGCTTTATGAAAATCCATGAATATGGGACTGAAAATGCGGAAATCATTCTGCTCATACACCCGTCGCTGGTGATGTGGGATTACTTTGAATATGTGATCCCGGCTCTGGAAAAGTCCTTTTATCTGATGATACCTGCCCTGCCGGGCTACGATCCCGATCAGAAGTCCGATTTTACAAGCGTTGAGGAAATTGCTGCTGACATTGAAAAAGAATTGTCTGAACGGAGGATCAAGGAAGTGAAATGTATCTATGGTTGTTCCATGGGCGGAGCGATCACGGCAAGGCTCCTTGCTGATGACCGGATACTTATCCGCCATGCCGTGATAGACGGCGGGATCACACCATACCGGCTGCCATGGATCGCCACAAGATTCCTTGCCATACGGGATTTTCTCATGGTCTCGATGGGAAAAATCGGCGGGATCAGGCTGATCGAAAAGGCTTTCACTTCCGACGAATACTCCGGGGACGATCTGCGGTATATTGCGGATGTGATAAAAATGATGAGTTACAAGACCATCTGGCGGACGTTTGATTCCTGCAATAACTATAAGATGCCGGATACCGTTACAACAGGATGCCGTCATATCGAATACTGGTACGCGGATTCCGAGGAAAAAGACCGCGGATGGGACATGGATTATATCCGAAAGACTTTCCCGGAAACAAAGTTCCTTCGATTCAGGAATGTCGGCCATGGCGGTCTCGCGGTCCTTCATCCAGAGGTCTTTACCCGGGAGATCCTGCGTGTCTGCAATAGTGAGATCTGTCCGGATCCCGAAATCTTGATACCCGATGCTGACAGAGGTACGAAATGAAATATCATATCGAGAAAAACAGTGTTCAGGAAACGCTCATCATCCCGCTTTACGGGCGGAAAGTCTGTTCGGATCATTACCCGCAGCTGTTTTCCGATCCGGGAGCGGAACGGATCTGCGGAATGCTGGATTACGATTTTGAGTCGAAAAAGAAAGTCATGGAATCCCCCGCCGGGCTTTTCGGCGCGCTGGAAGTCGCCCAGCGTCAATATGATCTGATGTGTGAAGTCCGGGATTATCTGAAGATCCATCCCCGGGCGGCTGTGGTCAACCTCGGCTGCGGTCTGGATGACACGTTCAGCAAAGTCGATAACGGGCTGTGTCTCGGTTACAACATCGATATGCCGGATGTGATCAGCGTCAGAAATGAACTTCTCCCTACCGGAGAGCGGGAACAGAACATCGCCTGCGACCTGAATGATCCTCACTGGATGGACAAGATCAACGCAGCGGATGGAGCCGTGTTTTACGCGGCAGGTGTCTTTTATTATTTCAGGACGGAAGATGTCCGGAAATTGTTCTGCGAAATGGCAGTGCGGTTTCCGGGAGGCGTCCTGGTGTTTGATTCCTGCAACCGGCGCGGCGCGAAGATGATGACCAAAACCTGGCTGAAAGAAGCCGGGATCACCGACGTCGATGCACTGTTTTCGCTGGAAGATCCTTCCTCGCTGAAAAGCTGGAGCGGGGACTTTGCTGCCGTGACTTCAAGGAGTTATATGCGGGGATATCGGGATATTTATCAGGATGTCAGCCTGTTCCACCGGCTGATGATCCTGTTCTGTGACAGCTTAGTCAGGATGAGGATCGTCAAAATAACATTCGGAAAGGCGGAATGATCATGTCAAAAAAAGACTCCCAAATGCAGAAAGTATCCATGAGCCTGATCTACAGGGGAAAGGAGATCTTCAAGCCGCTTAATACCGGTTGGATCGATGAGCATACTGCCTGTGTCCGTGAATGGGTCGCCAATATCTTCTTTTATACCAAAAACGGAACAACGATCATGATCGATGCCGGATATAACTATGACCGGCTGAAAGAAAAGATGGGCTGGCTGAATATTGATCCTTCTTCCATCAGCCATATCCTGATCACCCACCAGGATACGGACCATGTGGGAGCGCTGGAAACGGACAGTGATGATCTGTTCCGAAATGCCGTGATCTATCTCAGCGAGATCGAGAACCGCTATATGATCGGAGAGGTCCGGAGGAAAGTGATGTTCGGTCTGTACAAGCTTCCGATCGTCAAAACAAATAACAAGAAAGAACTTCTCAAAGACGGACAAATCCTGGATATCAACGGGATCAGGATCGAAGCGATCCTGGTTCCGGGGCATACCTGGGGACACATGGTCTACCTGATCGATGACGCGTATCTCTTCACCGGTGACACGATCTGGTTCGGCGCGGACGGCGGTTACAGCTTTATCAACGCACTGGCTGAAGATAATGAACTTGCGAAGCAGTCTCTCGAAAAACTTGAGAAATTGCTCCGCGGCAGAGGACTGGCTCCGAAGATCATCACCGGACATACCGGGTGGACGGATGATCTTGATTTTGCCTTCGCTCATCGGGATCAGGTCTGCAATTCCTTCAAAAAGCAGAAACCGCACGATCCGAAAGCTCCCTATGACGGGTATGATGAAAGCGATGATACGGAAGAAAAGGCCAGGACAGTCCGATTGGAAAAACAAAATGTAAAATAATTGGGATTTTTTGTCCGGTAAGAAATCAACGCTGCTTCAGCAGAAACGGGGTGAAGCATGAAGAAAAAGATCTGGGACCTCTATGCACCGATCTACAAACAAGCCATGAAGGCGGATCAGAAGATCTATGATTTCATGTATGACCGGATCCCGGAGATGATCCGGGATAAAGAAGTGCTGGAAATCGCCACCGGTCCGGGACTGCTCGCGAGGCATGTGGCGCCGGCTGCGAAAAGGATGATCGCCACCGATTATTCCGACGGGATGATCGCCGAGGCAAAAAAAGGGGATCATCCGGCTAACCTGACTTTTGAGAAGGCGGATGCCATGAATCTGCCCTATGAAGATAATTCCTTTGATACGGTGCTTATTGCCAACGCGCTGCATATCGTTCCCGACCCGGAGCGAGTCCTCCGCGAGATCGGGCGGGTGCTGCGTCCCAGTGGACTGCTGATCGCGCCGAACTTTGTCGAGCACAAGGGGACGCTCATCAGCCGTATCTGGTCAGGGATCCTGCGCCTCGCCGGGATCCGCTTTGAGCATCAATGGACCGCAGCGGAATACCTAAGCTTTCTGGAAAAAAATGGCTGGACCATAACCTTCAGCCGGGAAATGGCAGCCCGGATCGCCCTGATGTATACTGAATGCGTGAGAAAAACAGAATCTTAGGGCAGCAAATGAGTTTTGAGAATGTGACAAAGGATCTCTATCCAAGATCCTATAACAGGAAGATCCGGATCTGGCTGAGGAACCGGTACGGATATGAAGCCGATGGAATATGGGATCAGGTTCAACAAAAATATCTGAACTATTTTGCTGATCTGCCGGATTTTGGAGGAAAGAAGAACGGACACGCCGCGGCGATTTACGGCGGGCTGCTGATCTTTTCGCTTTATCCCGCGCTGCCGGATCAGCCGCCGATCGCTGAAATGCAGGATTTTGTGCAAAACCTGTTCATGGAACCGTTTGTCAGACTCGGCAAGATCTTCGATCTGAACCGAAAACTTGATATCGGACTGATTAATATGGTTTTCCATCATGTGGGCACCGGAGACCGGAAGGATCATCAAATCTGGCCTGCAGGATTCGAAACGGAAAACGAACCTTACGACCGAAAGAACCGGATCACCCGATATCGATTCACAAAATGCCCCAACGCGGAATTCGCAAAGCAGCATGATCTGCTGCATGTGCTTCCGCTGCTGTGCAATTCCGATTTCTTCGGGATCAGTCAGATCCACGGTACGCTGATCCGAACGGGTACCTGCGGAAACAGCTGTATTTGCGATTACTGTGTCGTCGGAGACCGGAATCCTCTTGCTCAGGAATATGATATCGTATCAGATAATATGGGATTCCTGGTAAGCCGAAAAAAGATATGATTCAGGCTTTCTTCTTATATCCGCAGTCGCAGTAAGGGCCTCCGGAAGCGAGCGTGAATTGCCGGATAAAAATGCTTGCCCCACCGGCCTCGCTCATGGTATAGTCCAAACGGCACATGGCCGGGACCAGATCGAACAAACCGAGCTCACCCATCAGCGTACAGATCCCGCATTTGCTGAATCTTGCCTCATAGCCGCTGCCATCCGCGTATGGGTAAAGATCCATGTTCCATGAATAGGGATTACGGTCAGCGGCTTTCAAAGCGGCGGTCTGTTTCATCCCCTCAAGGTCTTTCCGCGTGAACTTCATCTTTCCGCCCAGGCGGCAGAACCATTTCATCGGCCGGATCATCATCGCATCGGCATAATACTCCGTCAGCCGATCGACCGCGGGACGTTCCGGCATATTCAGGATAAAGGCGGAAAGCATGGCACAGTTGACGATGTTCATCAGAAAACGGTCTCCCTTTTCGAATTCAGGAAGGTTTTTGATGAGCTCTCTGTATTTCCCGTGAGCCTGTTTCCGGATCTGTTTTGCTTCACCGGGGGTGTAATCAAATTTTTCCGTCAGATTTTTCTGAAAGCTGTCCGCGAACAGCATCCACATCCCCGCAGGCATTCCCAAATATCTCATGCTCATTCTCCGTTTTTTGCTGTCTTAATTCACATTCAGCGTCACCAGCCATGACAGGAGAGCGCTGATCCCGGCAAAGCCAACCGTACCCATCAACCATTTCATGGCTTTGTCCCTGCGGGTGATATACGGCATCAAGTCCTCTGTACCGGGGATCACCCAATCCCGGGTATGTCCGACCCAGTATTCATCGATGATCAGCCTGTCGATCAGATTCACAATGGAAAGGATGGCAAACGCCTGCCAAAAACCGGGCAAAAATCCTCTCGCCCCATTCACGATCCAGACACTGACAAGGATATAAACCAGATAACCAGGGATCCCCAGAATTTTGAAGATACGTTGGTTTCGGTTTATCTTCTCCCGGGTGATCATTCCGTTATTGATGCATCTTTCCTGTACGTCCTTATGATATAAAAATACCATATTGACCGCACCGCCGCGGATCCCGATCGCACAGTACAGGATCAGCAGGATGCCGAGTATAAGCCCTTCGATCATGATTTGAATGATCATTGTTGATTCCCTCTGACAAATTCTTTGATCTCTTTTGCCATTATATCCGGATGAGCGATGATCTCCCCGTGTCCGTAACCTTCGAAGGGACGGATCTCTGCATTCGGCCAGGCTCTTTTGAGCTTTTGTACGGCCTTTTTCATGTTCGGTTCTTTTTCTCCGTACCAGACCGCCACATGTGCCTGCGGATCAGGGGCAAAACTGTCGATCACCGAATATAGCTTCAGCGCTTCATCCATGGCATTCCGCAGCGTTTCAAGGGTAATGTTCTTCGGCACGGCACCAAACTGCCTGATCAGTTTTTCATCATCCGCCCGTGTATACAGCTTCAGCAGCCATGGGAGCCTTTTTTGATACCGGATCCTGTTGTAAAGCCTGTACTGATTCCGGGGGATAATTTCCTTCAGCAATCCGTTCAGGATCCCCAGACTCATATACTGCGGGCCGCTCATGATCAAAGAACGGACCTTTACTTTCTGACGATGGAACAGCATTCCCGCCGTTGCGCTGCCAAAGGACTCTCCGAATACCAGATCGATTTTCCCATCCAGTTTATCTCTGATATATGCCTCAACAGACTCTGCGGAAGCTGCTGCCGTCGTGAAAGTCGTACGCTCATCGTATCCGTCCGTACTGATGGCGGTCACATGATGATCCGTCTCCAGCAAAGGGATCAGGTGCTCAAACTGGCGCCAACTCATCATGTTTCCCGGGATCAGCAGGATCTTTGTGCGCTTGCCCTTTCCGAATTCCTGCGCGATCAATTTTTACTTCCCCTTTTCAGCATGGATTTCCTCCCCGTTTTGCCAGATCGACCATCTGATCCCATCCCTCTTTGGCTTTTTTTACGATGGGGAAAATCGGATAACAATGAAACATTCCTTCGCCTACGATCATATCATAATCGACGCCGTATTTTTTCATCACGGTTTCAAATGAAGGCGCGCAGGCATAAAGTGTTTCATCACTTCCATACATAAATGTCACTTTAGGACAATTTGAAAAATTGCCTTTCTGCAGCCAGATCATGTAATCGGGCACATTCACATCCCCATGCCGCATTATCTCTACTGCGTTCTTCATATATTGCGCAGGGATCGCCACATCCAGCTTATCAAGATCAAGCATCCGCTGCCATTCTTCTTCTGTATCCACACAGGTACCCGGAGAAACAGCAAGAATATATCCGGGCATGGGCGTATCTCCGTGACCGTCGTTGATATACGGCACCATTCCGAGCGCAAGATTACCGCCTGAAGAAGTGCCGAGTACGGAAATGTTTTCAGGAGAATACTCCCGCAGCATTACACGATAGGTCTCATGGATCATTTCATAGGCCTTCGTCAGCGGATAGTCCGTACAAAGCGGATAATAAGGGACGAACAGATCCAACCCGGTTTCCTTAGCGAAACGCATAGCCTTTTTGATCGATCCGGGGCGTGGTGCGCTGATCATTCCTCCGCCGATAATAAAAAGATTCGCACGGTTCGTCTTTTCCTTGTGAATGAATTTCAATACAGGAAAGCCCATTATGCTGATCCTGCTGATTTCAAAAGCTTCATCTTTCAGGTCCGGTATTCTATTTTTGGCATTCTGCTTCCTTCGGTCTGCCAAAAGTTCTTCCGTACTTTTGCCCGTCCATTGTTTTTTCAATCCCGAGGCTTTTACGATCCGTTTCAGAATTTCATATTTTATGTCCATAGTTGATCTCTCATTTCCGTTCACCGGTTTCAGAGCGCAGATCAGATACATCAGCAGCCGGCCGAACGATTCAAAACCGGAAAAGATGCTGATCAGCGGGGACTATTCTCTTCCCTTCCTGATATCTTACGATCATCTTTTTTGCGGATCGAAGCGCAGCCGGTAATCGCAGCAGTCAGCTCCTTCGGAAACCGCTTTCGTCCTTTCGTATCGAATGTGATGAAATCCTTTCATATAAGCTTTATCCATGTGACAAATACATAAAACAGCTTTTTCGGCTCCAAGCGCTTTCGCCAATTCATGGTAAGGACAGGAAAGAATATCGACACCATACATGGATGGCGGTTCAGAAACAATGAGCCGTTTATACCCCAGCGTTTCTCCGCTCATTTTATCCATGATACGGTCAATATTCGCCCACAGCACTTTATCTATGCCCGGAATACTTGTGATCCGATGAACGATACCTGCAAAACGTTTTCCCATCAAATCTCCATATGCATTCAGGAGATTTTCAGCATTTTCACCATTCTCCATCAGTACAAAGAATAAAGCAGCAGCAGGCAGAACCATGGCTCCCGGATGTCTTTTCAATTCCGGATCTGCCAAAAGTATTCCTTCATATTTTCTCCCTGCATCCGACCATATCCTGTCAGCCTTTTCATTTCCCATCCTGTTTCGCAATATTGTCCGAAACCCTTTATAAAACCATTGCTTTTCCAGTGGATTCATATACAACCTGGCCATTTCTTCCCTGACGGCAGTGGACTATTCCTCCGTTTTAAATAAATCTTATTTCGGCAAACCCCATCATCCCTTTTTTGCATTCATAATTCAGGATCATCCGGGCAGCAAACGGCAGTTCCCTGTATGTATTGACCATTGGATTCCATACAGTCACAGATCGGATATGGTCAGAATAAGCAGGGATCTCCTTCATGGCATCTTCAACCCAATAAAACATTTCCGCGCCTTTATTACCGGATTTCTTTATCATTCGGTTCGATATTTTTGCCATTGCAGCGTTTTCGAAATCGAAGAAAAATCCACCCTCGTGAAATCTTTTTGCCATTCCGTCTATCAGCATTCTGACCTCTTCCGGTTTAAAATAGAACAGCACTCCGCCGCTGATAATAAATACGTGATCTGATTTATCTGCTCCGATCTTGTCCATCCAGGCAGGATCCAATGCGCTGTGAGCCAGATTCCTCTCCCTGTCCCTGACATCAAACAACCTTTCACGAAGACGGATCACGTCCGGCAGATCCAGATTGACATAGCGGCATTTTCCGTTGTCGATGAATGTAAAGGATGTATCCAACCCGCAGCCGAGATTTACAATGATCGCATCAGGATACTCTTTCAGATAATTTTTCGCGGCAGCAACAAGCGTTTCGTGCCGGATTCCATAAATGATAGAAGGAATGCTGCCCATATTCGATTTTGAAAAATCATAATCCATCCTTGACATAATTTTCGCAGCTTCTGTATCACGGAAAAGCCCGGGATACTTTTGATTGGCAATGCTGCGCCCGTAAAGCGGAAATGTCAGTGTTTCCTGTACGGTACCTTTTTGAATCGTTACTTTTTCAGCCATAAGATCCATCCAATCTCCTTCATATTTGGGATCAAAAAACCTGCAGAAGACTTCCGATCCCCGCAGTGATCAGGCCTGCGACCGGACAGACGATGAATGTCCAGCCGAGTGCATGTTCCGGGATCGCCAGCTTCAGCAGCCATTCTTTTCTTTCCCATGCCTTACAATGTTCCGCACCTTTGATCATATGCTTTACCTTTCCGGGCAGCCAGCAGTCAAGAATAATGAAATCGCTGATGCTGACGATCGTCATTTCGGCGTAACCTGTCCAAAACAGTGTCCTGAATCCGCATATCCCCGCATAATGTGCGCTGACTGCCCAATAAATGAACAGCAAAAGATATAAAGGATAGAGGATCAGATTCATCTTCCGCACATCATTTTTCTTCACATAGGGAGCGGCAGCTTCCCTGATCTCTTTCGGGAACATCGTACTGTATGCCTGCGGAAACAGCAGAAACCCTGTACCAACTGCTCCATTGAACAGCATTGCCATTGAGATCCCGTCCAGTATCGTCCTCGGCCAGTTCATATCGTCATTTACCATTTCCATCCTGCCGGACCTGTCTGTCGAAGATCTCATCGTGGCAGCAGGGACCGTCTGAAAGATCTGAATGCCTGATAAATTTGACATGTTTTGCCAGATTCGCGTACGCATGTTCATCGGTGATACAAAATATTTTGCATAATCTGCGGATCCCATAGTATTCAAACATCTTAACGTACATGCATTTTGAAATACAGTATTCGATCTTCCCTGGGGATACTTCAAACAAATCATAGGTGATGCTTCCGTCTTTGACCCGTTTTTCATGATCGGAGAGGTTCCATTTTTCCGCGATCCGGTAACTGTTCGGAAGGACATCGATGATCTTTAATAGAACTTCGAAACGCTTTTTTCTTGATTTGAATACCTCATCTGTAAAGTCCATGATCTCACTGTCACCCAGGCCATACCCTTTCAACTCCAGGCACATGGCGATGACTGCATAGATCAATGGGACGTTCATTGTGGGATAGATGTCGTGCTGTTTATAGATCTCGGATGCGTACATTTTTGTCAGCCTGTTTTTATAGGAAACTGCCTTTTGAGCAGCATCCGGGATCCTTCTTTCTTCCAGCGTTTTTTTGAATGCCCCTGTGTATTTTCGGATCGTCTTTTCCATGATCATGACCTTTTCTTCATCAGGAAATCACATTTGTCCCCACCGCGGCCGAGCGTATTCTTCCGGATGAATTCTGTCCCGGGCAGATTTCCGTA
>DAIMGK010000098.1:0-17436 GCA_036723985.1 Flexilinea sp.
ACTTCCGGACAAAATGCCCTTGCGGTAATTGATGGTTCACATTCCATGTATTGGGGGGGAGATCCGCTCCCCGCGGAAGTTGCCCTTTCCCTTGGGATGTATTTCGCTGAACGGAACACCGGAATGTTCAGGAACCACTTCATTACCTTCTCCATGACCCCGCAGCTGGTGGAAATCAAAGGCTCGGACTTTGTGGACAGGGTGCGGTACTGTGCGTCATTCAACGAGTGTGCCAATACCAACATTCAGGCAGTATTTGAGCTGATCCTGAATGCTGCCATAGAAAATCATCTGCCGCAGTCCGAAATGCCGGATATGCTCTATATTATTTCCGACATGGAGTTTGACGTCTGTGCTAAGAATGCCAGCGTATCGAACTTCGAATTCGCGAAGCAGCTCTTTGAAGCATTTGGCTATCGGCTGCCGGATTTGGTCTTCTGGAATGTACAGAGCCGTAATCAGCAGGTACCTGTACAGAAAAATGATCAGGGCGTGGCACTGATCAGCGGAGTCTCCCCGCGCATCTTCTCCCTGGTCATGAAGAATGATTTGGATTCTCTGGATCCGTACAAACTCATGATGAAAATCATCGGATCGGAGCGTTACGCTCCGATCCGGGCCTGATCGTCTTTATTGTGGTTCTCAAGGCTTCCCTTGTTTTATTGAAGGGAAGCCTTTTATTAATTAACTAAAACTTGACACATGCAATTCCGGCGAAACAGTCGAGGAAAAAATAAACCTTGACAATTGAATAAAAATGAATCATGAGATACTAAAGTTATAAGATGATGTGCTGTATTTTCGGAGCGTGAAAAAATGAAAATTTATAAAACAGTAATGCTTTTGAGTTTCTTTCTTATCCTTGCGGGGGTGGTTCTGCCGTCCGCCGCGATGCCGGGTGAACAGCAAGCCGAAGCCGATAACCGGTCGGCAGCATCCTATGAAAGCACCCATGAGGCATTCCGGATCGCTCAAACAATGTTTGCCGTTACGCAAACAGCTTACGATCAGTTACAAACAGAAGAAGCAGAGCTCCGGACTTTGGAAATACAGCAGACTGAATTCGCGCAGACACTTGATGCGTTTTCTGCCATGCAGACACAGGCGGCGGAAGCAAAGCTTAGCGGTACGCCGACAGCGGCGCCGGGATCCATGAACGGTATTCCGGCAGCTGCAACACCGCAGCCGGCAGTACCCGACAAAACATCGTCCGCGAATACCCGTCCGGAGATCGAGACTGTTTTAGGACAGATCATCGAATTCGGCAGCTGGGAGCAGGACAATGATCCCGCAAACGGTCCGGAACCGATCGAATGGCAGGTGATCCGCATTGAGGATGACTTCGCGCTGCTTCTCAGCGTGAAAGGGCTGGAAGCCCGGCCCCGGCATGCGGAATTGAACGACACGGACTGGTCAAATTCAAGTCTGCGCGCCTGGCTGAACGGGGAATTCTACGAAAATGCTTTTGGTACATCCGGCGCGGAGTATATCGCACAAAGCTTTAACAGCAATCCGGGAAACCCTGAAACCGGGAACGGGAGCGGACGGAATACCAATGACCGGATCTTTCTGCTGAGCCTGGAGGAAGCCGCCGCATGGCTGCCAACGAACGCGGAACGCGTCGGAGGTGTGAGCGTTTACGCGGAAACACAAGGCGCTATCGTCAGCAGTGGGCATGGCATGTGGTGGCTGCGGACAGGCGGATCTGATGAGGGTACGTCGGCTTTTGTTGATCCGGACGGAAGCATCAACGGAGCGGGACTTGACGTGGACACGGGTTATCTGACAGTACGCCCGGCCTTCTGGCTGCGGCTGAAAGGCAATAAGTCCGGATTCATGCCGCAGACACCGGAGCCAACCCCGACACAAACCTTCACACCGGCACCGACTGTTCCAACGGCAACACTCACGCCGACAAATACACCAGTTCCGACTGCAACACCCACGCCGACAAACACCCCGAAACCAACCGCTATACCTGTCAAAGTGGGTGATATCATCACTTTCGGCAGATATGAACAGGACGATAATGAAAACAACGGCTCCGAACCTGTCGAATGGCAGGTATTGGCGGTAGAAAACGACCGAGCTTTGCTGATCAGCCGGTACGCGCTCGAATCGAAAGAATACAACGAAGAATATGAATCGGTAACGTGGGAAACCTGCACACTGCGAAGCTGGCTGAACGGAGATTTCTTTGACAATACCTTCAGCAGGGAGGAAAAGAGCCGAATCCTCCGTGTAACCAATCAAAATCCGGATAATGCACAGAGCGGGGTCCCGGGAGGGAATGCGACAAAAGATAAGGTTTTTCTGCTGAGCATTGACGAGGTGAATAAATATTTCAAAACAACCGATGAACGAATATGTAAACCATCAGCCTATGCCAAAGCTCACGGCCCCTCGTATTTAGAATATTATAATTATGATACAACGCCGTGGACCTTGCGTTCACCCTGCAGATCATATTTCGCTGCTGGTGTGGATGTGGTTACCTCAGAAGGCAGCTTTAACACTGAAGCTTTCTATGACCCCAACGTCGTGCGTCCCGCCTTCTGGCTGGATCTTTCTGAAGAACCGAAATCTGTTTTTTCCAGGGATCCGGCTGAGTTATCTGCGGCAGATCTGTCGGCCGGTGACATGCTTATTTTTGGCCGGTACGAACAGGACAAAAACAAAGCGAATGGGACCGAACCGATTGAATGGCAGGTCCTGGCGGTTGAAAACAATAGTGTGCTTGTAATCAGCAAATATGCGTTGGTTAAAAAACCATACAATGAAGAGATGTCAGATGTTACATGGGAAACCTGTACACTTCGGGAATGGCTGAATAATGATTTCTACTATAATGCCTTCAACAGTGAAGAGAAGATGCGCATCCGAGAGGTAACCAATCAAAACCCGGATAATGCGGAATATGGAACAGAAGGCGGGATGGAAACGACAGACCGAATCTTCCTGCTGAGTGCTGATGAAGCGCAAGAATATTTCAAAACAAGAGCCCTGCGAAGGTGTTCATTACCATATGGTAACTTTGGGTGGTGGTGGCTGCGGTCACCCGGCTTTAGAAATATCGATGCTGCCGATGTGGGAATTGAAGGTCGTATCGAAAGTACCGTAGTTCATTATGATAAAAGGCTTGTGCGTCCCGCTTTTTGGCTGGATCTGGATGAAAAATCGGGAAAGATTTCTTTCAATGATCCAACGATCGAAACAGCAGCAGAATCATTGGCGGCAAAAGAAGCAGCAGCACGCACATTCACTTTCGGACACTATGAACAGGATAACAACAAAAACAACGGTTCAGAACCAATTGAATGGCAGGTTCTGGCGGAAGAGAGTGACCGGGTGCTCTTGATCAGCAAATATGGGCTGGATAATAAAAAGTATAATAAAGCATATGAACCGGTAACCTGGGAAAACTGCTCACTGCGGAAATGGCTGAACGGGGACTTCTATAACAGCGCCTTCTCCCATGAGGAAAAGGGTCGGATCCGACAGGTGATCAATCAAAATCCGGATTCCCCGAACGGAGAAGCAGAAGGCGGAAACGCTACAGCAGATCATGTCTTCCTGCTGACGGCTGAAGAAGCAAGAGAATACTTCAAAACAGATGAAGACCGTAAGTGTTTCGCTACAGACTATGCCTCAGCGAATGGAGCATATGTTTCAGAGAATTTTGGCGGTACATCAATGTGGTGGCTGCGGTCACCGGGTGCGGATGGAAAAAACGCGCTTGATGTATACTTTGAAGGCTGGATTTATCTGTATGGCGGCTCTGTGAACGATGATGACAAAGTTGTACGTCCCGCTATTTGGCTGAGTCTTGAATAGGACGCCGCAAGATGTGGGGACGGACCGATAAACGGTCCGTCTCCGGGGCAAGCACTCGTAAAGTGTGTGCGATACTCCTGCCGCGCATATCTGATACAGGCGCAAGCCTGTTTTCCTTACGCGGCAGGCAAAAGCTGGGAAGACGAGGACGGGCCCGCTGACGCAGACCCGTCCCCTCGTAAAAAAATCAAAAATACCGCTTATCTCGTAGGCCCATTCCGGATCCCGACAGAGAATATCCGGTCATAAGTCAGGACCGTGGGCAGTCCGCTTTCTGCCGGAGCAAACGGCTGCCGCACCTCTTCCAGTTCTTCGATTACGGCGATCCTGCCGGAGAGATAATCATTGATCCTCTCTTCCGTCGTCCGGATACGTGTTTCCAACGCGCCGAATCTCCCATCCGGGATCTCAAAGCCGAATGGTTTCAGCGTGCCCATCCACAAAGTCCGGCAGCTTACCCGCAGCGCTTCTGTTTTCGTTTCCAGAGCCGGGAGGATCTGCCCTGAAATCATTGCAAGCGCTTCCATGTCCCCTGCAGAATAGGCTTCTGACAGCCTGACGCCGATCTCCGCTTTTACCGATAAGACCCGGCAGAGATCCCTCATCATCTCAAACAGGGGATGATACCATCCGGTCTTATCAAGCGAGGCGCTGAATTGATCCGCAAGGAGGCTGTAATGCTCAGCGGCATCCGTCGACGCGGCATGGAAATCAAACAGCCCTAACAGGATGTCCTGCCAGAGCAGATATTTGGAAGCATTGGAGCGCACAGGCCTGCCGTCCACTTTCAGCTGATCGATCGCTTCAAGCAGCAGAAACGCTTCATAATCAGCCCCGGTCTGGACTTTGAAAAGGGAGCGGAACCGGTCCGCATCCATCGCTGGGTCATAAACCTGCCCTGCGAAAAATGCCAGGCCCGGAATTCCTGCCAGCAGACTGTTGTCCGCTCCGTCATTCATCCAGATGGATGTCGCGGCAGTTTCCACGCCTTCACGGACACAGGCTTCAATGGATGCCTTATTGTTTTCGAATGAAGGCGTGTAAGCCGTGGCAAAACTCTCCCAGGTGCGGACTGTCCCGAGGTACATGGGGGTCCTGCCCAGGGCTTTATGTTTCGCGATCATTTCGGCAAGTTCATCCGGATCCGTTTTGTCGTAATCCCAATACATCAGGCCGATATTTTCAGGCAGGGTGATCGGAATATCCTGATCTGAGCCGCTGAAGAGCATATCACTGGCGATGATGCCATGAAGCCCGTATTTTTTGATAATTTCGGAAACGCGTGCCAGATGGCCTGCCAGGATCTCCCGTCCGGGCCGGTAACCGTGCTTCTCCTTGTATACGCCCAGGCCAAGGTCATGCGCCTCATCCATGCCCAGGTTGATCCGCCGGGACCGGAAGATCCCTGACAGGCTCCTGATCATGGATTCAATAAAATCATAAGTCGCCCCGCTTTCCGCGAGCAGGATGTCCTCCGTGTCACGAAGATAAGCCAGTTCCTCCCACTTCAATACCACGGACAGGTGGGCAAGCGTCTGAATATAGGGAATGACTTCTATGCCGAACAGAAAAGCGTAATCGTCCACTTCCCGCAGCTCTTCGGCGCTGTACCTGCCGCGCATGTACCCGAATTTGGGCACCCCGGGAAGGGGATACATGTCTTCCAGGTTCAGCATCATGAAATTGATCCCCATCATGGCTGAGATCCGGATGAAACGTTTGAGCGTCTCGACGGTGGGCGCCGCGTTCCGGGAAACATCCAGCAAAAATCCGACGTGCTTTATCCGGACAGGTTCAGTGACATGAAAATCTTTCCCTCCGGCCGATTCAGATACGAAAATTGCCAGCCCTCTGTAAAAATAAAAGGGATCGCTGAAACGGATCGATGCTTCCCCATGGCTGCGGATAACTTCCAGCGGACCGGGGCGGCAGACAGCTACAAGCCGCATCCCTTTTTTGCCGAATTCAACGCCGAGAGAGGCTGCGAGCTCTTTACAGCCTTCCCGGATATTCTCAATATCTCCAACCAGATCGATCTTCAATGAATCACCTCTGTTATTTGTTCTTTAATGAATTCAAATTGCTGACGACCACCGCAATCACGATGACCACGCCGAGAACAATGTTCTGGTAGTACGAATTGATGTTCAAAATGTTCATCCCGTTGGAAATGATACCCATGAGGATGACCCCGAGGAAAGCGCCGAAGACCGTACCTTTCCCTCCGCTGACGGAAACACCGCCGATGATCGCCGCTGCCATGGAGCGCAATTCATAGCCGTTCCCGACGGTGGAGACAACACTGCCCAGCCGGGAAAGAAGCACCAGCGCAGACAGGCCGAAAAAGGCACCGCTGACAGTATAGTCCAGCAGCATATATTTGTCGACATCGATACCGGAAAGGTAAGACGCGTCAGGATTATTGCCGATCGCCACCAGCCTGCGTCCGTAGCGGGTCCGTTCCAGGATGAAATATACGATGCAGACGACGATCAGGAACACGATCACGGAAACGGGAATCCCCGCGATCTTTCCGGTGCCGAGGAAAGAGAACTTCCCTTTCAGCCCGATGAACACACCGCCGGTAAACGCCAGCGCCATCCCGCTGTAAACATACTGCGTTCCCAGCGTAATGATCATCGGGAGCGTCTTGGTTTTGGTGATGATGAGCCCGTTGATAAGCCCCATCAATGTGGCGGCCAGGATCCCCGCCAACGCGGAAAGCGTTACATTGAAACCTTCCGTGATCAGTTTCGCCACCAATACGCAGGTCAGGCTGATGATGCCGGAGGATGAAAGATCAAACAACGCGGATTTGAGAAGCATCGTGGTCGCCATCGTTGCGATCCCCAAAACAGATATCTGCTGCAGGATCGCCAGAATGTTCTGCTTCATAATAAAGCGCGGGTTTACCAAAGTGACAAACACCACCAGAATGACGATAATGCAGATCAGAAAGGAAGTCTGAGATTTCAGGATTTTTGAAAGCTTTTTATTATTCATTTCAGTCCCTCACAATGCTTTAGTGATAATGTTTTGTTCATTGATGTTCTGCCCATCAAGCTCACCGGTGACCGCGCCGTCCTTGACGATAATTACCCGGTCGCTCATCGAAATAAGCTCAGGCATATCAGAGGAGATCATCAGAATTGCCTTGCCTTCTTTCAGAAGATCACCCATCAGTGTGTAGATTTCAGCTTTTGAGTTTACATCAATGCCTCTCGTAGGTTCATCAAAAATGATGATCTTCGCATCTTCGAACAGCCATTTTCCGATCACGACCTTCTGCTGATTCCCACCGCTCAGATATTTCACGTCGGTTTCATAATCAAGAGCCTTCAGGTTGACCTTTTTTATGATCGCTTCCGCATCTGCTTTTTCCGCTTTGCGGTTGATGAACCTGCCTTTCAGTTTATCCAGCGCAGTGATCGTAATATTTTCGTTGATATTCATATCAAGGAGAAGCCCGAGCTTCTGCCTGTCTTCCGTGATGAGACAGAGCCCGTTCTTAATTGCATCCATCGGCGTTGAAATTTTCACTTCCTTACCATTCAGCCATACCCTTCCGCTGACTGCTTTCCTGCAGCCGAAAATTGCTTCCGCAATTTCAGTCCGTCCGGCGCCGACCATTCCCGCGACGCCGAGCACTTCGCCTTTGTGCAATTCAAAGCTGACCTTCGGGCCATCGGGCTTCAGCTGTAATTCGGATACCTTCATGAGCGTTTCCCCTAATTCGGATTTTTCTCTCCGGTACATCAGATCAACGCTGCGTCCGATCATGTCCGTCGTGATCTGGTCCATCGTGAATCGTTCATCCGTCCGTTTCCGGCAGCTGATTTTATTTCCGTCCCGCAGTACTGTGACCCGGTCAGAGATCTTAATAATTTCAGACAGTTTATGTGAAATATAAATAATTCCGAGTCCTTTATTCTTCAGCTCAATGATCCTGTTCAATAATTTATCCGCGTCAGTTACATTAAACATGGTCGTCGGCTCATCAAAAATCAGTATTTTCGGTGAATATACCAGCGCCCTTGCGATCTTTACATATTGCTGTTGTGCCACGCTCAAATCACACAGGAGCATAGAGGCATCCAGTTCCGGGTCGAGCGTGTCGAGGATCTTCTGCGTTTCTTTCCGCATGCTCTTTTTATCGATCAGACGGAATTTTGTCAGATGCTCCTGCCCCATAAACAGATTTTCCGCGATCTCCATGTTTGGCAGCAGGTTGTTTTCCTGATAGATCGCCTGAATGCCCAGGTTCTGTGATTCTTTCGGGGTCAGGGAAGAATATTCTTTCCCACTAATGATGATCCTGCCTTTTGTCGGAGAAAATGCACCGGTCAGCAATTTGATCAATGTCGATTTTCCGGCACCGTTTTCGCCGCATATGCAGTGAATTTCAGATGGAAAAAGGTCAAAATCAATATCAGTGAGAGCGTTGTTTCCAAAAAATGATTTTGTCACGCCTTTCAGTTGTAATATTGGATCTTGCATAGCCTATCTCCTAAAAACCACACCGGCAGATTACACCGGTGTGGCTGGTAATTAATGGGTCATCCCGGATGACACAGCAGATCATGCTGTGTCATTTCATTATCGGTGCCGGGAGAATCCGGATCTTATGCGGGGATCTCATTCCCGCCGGCTGATTTTATTCAAGTCCGCCGAGAAGTTCCAAAGCTCCTTCGAAATCGTCCCAGGCTGCGGCTGTATCGACATTTTCTTTCGTGATCGGGGTCATGGGAAGATCGATAGCCTTCGGAGGTTCTTTCCCGTTCATATACATCCAGAGCCCCTTGAAAGCCGCGATACCCTGAGCGCTCGGCAGGTAGGAGATCGTGCAGTCGAGTTCTCCGCTGCGGAGCCATTCGAGTTCATCGTCCTGACCGCCGCCGCAGGCTTTTACTGTGGAATCGACCAGGCCCGCATCCTTCAGGGCGGTCAAAACGCCGGCGTAGATCGGTCCGTTGTGGGCGAATACGGCATCAAACTCACGGCCTGACTGAATGAAGTCCTGCGTGACATTCAGGCCTTTTTCTGTTCCCCAGTCGGTGTATTCTTCATCAACGATCTCAAACGGTTTTCCGTTCGCTTCGTAGACTTCCATGAAACCTTCAAGCCACGGTTCAACGATGCTCATGCCCGGCGCGCCGAGAACAAGCAGGGCTTTCTTGCCTTTGAAGTGTTCGCACAGCATCGCGGCAGTTTTCTCGCCAAGGACCTTCCAGTCGTGCGTCGCGACAGTCACATATTCAGCGCCTTCTGAGGGGTATCCGTTTTCAAATGAGACAGGAATTCCCGCTTCCTTTGCCATTGCGGAGAGCTGCACATCCAGATCAGCTGTCGCGGTATAGATATTGATCGCATCGACGCCCTGGCTGATGAGGGTCAGCATACCGTTGACCTGATCTTCCGTATTGTTGATCACCGGGATCGTAATGACATCCACGCCGACTTTTTCAGCAGCCCATTTGAAAGCACCGGCTGAAAGCTGGCTCCATTCACCGGCATTATCGAATGTGATATTGCCGAAAACCATTTTATCCTCTGCGAGGGCCTGCCCGCAAAATGCGAGCATAATGCAAAGCATTAGTACAAACGATACAAACTTTTTCATATTATTCCTCCTTTTATATTTGAAATACGGTGTTCACCATATTTTCCGTGTTACTGTGATTTTAAGATGAAGTTTTATCTTAGTCAAGTGTGCGCACTTGCCGCCAATAGCTTTTATGACTTTATTCAAATAAATTTAGTGAAAAAAGTAATGAAAAAAAATTGAAAATCCAGGTACTCTCACGAATAATTTTTTCGGAAAATGTAACGGAAATCGGGAATAATGCATTTAACAGGCGTAATTCATAGGCAGAAGTTACGATCCCGGCAAGTGCGGGATATATGGGCACTAATGCCTTTTCAGACAATAACGGCACAATATTTATCGTTTCCGGAAATTCATATGCCGGAGAATGGGCCATTCAAAACGGTTTTGAAAATACATATGAAGATAATAATGATTGGCTTTGGTTGCTATAGGCCGGCATACCTGACATAACTTCTGCGGATATTCAGCAGGTATGATGTTCGAGGAGAATAAGAAATTGTCAGGGCTGCAACACTGACTGCTCCGGATCTAATGTAAAAAACGCATGGATTGTACCATACGTTTTTCCATTCAACATATTATTACGAAATCTTAAAAGTTTTTTATCTTACTTTTTAAAATTTTATTATTTAAGAATAAATAATATTCTGTGCATAATAACATATAATATTCAAACTTTTTATTTTAATATATTATTATCACATGATTTTCTTAAAAAAACAGTGACTTATCATCGGCACGAACCTCATACACGCAGGTCTAAAGATACTCATAAATATTTATGACCAAATGACAATTATAAGTCCGATTATTACGATTGATCTCAGATAAGCCGCATGCTTTTACGATCTGTTTCTAATTTCATATTTCATATTCTTCCCCGATCCGATCCTCAGAACACCGTTGTTTTCGCCACATACTCTGTTTTGTCCAGGCGCTGTCTCTCGATCAGGTCGGCAAAGAAGCCGTTTTTCGCGATCAGCTGGTCGTAACTTCCGTCTTCAATGATCTTTCCCTCTTCCAAAACGATGATACGGTCACACTGCTTGATCGTCGAAAGACGGTGAGCGATGACGATGCGGGTGCACTTCATCTGATCCAGCGCATCGGAGACATGTTTCTGGGTTAAATTATCCAGCGCCGAGGTTGCTTCATCAAATATGAGGATCTTCGGTTTCGGCGCGATCGCACGGGCGATCAGCAGCCGCTGCCGCTGTCCTCCGGAAATACATCCGGAACCTTCGGAGATGATAGTGTTCATTCCCATGGGCATACGGCGGATATCCTCCGCGAGGCCTGCGATCTCGGCCGCCTCCCATGCGTCTTTCATTTTCAGCCAGGGTGCGGAGATCGTGATGTTTGAGAATATATCACCTAAAAAGACTTTTCCGTTTTGCATCACTGTTCCGATCCGATGCCGCAGTGACTTCAGGTCCAGGTTTTTCAGGTCGCGGCCGTCATAATAGACCGCGCCTTTCTGCGGTGTTTCAAAACCGAGCATCAGCCGTACCAGCGTGGACTTGCCGCAGCCGGTCTTCCCGACGATGGCGACATACTGCCCGGGGCGGATCTTGAGACTCAGGTTATCCAGGATCGGCGGCATATCTTCTTTGTAACGGAAGGTAACATTGTTCAATTCGATCTCACCGGAAAGACGGGTCACCACTAGTTTATCCTCCGCGATTTCCGGTTCTGTCTCCATGATAGGACGGACCATTTCCAGGATCGGGGGGATCTGAGCGGCCAGGGCTGCAATACCTGCCAGCGTCACAAAAGCCCCGTTAATTGCACCAAAAGCAGCGTTAAACGCATAATAATCTGCTGTATTGATATGATTCCGGACAGCCGCGTACCAGATCGCCATCGTTCCGATGAGTGTAATAGCGGTGGTGAGCACCTTGCTGATTTTGAGGAACAGCGGCGGATTGTACTGACGGTTCGCGAATTTCGAATATGTCTTCGCCCAGCGGGCAAAGGCTCGTTTCTCAGCACCGGAGAGACGGATCTTCTGGATACCGGAGATCATGGAATAACTGACGCCGCTTTCTTTACTGGCCAGAAACATCTGATCCCGGGAAAGGTTCATCTGCAGCAGTGCGGCGATGACCGTGACGACCAGAGTCAGGGTCGTGATCAGGACCGCCGGTGTCACCAATGCGGGTGCAAAGAGGGATATCTGTGACAGGTATGCCAGTGAAAACACGCTTGTCAGCCCCGCTGTTAACAAAGCGCTGACCAACTGGCTGGCAAGTGTGCGCATATGCCTGACGCGGCTGGCCAGTTCACCTGCGCTGTATTGTTTGAAAAAAGCCGCGGGCAGGGAAAGAATGCGCATCATGGAGGCTGCCTCGATGGAAATATTCAGCCGGGTACTGATACGTGCCTGCAGCAGATCCCGGATGACCCCGAAAATCACTGCCGAAAGCGAGGTGCAGACCATGAAGATAGCCATACCGATCAGCATGCGGGCATTTCCGGATGGCAGAACACTTGAAAACAGCTTTTCGTTCAGCTGCGGCAGAAGCAGTCCTACCGCTGTTACGGATAAAACCGTCCCCGCCAGCATCACTGCGTCCAGGCTGTCGATCTGTTCCATGATGTATTTCAGCAGGCCGCTTGTTCCCATTTTTTCCAGAGGGAAAGGTTTATAAAATGCCAGTGCTTCCTTATCAATAAGGTCTTCATTTTTTCCGGTGATGCGGACGAATTTTTCTGTTTTCCGGTCAAAGAAACGGTAACCGGAAAACCCGTACGGAATCAGCGCCACGACAGAATTATCATCGGTGCGTTTTCCCAGCATCGCGCCGATCGCGTCCCTGTACCAGCCTTTTTCGAGAAAGACTGTACGGCGCATGATACCGTAAGGGCGCATCAGAAATTCCAGTGTCTCGTTCATATCCCTGATATTGTCCGGAACTTCCTGCGGCCTGACATGGTAATATTTCAGAATATCGCCGATAGCGTCCGCCGCAGCAAGCCGGTCATCGTTCAGGATATCGCTCATCCGCTTCCCCATCACCGCCCCCGCGATCTGATGGAAAGCGTCTTCAAACGCGGCATCGTCTGCGTCTTTTCGTGTTCTTATTTGTTCGTCAAACCAACCCATATCAGGGACCAGGGATTAGGGAATAGTAATGGAATCCCCTCCGCAGCTTTTTTCCTTTCTCTGTAATTTTTTTGAAAACCATTCATATTAGGGATCAGGGACCAGGGATTAGTATAAAGATCCCTGCCATAGTTGTTTTCCTTTCTTTTGTTTTTTAACCATTCCATAATAAGAGATCAGGGACCAGGGATTAAGGATCAGTAATAAAAATCCCTGCCGCAGCTGTTTCCCTTTCTATTATAAGAGCTCAGTTTGTATTTGCTCTCCGCAAGCGGAATAGTTTGCTTCGCAAGGTGCGGGAGCAAATATATGTGTGTTTGCAAATGCGAGAGCCGTAAGGAACCGCTGCGCTGAATTATGTTTCGGCTCTCGAGCTTCGCCCCGCACCTGATTTCCGGGGGCTTGCAGCCCCCATACCCCCGCTTAAAAAGGCCCCAGGCTCTTTATAAGACTCACGCGCTTTCGCGGCGGTCACCTCTTTTACATAATTGAGCCGGGCACAGATCAGGCATTGTGTTTGTAATTCTGCAGCAGAACCTTTTGCTATCGAAAGAAAATTTGCATAATCTTTTTTACTGCCTCCTGCGTTACCTTCAGCTATATTCGATGGGATTGAAACAGCAGCCCTTCTCATTTGATCAGAAAGAGCATAGCGTTCCTCAGATGGAAGAAGTTTAACAATACGATAAGTCTCCACCACAAGATCCATCGATTTCTGTCACACAGTCAGTTCTTTCTAACTTCTAACCATAATATCATCCCCGATCGAAATTTCTCTATTGAACTCAGCGCGAAGCGCTTCCTATTTCCACTGATCCCTAATACCTACTCATTCGACACCAACCCCGCATACACGCCGCCAGCGGACATAAGCACCTCATGGGTGCCGCGCTCGACCACGTGACCGCGGTCGAGGACGATGATCTCATCGCAGTCGCGGATGGTGCTGAGACGGTGGGCGATAACGACACAGGAGATGCCGCGGTCCCTGATGGAGTTCACGACTTCATACTCTGTCCGGGCATCCAGCGCGGAGGTTGCCTCGTCCATGATGATCATGGTCGGATCCTGCGCCAGTACCCTGGCGATCTCCAGACGCTGCCGCTGCCCGCCGGAAAAGTCCCGGCCTCCTTCGGTCAGTTTATACTGGTAACCTCCGTTACGCTGCATGATGTCCTCATGTATCTTCGCGTCCCGGGCAGCCATGATCATTTCAAAGTCTTCAATGGAGGTATCCCACATTTTGATATTGTTGGCGATGGTATCTTCGAAAAGGATGATATCCTGATCCACCACCGCAATGGATCCTGTGAGGATACTGCGGTCGATCTCGGAAATAGGTTTCCCATCGAAAAATATCTCCCCTTCCCACGGCTGATAAAGGCCGGATATCAGCTTGGCGAGCGTTGACTTCCCGCAGCCGGTGGAACCGACAAAGGCCACCCGCTGTCCCTGCCTGAGTTCCAGACTGAAATCCTCGATCAGCGGCGGCTCCAGGCGGGAATAACCAAAGGTCACATGCCGCATGGAAAGGCTGCCGGAAAGCTTCTCGAATTCCGTTGTCTTCGGGCGTTCAGCGAAGATCGGGTCATCCTGATAATTCATCACATCTTCGATGCGTTCCATGGAAGTGCGCATCTCCTGGAGCTGCTGTCCCGCAGTAACGATTTGATTTGCCGGAGCCATAAACGCATTCATGAATCCCTGAAAGGCCAGGATCATACCGGCAGTAAACTGGCCCTGCATAGTCAGCCAGACGCCCAGGATCAGGATCAGGATACTCATGACAGAATTTACAGCACCGGGAAGGACACCCAGATACCGGTTGATCCTTTCAAAGCGGACATTCTGCGTGTTGACTGACGCCTGATAGCCTGCCCATTTTTCAAAATAACCGTTTTCAGCCCCGCTGGATTTAATGGTCTCGATCATGTCGATCGCTCCGACCGTCGCGCCTGCCAGCTTACCCTGATCGCGCATCATAACACGGGTGATGTTGATACGTTTATTACTGATGATTTGTGAAAGGGCGACATTGGCAAAGACCGCGGTCAGCCCCACCAGCGTCAGCAGCCAGGAGTAGCGCAGCATTACTATCAGATAAAAGATCATCATGGCGGAATTGATCACAAGCGGAGCAAGTGTCTCCACCAATTGTGCTGCAATAGAAGCATTGGCTGCCTGACGGGACTGGATATCCCCTGCCATACGCTGGGAGAAGAACTCCATGGGCATACGCAGCACTTTCCACATATACTCGGCATTGCCGGCTGCAGCCATTTTACCGTTCAGGCGCAGGGAATAAATTGCCTGGATCCAGGCAGCGGTGAGCTGGATGAGATTGAGAAGTCCCAGACCAATGAAAAAGGGAGTGATCCAATCCGGATTCTTACCGGGGAGCAGGTAATCCAGTAAAGCCCGTGAAAAGCCGGCGTTGATGATGCCGGAGAGCGCAGTGATGGCGGTGGTGAGGATCACGAAAGCCGCGGCAGCTTCTGCCCCCTTCAGACGGTTGCGGGCAAATTCCAGAACGGATTTTGGCTTTCCTTCCGGCCTGAAATCAGGACCGGGGCTGAACATCAGACATATCCCGGTGAAGGATTCGTCAAAGCGTTCCATCGGGACGGTATAATTTCCGCGGGCCGGGTCGTTGAGATAGACCTTGTTCCCTTTAAAACCGCAGCAGACCACGAAATGATTGAATTCCCAGTGAACGATACAGGGAAAAGTACCGTTTTCCCGCAGGGCCTGCGGTTCATACCTGTAACCTTTCGCCTCCATACCGTAGGAACGGGCAGCTTTCAGAATATTTTTCGCCTTGCTGCCATCCCGGCTGACGCCGCAGTCAGCCCGGACCTGTTCCAGCGGGAGCCATTTTTCATAGTAAGCCATGATCATGCAGAGACAGGCAGCACCGCATTCCAGCGCCTCCATCTGCATGACGACCGGGACCTTCGCGACCCCTTTCTTGACCGGTTGTTTGATCTTTGCTTCCGGCATTTATTCCCTTTATTGTTCAGGGTATAGGATTCAGGGTGTATGGTTTATATGGCGTTTGGCACGCGTCAAACCCTGATACCCTTAATTGCTATAAACACTGAACCCTATTCCATTCCATTAAGATATCCGGCTGCTTCTTTGTCACCTTGTTCGGCAGCAAGGGTGAGCCATTTTATCGCTTCCTCATTGTCCTGCTCCACACCTGTTCCGTTTTTATAGCACAGGCCAAGCTCCAGCTGCGCTAACGGGAACCCCTGTTCAGCGGACAGACGGAACCATTTTGCCGCTTCTGTCCAATCCTGTTCCACACCGGTACCGTTTTTATAGAAAAGACCGAGGCTGTATTGGGATAAATAAAATCCCCGTTCCGCGGCAAGCCGGTACCACTTTGCGGCTTCCGCGTAATCCTGTTTCACACCGTACCCATTTTCATAGCAGTCAGCGAGATTATTCTGTCCGTAAACATTTCCCTGCTCCGCGGAAAGCTGATACCACTTCACCGCTTCCTCATGGTCACTGTCTATGACCTGAAGACAGTAACCGGTATAGACCTGGGCATCACCATCGCCCTTTTCCGCGGCGGGAAGGAACCATTTCATCGCCTCTTCCAGATCCTGCTCCACACCGGTACCGGTCATGTAATGCCAGCCGAGAGAGGTTTGTCCGTCGGTATTCCCCTGCTCGGCAGAGAAACGATATAATTTTACAGCTTCATTCAAATCCTGTTCGACACCGATCCCCTGTTCATAGCACCAGCCGAGATTATTTTGCGCGATCGCCTCCCCCTGATCCGCGGCAAGACGGAATAACTTTACCGCTTCATCAAGATCCTGCTCAACCCCTTTCCCTTCAAGATGAGCAAACCCGACCCCGGTGATCCCTTTGGTATTTCCCTGATCCGCGGAAAGACGGAGCCATTTCAGTGCTTCTTCCGGGTCTTCCGGTACAGCGTAACCGTAATAATACAGTTTTCCCAGATAAAACTGCGCGTCGGGATCACCCGCTTCAGCTGCCGGCCGCAGGTATTCCAGCGCTTTTTCATAATCTTTCTGATCAATAGCTTCCCCTCCGAGCACGGCAAGTTCCGCAGGTGATCTCTCCTGTGAAAATGCGGTTACAGTCAGCATAAGTATCAGAACGAATGTCAGGACAAGGACTGTGAGGACGTTTTTACTGTTTTTTTCGTTTTTCATTTTGTTCTCCTACGATAAGAGCTCAGTTGGTTTTACCTTCTGTATGCGGGATAATTTGCTTCGCAAGGTGCGAAATCGAAAATATGGGTGTTTGCAAAAGCGAGATCCGTAAGGTACCGCTTCGCTGAATTATGATTCGGCTCCCGAGCTTCGCTCCGCACCTGATTTCCACCCCGCTCATTCGGTATCAGGCTCTTTATGAGACTCTCTCACTTTCATATCGGTTACCTTTTTCTCATGGATCCGGGATCAGGAAGCCGCATCACGGCAGCCGTGAAGCGCCACACTTATCCTGCGGCTCCCTGACACCTTCCCTAATTAACGACCAACTCGATCGGGTGGATCACCTGAGCTGTACCGCTCACACTGACAGCTTCCACCGTTCCAAAGACACTCCATGCAAGGATGCCCAGGAGCAGGATCACCAGTGCCAGCAGCACCAGCCACATTCCGGGTGTTGTGACCCGTATGTAATCATACAGCTGATCCGGGTCGGACACCCGGTCGATACTTTTTTTTCGAAAAATGTTCATAATTTTCCTACTATAAGAGCTCAGTTTGTATTTGCCTTCTGTTTGCGGAATGGAGTGCTTCGCAAGGTGCGGGAGCAAATATATATGTGTTTGCAAATGCGAGAGCTGTAAGGAACCGCTGCGCTGAATTATGTTTCGGCTCTCGAGCTTCGCCCCGCACCT
>DAIMGK010000099.1:0-17250 GCA_036723985.1 Flexilinea sp.
GAAAAATGGTTATTAATCAGCGTTTCCTTAAGTCTTTGACCATACCGGAACATATAAAACGTATCGGAAAAAATGCATTTAGAAATTCTCCCATAGAGTCAGTGAGTTTTCCGGACGGATTACAGGAAATTGGCGCCTTTGCTTTCGATGGATGCGGATGTGTTTTTACAAAAATTCCGGAAAGTATTGAGAAAATCGGATTGACTTTAGTATGGGAGTTACTTGATTATGCAATTAATCATATCTTATTGGATGCAAAGGAAAGCGACTTATTCCGTGTTTTGGAATATGAGGGAGATCACCAAGACTCAAAATATATGAATATTCTTTGTAAAAATGGTTACATTCCCAAACTGTTTGCAAATTATCCGATTACAGATTTACTCGATAAAGCCATGGAAAATGACTTCGATGAATTTGTTGGTCTTTTACTAGGTACCGAACTTGAATTGGATTATGCGGATGTTGCACATTATATCTACAATGACTCATTAGAGTCATTATATCCGCTGTTCGATAAAGGTCTAAGAATCGAAAAATCCGCATATGATTCATTGATTGATTATGCCAACGAGCAAGACAAACCGGATTACACAACATGGCTCCTTGAGCAGAAAAATAAATTTATAAGCGGTAAATAAGAACGGATTGATGAAAATCAATATGTAAAAAAATAGCAGATTGTAAAATACATTTACTGGATAGAAACGTAAGAGAGTACAAAAAACTCAGCCTATATGGAGAATGCTGAAAATAATATGAGGTGATCAAGATGAGTGATATACATCAAATTGAACCAGTTCAGAATAATTATGAGAAATATCTGACCTATAGAGATCAGATGGGACGTTATCAAAGAGCGATCAAGGGTGGGTTTTATTTCGAAGCGCTGTTGATTGATTATGCCATGTTGGAAGATCGGTTGATGGCCTTTCTATACTATATCGGAGCAGTTGAAACTACTTTTTCGGAAATATCAATTCCTGCCGGGATATCCGAATTTTACGAACAGATATACGGGAAAAAACGGCTAAAAAACCTGAAAAATATCAGTGAAAAAGTAAATTTGATACGCGCTGTTTTGAAATGGGCTGAAACAGATGAGTATTTAGATTCCAACCAGAAGTTTCAGATTACGTTGAAAAGGCAGTGCCGGCAGCAGTTGAATATTCCTGAATTTCTGGCAAAACTCGATGAAATCGATAACTGGAGGAATTACCGAAACGAAGTTATTCATGCCCTGATGAAGAAAAAACCTTCATCTATCAGTGAACAGAATCGATCAAAATCAGAAGAAGGGATGGAACATGCCCGTTACATCGACCGTCAGACGGCGAAAATTAAAAGGGGTAACTACATACGACGGAGTATAAAAACAAAAACTGAAAGTTGAACCTATTTCCATCTTTATAAAGTTGATTCATTATTGGATCAAAATATCATATATGGTCAGTGGAAGAATAACTTTTCGTAAAAAAAGTCTGACTCTAATTTAATCGAACTTTTCCGTTTCCGCATGTTTTTTTCGGGAAGAGAAAGATTACTGTTCGGTGAAATGTGAAACTACTGCTGCGCATGAGAAAATCTTAGAATAATTTGAAGTGATGAGTCAGGTGCAGGGAGTGAGCCGCGTTCAAAAAAAGTCTTTTTTCCTGAAAATCGGAAAGGGCAACACTAATCCTGTGAGGGCGTGGTGACCAGCGCATATGAGTCAACGGGACCTGTTTTCCTTGACTCAAATTTGGTTTGGATGTCAAAAGTAGAGTATAAAAATGAAAGAAACTTTCTGCAGAGTTTCGATTATAATAAAAATATTCAACCTTTACCTCAGGTTGGTTTGTAATTAAGGAGGAAGGATCATGATTCTTGAAGATATTTCATTAAAAGTACAGGCAGGGAAAGCGAAAGATACCAAAGCACTGGTACAGCAGGCGATCGACGAGGGCTTTTCCGCTCAGGATATTCTGGAAAAAGGCCTGGTCGACGGCATGAATGTAATTGGCGGAAAATTCAAAAACAACGAGGTCTTTGTGCCGGAAGTTCTGGTAGCTGCCCGGGCGATGAATCAGGGTGCGGCACTCCTGAAACCCCTGCTGGCTGAGGAAGGAGTCCAGGCCAGCGGCAAGGTCTGTATCGGGACGATACGGGGCGACCTGCATGATATCGGCAAAAATCTGGTGAAGATGATGCTGGAGGGCAAGGGACTGGAGGTGATCGATCTCGGAACAGACGTTGAGCCCCGGGTCTTTGTGGAAACAGCTCAAAAAGAGGGCTGTCACATCATTGCCTGCTCTTCCCTTTTGACCACCACGATGGACGCCATGGCGGAGGTCGTCAAGGCAGTCGAGGACGCGGGCATCCATGATCAGGTGAAGGTCATCATAGGCGGTGCGCCGGTGAGCGAGGAATTCTGCAAAAAGATCGGCGCGGACGCTTATGCCCCGGATGCCGCCTCCGCAGCGGATAAGGTGATCGAGCTTTGCCAAAAGGCATAAAGAAGACAGCGGAAGGAGCAGGAATATGAGACGTGAAGATATCGTGCTGCTGGACGGCGCCATCGGTACGGGCCTGTGGGAAAAGGCAGCGGAGAAAGTGCCGGTGTGGCGCTACAATATCGAAAATCCGGCGATCGTAAAGGAACTGGCCCGGGAATACGCGGATGCCGGCTCGCAGATCATCCATACCAACACCTTCAGCGCGAACCGCATCACACTGCAGAAATCGGATTATACAGTCCAACAGGTCGTGGGCGCCGCCGTGCGGCTGGCGAAGGAAGTCCTCGGAGACAGTGCAAAAGCCTCCCTTGATGTCGGGCCGCTTCCCCTGCTGATGGAACCCTACGGAGACCTCACCGAAGAGGACGCGTATGAGATGTTCGATGAACAGATCTCCGCCGGTGTTTCAGAAAAACCGGACCTCATCACCCTGGAGACCTTTTCGGACGCCGATATGCTGCGCATTGCCGCGGAAGCTGCCGCGAAGCACGGTCTACCCATCTTCGCCATGATGACCTTTACCGAAGTGGGCAAGACGATCATGGGTCATTCCGTGGAACGTTTTATCGAGACCATCGGGGATCTGCCGGTCACGGCTGTGGGTCTCAACTGCTCGCTGGGTCCGGATAAGGCGGTGCCGATCATCGCGTCCTTCCGCCAATTTACCGACCTGCCGCTGATTTTCAAGCCGAATGCCGGCAAACCGATCCTGGCAGAGGACGGTTCGGAAAAGGTCCAGTATGATGTGGATACGTTCGTCGGGGACTGTATGCCCGCACTGGAACACGATGTCAAATACATCGGCGGATGCTGCGGGAGCAGCCCGGCATATATCCGTGCGCTGCGTGAAAAGATTTTTGGTAAATAACAACAGGAGTATCATCTTATGCTGACTGCAATTGAAAACCTGAAAGAGACAATGAAAAAGGACGGTCATCCGGATCGTTTTGTAAATCAATATGAATTTCTCCATCTTCTGATGCCGGACCTGTATTATATGGGAAATCTCACTGCTCCCGGAGGAGAGAGCCGCGATGCCTACGGCGTTTTGTGGCGGTTTCCTGTCGGACAGATGGGACCCTTCCCGGTCCATGACGAACAGCATAAGGTGATCAAAGACATATGCGAGTGGGATAAGGTGCTGACCCGGATACCGGCCGCGCCGGATGCGCCTGAGTACTGGGGAATGCTGAACGGTTTCGCCGCTATGGCAAAACCGGGTGAGCAGTATGTCTCAGCATGCTGTGTCCAGGGTGTGTTCGAGCGGTTTCATGCGCTGATGGGCATGGAAGACGCGATGATCGCCCTGTATGAGGAGCCGGAAAAAGCACATGAACTGATCGATTTCATTACGGAAGCGGAACTGGATTTTGCCAAAAACATTATGGACCATGTCCCCTCCGTGAAGGCAATCTTTCATCACGATGACTGGGGATCAGGCACCAACTCGTTCCTTTCCCCGGCAATGTTCGATGAATTCATTACGCCCGCATACAAGAAGATCTATAACTACTGGCGGGAACGCGGGGTCGAGCTCGTCGTGCATCACAGTGATTCCTATGCCGCCAATCTGGTCCCGTCCATGATCGAAATGGGTATCGACATCTGGCAGGGTGCCGTTCCCGAGAACAATATCCCGAAGCTGGTCGAGCAGTACGCGGGGCAGATCACCTTTATGGGTGAGATAGAGACCCTGGCGATCGATATCCCCAACGTGACGCATGAGCAGATCGCGGCGGAAGTGGAACGTGCCTGCCGGAAATGCAAGGGGCCGTCCTTCATCCCCTGTCTTACCGCCGGGCTGCCGGTCAGCCATTTCGGAAATACCTACGAACAGGTCAGCGCGGAAATAGAACGAATGAGTAAAGAAATGTTTCCGTGAGTTAAGGAGTTTCGTACATCCGGACAGCTCCGAAGAAATTCGGGATCCGATGTAAAAAGCAGAGATCCCGATGGATTTTTTTGAATAATTCTTTCTTATACAGATGATAATAAAGCCGGAAGCTCAGTTGTGAACTTCCGGCTTCTGTTTTCTGTTATATGTGAATGTTTTTCATTGCGTACCGCATGAAGGGTCCTATACTTCGAAAGATGAGAATATGACCATCCCGTAAAGAAACGATCCGCTTCGTTATATTGAGGTTTCCATGATCCAACCGCTGCACCACCGGACTGCCAAAATGAAAATCAAAACCTGCCATTCGCCGCGGCTCAAAAACGGCCGGTCAAATTACATTACAGTTTTAATCTATACGCATTCTTTATCGAGGCTCTCGTACCCGTACTGCAAGCCGGATAAATGCAAAAATTTCGGTATTTGTCCTCAGCGATAGGTCAGGAAGGTCAGTACTGTATAGGACAGAATCAGGCCGGCGATCACAAAGGATTGTTTTACCTTGTGTTCAGTCAGGAGGCCGATGAACTCACGGATCGAGGCATTGGGCCAGAAATACCATTTTGTCGGAGCGCCCATACCGACCGCACGCATTTTTACGTGGCGGGCTTTCAATCCTGCCCGGAAAACGTGATAATTGGTCGTGAAGAAAGCTGTCCGGGCATCCGGCAGGATCCGGTCAATGATCTGTTTGGAAAAGCTCATGTTTTCAAATGTATCGACTGACCGGTCTTCAAGATAGATCGATCCTTCCGGAACATCCTGAGAAAGCAGATAAGCTTTCATGGACGCGGCTTCTGACTGCACTTCGTCAGGACCCTGCCCTCCCGAGACAATGAAACGGGCCGGCTCTCCGGTCTGCCTGAGCTGTTCATCATAATAGCTTTTAGCAAGATCCGCACGTCCCTTCAGCAGGGGTGTCGGAGTACCGTCAGGCATGAGACCGCAGCCGAGAACGATCAAAAAATCCCGTCCCGGTTCGATCTGATATTTCGCGGCGATGATCTCCGCGATAACGGAACCGGTCAGCATGCATTCAAAATAAAGGTAAAAAGCGGCAAAGAGGTTGACCACAAGATCGGCAGCCAGGCGGCTTTTCCCGGGAACAGTCAAAATCTTCCAGGCGAAATACAGCACAATTTCTCCCCCGACCAGCATGACGGCCAGTATTATGCCCAGGAGATTTACAAACCGGAAGCCTTCATGGCGGATCAGCGATATGTTCGCGATAAACAGCGCCGCGGAAACCGCATAGAGAAACGGCGCTGTCAGCATCATATAATTCTTGGCGGAATTCAGCAGTGAAAAAAGAATTTCATGCTCAGAAAAAGCCTCTTCATGCCGGAAACACTGAAAGGTTATATAAAAATGCGTGACAGCGACATATGTGAAGAAAATTGCGAAACCCGAATATATGATGGTGTTGTAGGAATAAGGATTGTATTCGAGCTGTTTAAAGAAGGTATCCACCAGAATGAATACAGCTGACGCGAAAAAAACAGAAAGCAGCAGGCACATCCATTTCAGGTGTTCTTCTCCGCCAAACCAATCCAGGCACGAGACGATCATAAAAGTGACGGCAGCCAAACCGGCAAGATGATAAAGTTTTGGTTTCGTATTTCTGGTGTCGAATCGAATATCCATAAAATTTTCCTTATCCAAATTTGATCCCCTGTAAGCAGGTATCCGGAGCTCAATCCGCTGTCAGGCCGGAAATCAGGAGGATGAGGGGAGAATTCCAGTAGACGCAGACTTCGTTTGTGGAATAGCTCTGATCGCTGTCCGCATAGCATTTCGCGGGGGAACATCCTGCCATCACGTTTTGCATATAGGGATCTTCCAGACTGCTGTCAGGGCCACCGACCAGCATGCCCGGGACCGTCTCCCCAAAAGCGACGGACGGCCGGTGATGCGGATGCTGCGGGCTTTTCGTGCCTGTCCCGGTGACAAAACTGTATCCTGCCGCGTTTTCTCCCAGCAGATAATCGAGCTGCCGGGCGGCTGTGCTCTTCAGGGAAGGATCACCCAGAAACGATGCCCCCATCAGGAGAAGAACACCGTCATTGGCGATCCCCATATTCGATCCCCATTCATAATGATCCATCCTGCTGACACCATAGGGATGGGAACCGGCGGTCGATCTGACATGATACGCGGCATCACTCAGGATCCTCCGGGATCCGGTGACGATTTCATCATCCTCCGGCAGAGCGCCGCCTTCCAGGAGCGCGCAGATCCCGTAACCGCCCATTTCGACCCATCCGAATTCCGCCGTTACGCGTCCGGAAGCCAGCGCTTCGGAGACAGCTTCCCGATATTCATCCTTCCCCGTGTTCCGGTAAAGTTCCGCCGCAGCCCAGAACCGCTCATCATCAGCTTTCGCGTCAGGATATTCGCCGGTCACGATATCAGGGGGATTGATAAATCCCGGATCGTTCCGGTGCCCTTCGAGATAATTCCAGGCACGTTCCGCGGAACGAAGATAAACATCGGACTCCGCAGCCAGTCCGGGAACGCCGCTTGCCGCGAAAACGCGAGCCGCGAGCGCCATAACTCCCGCAAAATCACCGGTGGCGGTAACGGATACCGGAGAGACCGCAAGCGTTCCGGTATCCTCCTGCGGTTTGATAAAACCGGGGAAGGAATATCCGGTCACTTTATGGTAAACGCCGCCGGATCCGGCCTGCATTTTGAGCATCCAGCTGAGCTCGTAACGGGCTTCCTGCAGGCGGTCATCAATACCGTCCCCGCTTTCCGGAATATCCAGATCATCCATAAGCCCGCTGTTTAATTCATAACTCAGGAGCAGGTCAGCGGCCGCTTTCGCGCCGGTCACAACATAACGGCCGTAATCCCCGGCGTCATGCCAGCCGCCGCTGACATCGATCATCTCATCCGTACCGTAGATGCCCGCAGGTTCCGTGTGACAGCCGGGATGCGCGAACTTCCCCGCGAAGGAGCTTTCAAGTTCCGTTCCGCAGCGCTGCAGGTACAGCATCCGTACCGCGCTTTTCAGCAGTTCCCGGTAAACCCCGCTGCCGACAGTAAATTCTGATGATCCGGCACCGTCAGATGAGATTATTTTATAAGTGCCGGGTTCGGTCAGGGAAGAAAAATCCGCGGCGGATTCCGTTTCTCCCGTATAAGGATCCCAGACCGGAGCGGTAAGGGACCCCGTAAATACCGTATTGCCCTCCGGGAGTTTCACGACAGAAAACGAATCCGCGCTGACATTTTCGAACACCGCGGTTTTCGGCGCTTCAGGCAGGTAACCGACCTGGTTAATGCGGATCGTATCGGATTTTGATCCTTCAGAACTCACGGCAGCACCGGACGCGTCACTGATCGTCAGGGAGAAATTATCGAAATACACTTTATGAGGGGGAACAGCCTCAGGCTGCAGACCCGTTCCCGCCATCGCGTCCGTAAAGCCCATGTTGACACATAATCGCGGAGCCGGATCACTTGCTTCAGCCATGACAAAGGGAAAACTGAAATGCCGGGTCTCTTCCGTCAGGTATATATTCTGTTCAAAGTATGCGTGATAGTCTCCGCCGTTGAGCTGGATACGGACATACATATCTCGCTGCAGATCCGAACGGGCATCAAAACGCAGCAGATATTCAACGCCCTGAACAAGGCGGAATCCATCATAATAGGGCTGTACGGCATGGGTGACCCGTCCGATACTGTTCACATCGATCCGGAGTTCGCCGTTTTGGATCTGGACGGATGCGTTCCCGCCGCTCTCCTGATACAGATTGAATTTCAACGGTCCGCTGAAATCCCCGTTCGTCAGAAGCTCCGTACCCTGGACAGGATCGCCGTCGGCGGCAATACATTGGGAAAGGATCACAAACATCAATATGAGCACGGGAAGGAAAAGCTTTATTCGTCGGGAAAAATATGCGGAAATCATAACAGAACACTCCTTTGAAATCATGCCCGGCGGATCCAAACCTCCGGATGATCACAGCCTGCTGAAAAAGTCATTCTCTTTGCTGCGTTTTCTGCCTTTTCATACCATGACGCAGGCACGCATAACGTATGAATTATAATATATAAATGCTGAACAGTAATTTTATGAAGGCAGAAAGATCCATGCCTTCACGGAGAATTTGAGAAAGATCATTCCCTGTGTTCTTTGTTCGGGCCGTCCCGGCGGCGTCTCCGGGATGTCAGGGATCGCGAACACCGGATCCGGATCGACCAGATCCAAATCAAAGAAATAAAAGGAATACGACAGGAGAATTCAGCATGAAAAAATTGATGTATTTGATCATGACAGTCTGCATGATATTTATGCAGGCTGCCTTCGATACCCGGACGGATACCGCCGCAGAGGGAACCGTGCCGCCCGCGGAATCAGAGAGCGCGGAATGGACCCGGCGGGGGTATTATCTGGATGAAGAGAATAATTTTCTTTCCGTCAACCGGATGGATGATACAGTCGAACCGGGCTGGTATGTAAGTATCATGATCGGTGATATCATGACCGGCTGGACGATCCCACAGGATGGGAATACCCTGCACAGGGATCTGAACGTCTGGAATGAGGACGCTGAACCTTATATCGTCACCATATCCGAAGAGGGCGGGGACGGTCTGCGGCTCTCGGTCGATGGCGGCGGAATTTATCACTTCAAGCCCATGGATATACCGGAAGCCACGATCATCGTAAGTGTCAATACCGAGGGTCCGGGGAATATCACATATGCAGAAGGCGAAGCGGCGCCGGAGATCGATCCGGACTATCCTTATCAGTCTGTACAGATCAATTTGGCGGAACCGGCAGCCCATACCTTAGCGGCATGGCCTCAGGCGGACAGTGTTTTTGTGAAGTGGACCAAAAACGGAGAGGATCTTTCCACAGAACCGCAATTCACCGTGCTTCTGGATGAGAGCGCGGAATTCATCGCCGTATTTGAGGAGGACCCCGACTGGCAGAATCCCGTCATGAACTATATCGGCGAATATCAGTCCGGACGCGCCCATGCCCTGGTCGAATGCTCCGGCCGGGAAGACGCGCGGATCACGATCGATTGGGCGGGCAGCGCCCGGGATGCAGCTCATTGGGATATCACCGGCAGGCCGGATCCGGATATGAGGACGATCCATTATTCCGGCTGTAAGAAGTCGATCCTCGTTTACGGCAGCAGCGGCGAAGTCGTGAGCCGGGAATCGGAATATGATGACGGGACCGGAACGGTCGTTTTCAACGATGACGGCACCTTCACCTGGCACGAGGATCAGCCGGGATCCGGACAGGATATGGTATTCGAATGGCTGCCTGTGAGGGGTGGGCTTGACTACGGTGATCCCGATAACTGGGCGTATTTCCGGATGGGTGAAGACCGTGACGCCGATGTTTTCCTGATCTGTCCCACCGTTGATATCAGAAGCGCGGCGAATGCCCTTGATATCAATGACGATTTCAAGGTGATCTTTGACCTGGCTCTTGATATGGAGAAAGGCATTTACGAAGAGACCGGACGGATGTATGCCCCGTATTACAGGCAGATGTCGATCAAAGCTTATACACTGCCCGCGGCGGAGATGGAAGAGGCGAAACAGTTCGCCTATACCGATATTTCGGACGCCTTCCGCTGGTATCTGGACAATGAGAACGACGGACGGGGGATCATCCTTGCCGGTTTTTCCCAGGGCAGCCAGATGTGCCTTGAACTCCTGAAGGAGTATTTCGGCGGTGACAGCCCCGAAGCGCAGTCGCTCCGTGACCGGTTGATCGCGGCCTATGCCATCGGCTGGTCCATCACGGAAGAAATGGTGAGTGAGTATCCGCAGATCGTCCCTGCCTCGGGTGAGACAGATACCGGCACCGTGATCAGCTTCGAATGCGAAGACGGGAATCTAACAGGATCGATCATCATTCCCGCAGGCGTCAAAGCCCTGTCGATCAACCCTCTGAACTGGAAAACAGACGCCACACCCGCGGACAGATCTCTCAATCACGGCGCGGTCATGAAGAACGGAGCCGGCCCGATCCCGGGTTTCTGCGGAGCATACATCGGAGACCGGGGGCAGCTGATCGTTACTGATGTCACACCGGCAGACTATCCTCCGGTACTGGACCTCCTGCCGGAAGGTTCCTATCATCTGTATGATTACATGTTTTTCTTCACCAACCTGAAAGAGAATGTGGCAGCCCGCACGGCGGCATGGCTTGCCGCGCACGGCAGGGAATAAGCCGCCTGCCGGATCATAACAGCCCCGGGCCATCCGGGAAAACAAGGACTGTCCTGATATCTGTGCTGCTGAAAACGTCAGAGGATCCCGTTTGACGGCAGCGGGCCCCATCATGGGCAAAACGGAAAAGGGCGTCTCCTCCGAAGAAGGGACGCCCTTTTTGATTCACCGTTCAGGCGGCGTTTTTCTGCAGAATTCTGATCAAAACTCCAGCCAAAAAGACGGACGAACACCACCGTCGGTAAAATATATATAATCGCCGCGATCCCAGATATCACCATATGCATCGACTAAAGAAGCCATCTCTTCGGTAAGGCCGGGAGAGCGCAGCCACCACCAGGTTTTTTTATCTGTATCAAAAATATTCGCGCCGTTGGCTCTGGCGTATTTTGTCGCGTATGATATACGGTCTTCTTCATTTGTCAGGTACCGATAAGCTTCATCGATGCTCAAGAGGAAGATCCGGTCTCTCGTTGTGTTTCCGCCGGCCGTCCCCCATTCAGGATTATCCGGGTTTTGATTCGTTACTTCCCATATCCGGTTCTTTTCCGCATCGCTGAAGGTGTTGTTATAGAATTCCCCGTTCAGCCATGTCCGCAGGGTACTGGACTCCCATGTCACATCTGTCAGGCTGGTATGATACTGTTTTGCGTCCAGCACATGTGTACTGATCAGGAGCGCTTTTCCGTTTTCCACTGCCAGCACCTGCCATTCGATGGGTTCCGGTCCTTTCTTTTTGTTGTTATCCTGTTCATACTGGCCGAATGAGATGAAATCACCCGCATGCAGGTCTGCCGGTATATGCAAATCGGAGGATGCCGGCTGCGATGTATTTGATTTTTCCGGATCATCTGACAGATCCAGCCAAAAAGCAGGTCTCACACCACCGCCGGCATTGTCGACAAAGATACCTGATTCATATAATGCCCCATACGTCTCGACGATCGAGGAGGCATCACCGGTAATGCCGGGCGAACGCAGCCACCACCACGAGGTCCGATATACACTGTCTGTCCATGCCCCATTGTCTCTCGCCCGGGCTGTCGCGAGGCATTTTCTGCTTTCATCATCAGGAAAGTACTGCTTTACTTCATCAATGCTCAGCAGGAAGATCCGGTCTGTTGTTGTGTTCCCTCCCGCTGTTCCAAAGGAGGCATTGTCCGGATTCAGGATCACCGATTCCTGTATCCTGTTCTTTTCCTCACCGGTAAAGGCGCTGTTATAAAAATCCCTGTTCAGCCACCGGCGCAATGTACCTGTCTCCCATGTTACATCGGTTCGGTCTTCGTTATACAATTTCGAATCCAGAATATACCGGCTGATCAGCAAAGCCCGGCCGTTATCAACTGTCAGTACCTGCCATTCGATCGGTTCATCCCCGTTGCTGAGATCGTTGTCCTGTTCCAGTGAGCCGAAGGCGATGATATCTCCGGTCTGAAGCGCTGACAAGTCAGAAGCCGTATTTGTATGTTCCGGCTCAGGAATATTTTCTGCCGCCGGTACCGTTGACAGATCCAGCCAGAAAGCGGGACGTACAACAACATCATTACTGTCAACACCACTGCCGGTATCGAAGACGCTTCCGTCGACATTCACACGTGCCGCCAAATTTCCATCAATGCCGGGCGACCGCAGCCACCACCATGAAAAGCCTTCATACGCAAAGGCTCCGTTTGCTTTAGCATAGGCGGTTATCTCACAGGGTCTGTCGTCAAAGCTTACTTTCAGGTATGCCTCATCAATATCCGGCAGGAAGATCCTGTCGGAGGTTGGATTCCCACCGCCGGTTCCGAATCTCTCATTGTTTTTGTTCGGAATCGTTACTTCTTCAATCAGGGTTTTTTCCTGACTGCTGAAAGCGCTGTTGTAAAAATCTCCGTTCAGCCATTTCCTCAGCGTGCAGGTTTCCCAGGTCACATGAGCATCCACCTCGTTATACGGTTTTGTATCCAGGCCGTATTTGCTGATCACAAGCGCCCGGTCGTTTTCCACCTCCAGGACCTGCCATATGATCGGTTCAGGCCCATTGCTCAGGTCATTGTCCTGTTCGTAATGTCCGAAGACAATGAAACCGCCCTTAGCGGCCGTTATCGCGGTCGGAGAAGGCAGGCTTGTCGGCACCGGCGTATTGGAAGGCGCAGGAGAAGGGGTGGAAGTCGGTTCTGCCATTTTTGTCTGTGTGCTATAGAATACTTCCCGGGTCTGAGCATAAGATGTCTGCAGCACTTCCGAAGTAAGCCTGAAATACGCTTCAGTTTGTGCCGCTGCCGGCGTATTCGTCGGAGTTGCTGTCGGCTGCGGTGTCGGCGGGACAAGTCCGGTCCTGGTGCCTTTCAGCTTAAACCAGAAAGCCGGACATACCATAATATAGTCCGCGTCCGCGTCAAAACCTGATTCATTGATGCTTCCGTCCACGTCCACATATGCTGCTGTACCCGCATCCCTTCCGCCTGTCCGCAGCCACCACATGCCATTACCGCCGCTGCCGATAGCGCCCTGCATTTCCGCATAAATGCCCAGAGCTCTCGTCCGTTCCGCGTTTGACGGCATCCATGTCACCGCTTCATCCAGGCTCAGCAAAAAGATACTGTCTTTGGTATTGCGTCCGGCAGCATTTCCGGTCGCCGGGTTTCCCGGGTTGCTGTTAAAGCTTTGCCCTACATAATCAGGCCCGGTTGTTCCGAAAGCTTTTTCATAGAATTCCCCGTTTAGCCAATCCCGCAGGGTAGAGTTTTCCCAGCCGGCAGAACTCTTTTCCGCATTCCAGGGTCTGGCTTCCAGTCCTTTCACACTGATCACCAGCGCAAAGTCATCCTCAATGCGGAGGACCTGCCATTCGATCGGTTCAGGACCGTTTTCGGTATCATTATCCTGTTCCCAGCTGCCGAATTCGATGATCTGTCCCACTGCCGCCTCGATATCCGGACGGTTTGAAGCAGGCACCTGTGTATTTACTGCTGTCTGTATCGGGGTATCAGCTGCATATGGTGCCGGCGTATCTGCCACAGGCAAAGCTGTGTTATCAGACATTGCACCCTGTATATCGGCAAACATCGTATCCGTCCCTGTTTGTTCACTGACCGGTGTTTTAAAAATCATCTGACTTAAAACTGACCATGCGTAATTAATTTTTGCTAAAATGTACTCCTCTTTTGAAACCGGTTCTAATGGTTCTATATAAGATAACCCATTTTCGACCGCGTATGCCACTGCATAGGGTCCCTCAGCAACCAGGATCAATTGATCGCAGCCGAAAAAAGCATCTTTTCCGATCGCTGCAACACTGTCGGGAATTGAGACACTGGTCAGACTAAGGCATTCCGCGAAAGCAGCATATCCAATGTTCGTGACACTGTCCGGGACGGTGACCGAAAACAGAGTGTTTTGGTTCAGAAAAGCATATTCTCCGATGGAAGTCACACGAAATCCATCAATTTCCGGCGGAATGGAGAGTTCCCGTTCCTGTCCGGTATATCGGGTGATCTCGGCGGTGCCGTCAGGAAGGATCGTATATTCATAAGACTTTCCGGAAGCAGCAAAAGCTGAGAAATTCACCGCCAAAACTGCCAGAATCGACAGCAGAAAAAAGATCCTTTTCTTCATATTCGTCTCCTGATCATTCAAATAAAATATCTATGTAAAAAACCCGCGGCTTTTCAGATCCTGTCCGCGAAGCCGGAACCGTCTTCGCGGAAGGAACCGCCGCCTTCCGAACAGATACAAAAAATCACGCGATCAACTATAGGTGCCGGGATCCGCAATAACGCAGCCTCATTTTCCAATCGTCAAACCAAAGCAAAGGACGGGATCCATGACGGTGCCCAAGGTCCTGCTTTGTGTCAAAACCCGGCGGAGCCTGCACCTTATGAAGCAGAGGAAAAAGGCTGTAATCCGGGCAGCAGCGCGGTAACAGTTACCGGTCCCGGATCTGCTCCGCCCCAGCTATAACCGCGAAAATGTATCCAGATCGACCCAAACAGCCGGAACGACCGCACCGTCCTTGTCCGTGGCATTGGCTTTTGTTCCGTCATCCAGGCGGCCGGTGGACCAGACATTGTAGACGATGCCTTTGCCGCGATACCATGTTCTTGTCCACCAGCATACACACCCGTTGCTGCCGGTATAAGGGGGTGTCCTCAGGTTTCTCGCGTACGTTGTCGGATAGATCATGCGGGATGACGTACTGCGCAAATAGGTTTCGACCTCGTCATAGCTCAGCACAAAAACAGTATCATTGTCATAGTAACTGTCTTCATTTCTGGTTTTTTGGCTCACGGTCAGGATAGCCGAACGATCCGAACCTGAAAAGGCATTGCGGTAAAATTCACCGTTCAGCCAGGACCTGAGACTGGACTGCGCCCAGTCATTTTTTCCTGATGAATCGAAAGGTTTTGCCTCCAGCGCGTATTGAGACATCAGGAGCGCCCGGTCATTCCGGCTGGATAAAATTGTCCATGGGATCCATTCAGTCCCGTTGTGAAAATTATTATCCTGTTCATACCTGCCGAACCAGACAGTTTCCCCGACATAATAGTAGGGTGTGGCTGTCGGCCGGGGCGTACTGGTCGCTGTAGGGCGGGGCGTATTTGTGGCCGTTGGCCGGGGGGTATTTGTGGCTGTCGGGCGGGGGGTATTCGTTGCCGTCGGCCGGGGTGTTTTTGTAGCTGTCGGCCGGGGCGTTTTGGTTGCCGTCGGACGGGGTGTTTTTGCAGCTGTCGGACGGGGAGTGTTGGTTGCCGTCGGCCTGGGTGTGTTTGTGGATGTCGGCCGGGGTGTGTTTGCGGCAGCGGCAGCCAGCGGAAACACAGGAGCTCCGGCCGATCCCGCCGGATCTTCCGGAGCGGTCAGGCGCTGTACTCCTTCCGGATCCAGCCAAAAAGCGGGGCGTACGGCACTGAAGCGGTAATCAACAATATATCCGGTACGGTCGATTTCGCCCGAATCGAGAACTTCCGCGGCTGTAAAACTCCATTCGCCGCCCGGTGAACGCAGCCACCACATCGCGTTATCATTGCTGTAAATATACGCGCCATTCCCTCTCGCGAAAGCGGTCGCGGCGCATCGGCGCGCGTGATCATTCATAAAATACATGTCGGCTTCTTCAATACTGAGCAGGAAGATCCGATCCTGTGTCGGACCTCCGCCTGAAGTTCCATGTACCGGGTTATCGGGATTTCTGTTATCCACCTGAAGGATCAGCTCTTTTTCCGAAGAAGTAAATACTCTGTTGTAAAAGTCATTATTCAGCCATTGACGCAGTGAGCTGGTCTCCCAGGTGATGCCGGAAAAAACTTCATTATACGGTTTCGCGTCCAGGCCATAGCGGCTGATCAGCAGTGCCCTGTCATTCTCCACCGCCAGCACCTGCCATTCGACCGGTTCAGGGCCGTTTGCGGTATCGTTATCCTGTTCCCATCTGCCGATTTCGATGATTTGTCCCGCTGCAACCTCGATTTCCGGGCGTGCCGGAGCAGGTTCGGGTGTATTTGAGGCTGCCGGCTGCGGTGAAACGGAAGGCACCGGACCGGGCGTCTCTGTTGACGCCGGTATCAGCGGCGCCGTTGGGGAGATATCCGGTGTGCTGTTCACAGCCGGTTCAGGCGTCTTTGCCTGCGTTCCGTAAAACGCATCCTGTGTAAGGGCGAATTCTGTCTGCAGGATTTCCAGATCCCGGAACTTCGCGTCCAATGTCTGCTGCTGATCGTATGCTGTTTGTGTTTCGGCAAACATTGTCTGGACAAGCAGGAACGCTTCTCTTGTTCCTTCAATATCTATTCTTTCAGGATACAAACCGCCTGCACTTGTATAGACAGGAGAACTGTCCTCCCGCAGGCTTTCCGCGGATATTCTTTCAGGATCGTCATGTATTATGCTTTCTATTACAGCGTTCTCGCCGACTGCGAAACTCTTTCCGGAAACAGGGCCGCTGCTTGTATATACATCTGTACCGATATAGGAACCTGCTGAAATGCCTGTCAGGCTTCCGTCTGACGAAACGGTGACATTTTTTCCGTCCGCAGTCAGCGAAACATCGGAAACCGTTGCGGCTGAAACGGAGATCAATCCGTTTTCGCCGGCAGCGACCTCATCCACAGACAGAAAGGCTTCGAATTCAAAATCATTCCCCTTCAGTGTGATCCCATTTTTCAGGTCGATCACGGCATCGGTGATATTCGTTCCTTTAAAGCCCATAAATTCATCGGTGTTGTAGATATCAATTTCAAAAGCGGAACCGAAACCGGATACATTGAAAACGCTGAAGTCTCCGGTTTCAATGACGATATCTGAGCCGTTACCGTATTCGATCGTCCTGAATCCGTAAACAGGAATACTGCCGATAAATATTCTGCCGTCATAATTCAGGTATTCGCCTGAATCGGTAGAGAAAGAGAACGGCCGGCCGCCCGGAAAGCGTATGACCGTGCCGCCGGAACCGCCTGATGATCCGGAAGAGATAACATCGCCAAGGCTGTTCCAGTCCAGGAAGTAAATCGATACATAAGTATCTTCATTTACAACTTCTCCGTTGGCGCCGGTACCGGATTCGGGATAAGAGAAGGAAGAAAAATCGCCCGCGACAGTCATATAACTGAACTCACCGACCGAGCCCGCGGATCCGACGCTGTTTTCATCATATATCTTCACCCGGTAGGT
>DAIMGK010000100.1:0-5728 GCA_036723985.1 Flexilinea sp.
AGCGGTTCCTTACGGCTCTCGCTTTTGCAAACACACGAATACACGCTCCCGCACCATGCGAAGCATACTATCCCGCATGCGGAGGGTAAATATAAACTGAGCTCTTATAGTAGAGGAAAAATGAGTATCGATTTAACAAAAATGCCGAAGCTTGGTTTCGGCCTGATGCGTCTTCCGGAAAAAGACGGTAAGATCGACATTGAACATGTCTGCCATATGGCCGATAAGTACATGAAGGCAGGATTTAATTATTTTGACACAGCCTATGTGTATCACGGAGGGACTTCGGAAATTGCGGCAAGGGAAGCTGTCGTTAAACGATACCCGAGAGACAGCTTCATGCTCGCCACAAAGCTCCCCGCCTGGGAGATCAAAGAAGAAAGCGATGTGGATCGTCTTTTCAACGAACAGTTGAGCCGCGCCGGAGTGGATTATTTTGATTTTTATCTGCTGCATTCCATCGAAGACGGTTCCAATTATGACACGTATGTGAAGTACAACTGTTTTGAATGGGGCATGAAGAAAAAAGCTGAAGGGAAGATCAGGCATTTCGGTTTCTCCTTCCATGGGAGTCCTGAACTGCTGGAAGAGATCCTCGACGCTCACCCGGAGGTGGAATTTGTCCAGATCCAGTTCAACTACCTCGACCGGACAAACCCCGTGGTCCGTTCACAGATGCTGTATGATATCCTGTATAAACGAAATATTCCCATCATCGTCATGGAACCTGTCCGGGGCGGTATGCTGGCGAATCTTGGTCCGGAGGTCGACGCGAAATTCAAGGCAAGGCAGCCTCAAAAATCAATGGCTTCCTGGGCGCTCCGTTTTGTGGCATCCCAGCCCGGAATTATGACGATCTTATCCGGAATGTCCAGTGAAGAGCAGATGGATGATAATATTTCCACTTTTACTGATTTCGAACCGCTCGCGGAAGACGAACTGAAGATCATAAACGAGGTAACGGAAGAAATTCTGAGCATCCCGCAGATCGGCTGCACGGCCTGCAGATATTGCTGTGACGGCTGTCCGATGAAAATCAGCATACCGGATGTGTTCAGGACGATAAACACTCTTCGCCGTTATCCGGATGACTGGAGGTCGAAAAACTTCTATGCGGGGCTGATCCAGCGAAGCGGAAAAGCCTCCGACTGTATCGCCTGCGGTCAGTGCGAAGGAGTCTGCCCCCAGCACCTCCCTGTCATTGACCTGATGAAGGAAGCCGCAGAAATTTTGGATTAAATAAAAACGTTGCTTTTTTGCAAATAACAGAAAGGAATCATCAATATGACAGTCAGATGGGGTGTTCTGGGCACCGCAAATATTGCAAAAGGCTGCACAATACCGGGCATGAAAAATGCCGGGAACTGCGAATTATATGCGATCGCGGGAAGAACCCGGGAAAAAGCAGAGCGTTTTCGCACTGAATTCGGTTTCCAAAAAGCATACGCAGGCTATGAACCGTTACTGGCGGACCCTCTGGTTCAGGCGGTATATATCCCCCTCCCGAATCATCTTCATAAAGAATGGGGCATCAAAGCGCTGCGGGCCGGCAAGCATGTGCTGTGCGAAAAACCGCTCGCTTTAACTGCCGCGGATGTTAAAGAAATGCATGATGAAGCGAAGGCAAACGGTGTGATCCTGATGGAAGCCTACGCGTATCTCCACAGTCCTTACATAGCTTCTCTCAAGAATGATATCGAAAGCGGGATCATCGGTACGGTTGATTACCTTGAAACGGCCTTCATTACCCAGGGATATATCGAGAACATCAGGATCCATAAGGAAATGGGCGGCGGCGCGATGTACGATCTGGGCTGTTATTGTACGACAATGGCGCTGACGCTTATCGGCTCGGTTCCGGAATCCGTCATGTGCAACGCGGAATTTGATGCCAACGGTGTCGATATCTTTGACGCGGCACAGATCAGGTTCGAAAACGGTGTCCGGACAGCCTTCAACGTGGGAATGATCTTTGAACCTGGCTCTGACGCCAGGCAGGACAGATTATATATCCATGGCTCAAAAGGAAATATCCGCTCAGAGGTTGAATACAACCAGGCCGGAAAGCTAAGCTATTCGATCACCGCAAACGGTCAGACGATTGTCAGAACTGTTGAAGCGAGATCGAATTACGCCCTCGAAGCTGAACAGCTTGGGCGCTGCATCGAGGATCACGAGTCCCCGCTTGTCACGCCGGAGTTCTCCCTTCGGAACGCGGAACTGATGGACCGGCTGCTGAAGGCAATGAATTATTAGACCAGCAAGAAGCTTCCGGAGAATAATTTACGGAAAGAACGGAGGGAGCACGAAATTTCGGGAAACCATTATGACGATGCTCCCTTTTTCCGTTCCTGTGATCACACATCCCGCGTCCTTTTACCGGCTGATCCGGAAACATATCCATTTATTCGGATTGTCAGTCATATGATTTTCGGCATAAGAAATTTTGACAATTCGGCTTAATAATCCGTGACAATACATATTTGCAATAAAACCCGAAACTCAGTAGAATAGTCATAGCCTATTATTTTTATCAAAGGAATGCATAATGCCAAAAATTGGAGTGAAGCGCAAAGAACAGATCGAGAATGTATTAATTACACTTCCCGCTGTGATACTCGTATCCGTAACGATTTATATTCCCTTTATCCTGAGCGGCTATTATTCGCTTACGAAGTGGAACGGTATTTCAAAAAATCCAGAATTTATCGGATTTCAGAACTTTGTTACGATTTTTACGGATACCAGCAGTAATTTTTTGAAGTCGATCCTGTTTACGACGAGATACACCTTTGTCTTTATGGTCATAGCCAACATTTTTGCGCTGGCGCTGGCAGTCGCGCTTACGCAGAAATTTAAACTCGCGAACCTGATGCGCGGTGTGTTTTTCATCCCCTACATCATGTCAATGACGATCGTCGGTTTCATATGGAAGTTTATCTTTTCCCAAGGCTTCGCGAAACTTTTTGAGATAACAGGCTGGAACTGGCTGAACCTCAGTTGGCTCGGTAATCCGAGCCTGGCTTTTTATTCCGTCGCTTTTGTCGGGATCTGGCAGTCGATCGGTTTTTACATTGTCCTTTACATCGCCGGGCTGCAGGCCATCCCCACGGATATCCTTGAAGCCGCGACTGTGGACGGCGCGTCCAGCGTGCGGCGTTTCTTCTCCATCGTTTTTCCGATGCTGTGGCCGTCCATTACGACCTGTGTTTTCATGTCCCTCACAAATTCCCTGAAAGTATTTGATATCATTCTGGCGCTGACGCAGGGAGGTCCGGGGAAAGCGACAGCTTCCGTTACGCTGGAGATCTACCGGGAAGCATTCCAAAACAATAATTACGGACTCGGTTCCGCGGAATCGATCATTTATTTCATCTTCGTTCTGATCCTGACACAGGTCGTTCTGAAGGCATTCAATAAGAGGGACGTGGGATTATGACAAGAGCAACAAAAAAACGCCTGTATCTCGTAATTCTTGAGGTCATCATCGTCATTGTCGGGCTGGTTTATATTTACCCGGTCTTCCTGATGTTCATGAACTCAGTCAAACCGTTCCGTGAAGTCGTGACAGATGTGATCGCTCTGCCTTCGAGGATCGAATGGAAAAACTACAGTTATGTCATGGATAAAATGAATTACTGGAGCCTTTTCCTGAACAACGTGATCATCACTATCGTCGGGATCGCCGGAATCGTCTTCTTCTCCTCATTCACAGCTTATATCATCGAACGCCGTCCGAACCGCTACACGAACTTCATTCACACGCTCATCATCACACCGATGCTGATCCCTTTCCAGACGATCATGATCACCCTGCTGAAAGTCATGAATGTCCTGCATCTGTCCGGCAGTATCTGGGGGCTCGGTATTCAGTACTGGGGCTTTGGCATTCCGATGGCGACGTTCATTTACTGCAACTTTCTGCATACGATCCCGAAGGAACTGGATGAAAGCGCGAAGATCGACGGAGCATCCACGATCCGCACCTTTATCAGCGTGGTCTTCCCCCTGCTGAAAAATGTGACGATCACCGTGATCGTTTTGGACGTGATGTGGATCTGGAACGACTTCCTCCTGCCGCTGCTGATGGTCAACTCCAACGCGAAGACGAAAACCCTGGTCCTTTCAGCGTATACCTTCGTCGGACAGTTCAACACACAATGGCAGTACGCCATGGCATCCATGGTACTGGCGATCGTCCCGTCCATCATTGTGTTCATCCTGCTGCAGAAATACATCATCGAAGGCGTTGTCGCCGGAGCAGTAAAGGGATAATGGGAATAAATCAGGATTCAGGAATTGGAAGTAAGGCGTTCGTTTCACTAACACCTGAACCCGATCCCATGATCCCTGATTTTTAAAATTATAAGGAGAAACAAATGAAGAAAATTAATGTATTGTTGTTTGTCTGCATTCTCGCAGCCATGCTGTGCAGCGCCGTCTCCGCTTCGGATATCTATATGTTTATCCCCAGCCCGGAATATGCCGATGCGATCAACTCGCTGATCGAAGAATACAAGACCGTCGCCCCGGATGTCACCATCAACTATGAAACCACCCAGAGCGACTATCCGACCCTGCTGAAGGCGAAGATCAACGCCGGCTCCACCCCCGACATCTTCGGTTCCACCTCCGGTAAGGAAATCGCTGTCTACCTCGATTATTCCTACAACTTCGCGGATCAGCCGGCTGCCGAGGCCATGTCCGATGCGGTCAAGGGCGTGATGATGAGCGGTGATGAAGTCCACGGTTTCGCTATCAAGGGCAACTACTTCGGTATGCTCTACAATAAGGATATCTTCGAAGAAGTCGGCATCGCTGAATTCCCGAAGACATTCGACGGTCTGAAAGAAGCCGCTGAAAAACTGAGCGAAGCCGGCTATCAGGCATTCACCACCGGTTTCGGCGAATGGTGGGTCTTCAAGCACGCCTGGCAGACCTTCTTCGATGCCGCTTCCGATGATCCGGCTGCCCTGGCAGACGCTTTCATCAAGGGTGAAGCTCACTGGGCTGACTATCCGGTCCTCTACAACAACTTCTTCGATTTCATTGACCTGGTCGTGAAATACGGCGACGCCAAACCGCTGGAATCCTTCCTTGCCACGGAAGTCGCTGATTTCGCCATCGGCAAAGCTGCCATGGTCGTCGGCCAGGGCGCCTGGGTCGAAGCTGATATGCTCGAGATCAATCCGGATCTGCATCTGGGCTTCGTTGCCTACCCGGTGGACGACAACCCGGATCATGCCCGTGTCATCGGCGGTTCCGACCAGGCTCTGCGCATCAACAAAGATTCCGCGGTCCTGCAGGATGTTCTGGACTTTGTCAACTGGTGGTACACCAGCGATTACGGCAAAGCCTGGTTCAACAACGTTGCCGGTGTGATCCCTCCGGTAAAGGGTGCCGAAGCTCCGGACATGGAAGTAATCAAGCAGGGTGATGCTCTTGCCGAATCCGACGGCGTTGCCGCCCTGTCCATCACCTACTTCACCGACGCCTCCCATCAGGCCATGGGTGAAATTCTCCAGTCCTACATTGCCGGCACCATCGACAAAGATACAGCCTGCAAACAGATCGAAGAAACCTGGGTCAAACTCGAAAACTAATTTCTAATTCATTATCTGAAAACAGGGTGTTGGAGGATACAAAATAATCCGTCTGCTCTGCAGCTACTTTCAGTGCATAGGCATCCGTGCCATTCATCTCTCCGGAAATATCCGCACCGAATTTC
>DAIMGK010000100.1:5738-17228 GCA_036723985.1 Flexilinea sp.
GTGTCCTGAGACACCCTGTTTTCTTGACACAGAAGACAGTCAGCTGTTGACCGATGGCAGTTAAGTTCATATTGAGTCAATGAAGACGGTTCTGTTGATTTAATGCGAAATCAAAGCAGATACTTCTTCCCGTTACAGGTATCATCAGACTCCGACTGACACCGATCAACAATTAACTATCAGAAAATAAACCGGAGGTCCATCATGAAATTCACAGAAGGTTACTGGCTTCGAAGTGAGCGTTCGAATCCGATATACGCGGCGCAGGCTTATCTGGCCGAAGAAATCCCCGGCGGGATGCGGGTCCTGGCTCCTGCCAATAAAATCACGGGAAGAGCCGGCACCATTGACCAGCCCGCCCTCACCGTTGAATTCACTGCCGCCGGGCTCAATGTCATCAAAGTCCGGGTACGGCATTTCCAGGGATATGATCCCCACGAACCGCGTTTTGATGTTACCGAATCCGCGGCAGCCTATACCGTTGACATCAATGAGAAAGAAGCTATTCTGACTTCCGGCGATGTAACACTGCGTGTCAAAATGCATGAAGACTGGCTGATGACCTTTGAAGCTAACGGCAAAGTCATCACATCCTGCGGATTCCGCAATCTCGGCTATATGCGCTGGGATAAAAAGCCTTCCACCATGTTTTGCGATGAGAATTATCTCTCCGGAAACTATAAACCCTACATGGTTTCCGAACTCTCCCTGAATCCGGGAGAATGTGTTTACGGTTTCGGGGAAAGGTTTACCTCATTCGTAAAAAACGGGCAGGTGATCCAGACCTGGAACGAAGACGGCGGGACAGCCTCACAGGTCGCTTACAAATGCATTCCCTTCTACATGACGAACCGCGGATACGGCGTTTTTGTGGACCACACTGCTCCGGTAGAGTTCGAAACAGCCAGCGAAAAGGTAGAATATGTCGGATTCTCCGTTCCCGGAGAGGAACTGCGCTATTATTTCATCTACGGGCCCGAACCCAAAGATGTCCTGCGGCGCTATACGGACCTCACCGGGAAACCGGCACTGCCTCCCGCCTGGTCTTTCGGTCTCTGGCTGACGACTTCCTTTACGACCAGCTATGACGAAAACACGATCCTTTCCTTTATCAACGGCATGGCGGAACGGAACATCCCGCTCCATGTATTCCATTTTGACTGTTTCTGGATGCGCGAATTCCATCTGACGGATTTCGAATGGGATAAGGCTGTCATCTCCGATCCGGAAAAGATCCTCCGGGAATGCCATGACCGCGGACTGCATACCTGCGCCTGGTTCAATCCCTATGTTGCCCAGGGCAGTGAATTTTTCGAAGAAGGCCTGAAAAACGGATATTTCCTGGAGCGTGATGACGGAAAAGGGATCAAACAGGTTGACAATTGGCAGGCAGGGATGGCAGTCGTGGACTTTACCAACCCGGAAGCGAAAAAATGGTACCAGAATAAACTGCGGGAACTGGTCATGTCCGGAATAGACTGTTTCAAGACGGATTTTGCCGAACGCATTCCCATTGATGTCAAATATTATGACGGCTCGGATCCGCTCCTGATGCACAACTACTATACTTATCTTTACAATCAGGCTTGTTTTGAGGTTCTGGAAGAGACCCGCGGAAAAGGTGAAGCCGTGCTTTTCGCGCGGTCCGCGACAGCCGGCGGTCAGAAATTCCCCGCTCACTGGGGCGGCGATTGTTCCGCCAGCTACAACTCCATGGCCGAGACCCTGCGCGGCGGCCTTTCCCTGATGCTTTCGGGATTCTCCTTCTGGAGCCACGACATTTCCGGTTTTGAAGAGACCGCGACGCCGGACGTATACAAACGCTGGTGCGCGTTCGGCCTGCTCTCCACCCACAGCCGCCTCCACGGTTCCAAGAGCTACCGGGTCCCCTGGCTTTTTGATGAGGAAGCCTGTGATGTGCTGCGGTTCTTTACCGAATGGAAATCCCGGCTGATGCCATATCTATACGCAGAGGCAGTTTATTCGCATGAGACCGGCATTCCGGAAATGCGTCCGATGGTACTCGAATTTTCTCACGATCCGGCTGTTTCCTGGCTGGATATGCAGTATATGCTGGGGAGCAAACTGCTCATCGCGCCGGTATTCAATGAAGAAGGGCATGTGGATTACTACCTGCCGGAAGGAACCTGGACGCACCTTTATTCCGACGAAAAGCGAAGCGGAGGCCGCTGGTTTGGCGATACCTATGATTATTTCTCTCTGCCGATCTATGTTCGGGAGAACACTCTCCTTCCGCTTGGCGCATGCAGGACCCGACCCGACTATGACTATCTGGAAGGGCTCGAACTTCACATTTATGAACCGAAGAACGGAGGATCGGATCAAATAAGAATTCCGGATATCCATGGGAATACCGTTCTGGAAGCATCCTTCCGCTGCGAAAACGATCAGATCACACTGTCTCTCAGTCATTTTCATCCCGGTCTGAAGCTGATCGTTCATAAAGGGAAAGATGTCAAAACTTATGAGGTCAAACAGACCGAAACCAAAATTCAGGGCTGAAATAACGGATGGGAAGACGAATATCACTGAAGAATGATTTTCTCGGTGTATATTTTTCGAGATCGTGTAAAGGATGACGAGCATGTTGGAATTTTATGAAAACGGCATTTATATGAACCTGGAAAAAGCGGATGACGGGACGCTGAAGCTTTTGCATTTGTCCTCACTGCCCTATAATCCCGCCTCCATTCCGGAAGAAAACAAACGCGGTTTCCGGCTTGCGGAAGTACAGGTTCCCGGCATTGACCGGCCTGAGGAACGTCACGGGACAAAGTTCATCGTGACCGCGCCCGGATACAGGCTGAAGTATGACAGCTGCCTTGACGAACGGAATGAATACGGGAGAAAGCTGACTTTTCTCACCGGAGACGCCGAAACCGGCCTGGCGGTATACAGCTGTTTTCAATTCTATGATGGCATTCAGGTCATCCGCAGCTGGACGGAAGTGGAAAACCGGGGAAGAGAAACACAGACGCTGGAATATGTTTCCTCTTTCGCTTTGACCGGATTGGGGAAAGGCGGGATACGGAAACGGGATGACAAGCTCAGGCTGCACATTCCGCATAATTCCTGGCAGCGGGAGATCCAATGGAAGGTGTATTCTCTTCCGGATCTCGGGCTCTGCCTGAACCAGCCGGTCCATATCAGCCGTTCGTCGAAAACCATCAATGTGATCAACACGGGAAACTGGTCCGCGAAAGAATTTATTCCCGCCGGTTTTCTGGAAGATACGGAAACCGGGGAAAGCCTTCTGTGGCAGATCGAACACAACGGTTCCTGGCATTGGGAGATCAGTGACCAGACCGGATTTCTCTATCTGCAACTGAGCGGACCGAGCGAGACCTGGGCGCACTGGTCGAAAAACCTCAGACCCGGGGAACGTTTTATCTCTGTTCCCGCGGCAGTTTCGCCGGTAACAGGCGGATTTGAAAAAGCAAATGAAGAAATGACAAAATACCGGCGGCGCATCCGCCGTCCGAACAAAGATAACGAAAACCTTGCTGTCATTTTCAATGATTATATGAACTGCCTGTTTGCGGATCCGACCACCGCGAAAGAACTGCCTCTCATCGATGCTGCCGCCAAAGCCGGTTGTGAATATTACTGCATTGATGCCGGCTGGTATTCCGCCGGATTCTGGTGGGACAGTGTAGGTGAATGGAAACCTTCCCCGGAACGGTTTCCGGAGGGATTGATGTGGCTGATGGACCACATTCGCTCCAAAGGGATGATCCCCGGTGTCTGGCTTGAGATCGAAGTAATGGGGATCAATTGCGAACTCGCGAAGAAACTCCCGGATGACTGGTTCTTCTGCCGGCATGGGAAACGGATCTATGACCGCAGCCGTTATCAGCTGGATTTCCGCAATCCGGATGTTCGCGCTTTCGCGGATGAGATCATAGACCGTTTTGTGCAGCAGTATCATGTCGGGTATATCAAAATGGATTACAACATCGAACCCGGCATCGGTACGGAGATCAACGCGGACAGTTACGGAGACGGTCTTCTGGAACACGAACGCGCCTATCTGAAATGGCTGGATGCCGTCTTCGCGCGCTATCCTGATCTGATCATTGAGAACTGCTCCAGCGGCGGGTTGAGGATGGATCACGCGATGCTTTCCCGTCATTCGATCCAATCCACAAGCGATGTGGAAGATTACCGTGTATATGCCACCATTTCCGCCAACGCGCCGTCCGTTCTTACACCGGAACAGGCAGCAGTCTGGTCTTATCCGCTGACAGACGGAGACGATGAACAGACGATCTTCAATATGGTCAACGCCATGATGCTCCGCATTCATCAGTCAGGGCATCTTGCCGAAATATCACCATCAGGGAAAAAGTTAGTGCATGAGGGCATCCGGACCTACAAACGGATGAGGAAGGATATCAGGCAGTCATACCCATTCTGGCCCATCGGCCTGTCGAATTATACTGATCCGTGGGTGAGTCTGGGACTCAGAACTGAAAGAAAAGCCTATATCGCCGTATGGCGCAGGAACAGCATGGATGACACGGTGGTCTTACCGGTGAATTTTTTGAAGGATAAGAAAGTGAAAGTCCGGCAGCTTTTTCCCCGGGAAGCACCCTGTGAATATTCATGGAACAGCGGTTCATCCTCTCTTTCGGTAAAACTTCCCGAAGAATACACCGCAAGAATATTCATGCTGCAATATTAGCTGAAATGGATGAGGGAAGGTTCTCACGAGGCGTCTGACGCATGGCAAAGCTTCTGCTATGAATCGATTGAGCGAAACCCACACCTTGAAGAGCAGGCTCCTCAAGCCTTTGGAAAGGCAAGCCAATCGTATTTGTCCAAGTGCTATTGTTAAGTCTGTACAGTAACGATCAGCATACGTGGATTAAATAAAAAGGTGACCACCGCGAATGCGTGTGAGTCCTATAAAGAGCATGATACCTTCTTAAGCGGGGGGATGGGGGCGATGTGCCCGGAAATCAGGTGCGGAGCGAAACTCAAGAGCCGAATCATAATTCAGCGCAGCGGTTCCTTACGGCTCCCGCTTTTGCAAACACACGAATACACGTTCCCGCACCTTATGAAGCAAACTATCCCGCACGCGGAGGGCAAATACAAACTAAGCTCTTACAGTAGAAGACAGTTCCCCTCATACCTCGGGGGAACTGTTTCCGTCAGAACTTACAAGCCGCATTACGGTCAGCCAGGGCAAAGCGGCGGGCCTTTTTCGCGCGTCTTTTTTCTTTTTTTTCGAGTTCGCTGATGCGATGTTCCCACTGGTGGCGGTTCTTACTGTTTTTCCAGCCGGCACTGCGGCGGCCGCGGAACCAGGTCGTGTCGGGATCACCTGCATATTCCGCAGCATCACGAACATTCCCACGGGCTTTCCATTCATAGTGAATGTCATCATCGAAGTAAGTATCTTTTTCAGCGCTGCGGATGACCCGGCCAACGCGGCGGCCGGTAGGACCGACCAGCTCAACAGTATGTTTTTTTGCCATTTTCTAAAGTCGTTTCCGGACCGGCGCAGTAAATGTATGCCGGAAACTGCTCCTGTAATTATAGAACTGCGTTATTGATGACCAGATTTATCAATGGAGAACATCAGATCAATGTTCAATTTGTCGTTCCTGTTCAGACGGTGACGGTTACGCGCCGGCATAACTGTCACCGGGAAAAACGTCAAAAAAAGAGGGGCAGGCAGCAAAAATTCCTGTATTTCGGATCAACCGATCCTGATCCTGCTTATCCTCTCATAACAGGGGCATCTGCTGCGTTTAGATGGTCCGCTTACCGCCTGAACCCTGCCGCAAAATCTTTTCCATCAGAACCCTCATTCATTATACGCATTTTGTTTTATTTTTGTTCTCAAAACTGATAAGGAGATTCGATCATCAGAAATCCCGTAATGAAGCTTTGATGAAACCGCGGAAAAGCGGATGTGGTTTATTGGGACGGCTCTTGAACTCCGGGTGAAACTGCACTCCGACAAAAAACGGATGATCCGCGATTTCCACCGTTTCCACAATGCTCCCGTCCGGGCTCGTTCCGCTGAGGACAAGTCCGGCGGATTCCAATTCCGCACGAAACATATTATTGAACTCATAGCGGTGACGATGCCGTTCGCTGATGGTCTCCATGCCATAGCACCGTGCCATATGCGTATCCGAAGCGATCCTGCAGGGGTAAGCCCCCAGACGCAGTGTCCCGCCTTTTGCCACGTTATCATTCTGATCCGGAAGGAAATCTATGACTTTATGCTTTGATCCCGGGTCAAATTCACCAGAATTCGCGTCAGAAAATCCACAGACATGCCGGGCAAATTCGATCACCGCGATCTGCATTCCAAGACAGAGTCCCAAATAGGGTACACCCTTTTCCCGTGCGTATTTTGCCGTGGTGATCATTCCTTCGATCCCTCTTTGTCCAAATCCGCCGGGTACAATAATACCGTCACAGGATGACAGGATCTCATCAGCACTGTCCTCCGTCACTATTTCGCTGTCGATCCAGCGGATATTCACCTCCGCACCAAGCGAATAGGCGGCGTGATGCAGGGCTTCCGCGACAGAGAGATACGCATCATGAAGCTGCACATATTTTCCGACCAGGCCGATGATGACCTGCTTTTCCGGATTTTTTACACGCTCCACCATGGATGACCAATCCTTCAGATCCGGTTCAGCGGCTTTGATGCCAAGCTCTCTGCAGACGATTCCGGAAAAATACTGCTGTTCCAGCATCAGCGGCGCTTCATAGAGAACCGGAAGCGTCCGGTTCTCGATCACGCAATCCGGACTGACATTGCAGAACATGGCGATCTTCTGCATGAGCCCCTGTTCCAAAGGTTCATTGCAGCGCAGCACAATGATGTCCGGATGGATCCCCATGCCCTGCAGTTCCTTGACAGAGTGCTGCGTCGGTTTGGATTTATGTTCACCGCTTCCGTGAAGATAAGGCACAAGCGTAACATGGATGAACAGGCTGTTGCCCCGTCCCTGTTCCAGGCTGACCTGCCGGATCGCTTCCAGAAACGGCTGGCTCTCGATATCTCCGGTCGTACCGCCGATCTCCGTGATGACCACATCAGCGTTTGTTTTTTTCCCGACCGCATAGATAAAGTTCTTGATCTCATTCGTGATATGCGGGATCACCTGAACTGTCTCACCCAGGTATTCACCACGCCGTTCCTTATTCAGGACATTCCAGTAAACTTTCCCGGATGTCAGGTTGGAATATTTATTCAAGTCTTCGTCAATAAAGCGCTCGTAATGCCCGAGGTCAAGATCGGTTTCCGCGCCGTCTTCCGTTACATACACTTCCCCATGCTGATACGGGCTCATAGTACCCGGATCCACATTGATATAGGGATCCAACTTCTGCGCGGCGACTTTCAGCCCTCTGGACTTCAGGAGCCGCCCCAATGACGCGGCTGTAATGCCTTTGCCAAGTCCGGAAACCACACCGCCTGTAACGAAAATAAATTTTGCCATTTCTTTATCCTTCTCTTCTGCAGTCATTCCTTCTAACGTGAGGACGGTTCCCTTCTGCTCAATTCTGAGCATGCGGAAACCGTCCCCGCCGACCACCTGCCTGACGACGGCTGCTATTTTCCGCTGTCTCCGTAGTTGGAAAGAACACGAGCGGAAGGATCATTCACGTTGCAGCCTTCCCAGTTCCTGTTCGGCATCCAGAAATCAACGATCATTTCAGCCTGTCCCGGATAATATTTCTCAAAAATCTCCCGATAAAGCAGTGATTCCTTTGTGAATGGCTGTGCGTATTCATATTTCTGACGGCGTTCCTCGAACTCCTCATCGGTATACTTGCTTTCGGCGTATTCCTTCAGATAATTGACCATGGAATGACCCACCGCATCCGAAAACGCGGCTTTTTCCCGCCAGAGGATCTCATCCGGAAGATATCCATCCCCTTCAAAAGCATGCCGCAGCAGATATTTGCCTTTATTGTACCTGTTCAGTTTCAATTCCGGATCAATATTCATCACATAATGGACAAAATCAAGATCGCCGAAAGGCACCCGGGCCTCCAGTGAGTTCACGGAGATGCAGCGGTCCGCACGGAGCACATCGTACATATGCAGTTCCCGGATGCGTTTTTCCGCTTCTTCCTGGAAAGCTTCCGCCGACGGGGCGAAATCCGTGTATTTATATCCGAAAAGTTCATCCGAGATCTCACCGGTCAGCAGGACACGGATGTCTGTCCGCTCATGGATCGCCTTGCAGCAAAGATACATTCCCATGCTGGCACGGATCGTCGTGATGTCATAAGTGCCGAGCAGCTCAACAACCTGTTCCAGCGTTTCAATGACTTCATACGGAGTCATATAAACTTCAGTATGATGGGAGCCGATGAAATCCGCTGTCTGCTTAGCGTATTTCAGGTCAATGGCATCTTCCGTCATGCCGATCGCGAAAGTCTCGATCGGATGGCTGCATTCTTTCGCGGCGATCGCACAGACCAGTGAAGAATCCAGACCGCCGGAAAGCAGGAAACCGACTTTGGCATCAGCCACAAGACGCTTCCGGACTCCGTCGATCAGCTTGTCATGAATATTCCTGCACACCGTTTCCAAATCATCGGCAGAAGGTTCATCCGCCGCGGCAATATCGCAATAACGGATGAACTCTCCGCCTTTATAATAATAACCCGGAGGGAAGGGCAGGATCTTGTCGGTAAGCCCGACCAGATTTTTCGGTTCACTGGCGAATATGATCACACCGTTCCGATCATATCCGTAATACAGCGGACGGATACCGATGGGGTCTCTTGCCGCGAGGAATTCACCGGTTTTTCCGTCAAAAAGTATCATCGCGAATTCAGCGTCCAGTTTCGGGAACATATCCGTTCCGTATTCAAAGAAAAGCGGAAGGATGATCTCGCAGTCGCTGTCGCTCTGAAACGTATATCCGGCTTTTTTCAGCATCTCCCGCTGTTTTTCGAATCCGTACAATTCCCCGTTGCAGACGACATAGCTTCCGTCCAGTTCAAATGGCTGCATTCCTTCCGGATGAAGACCCATGATCTCCAGCCGGTGAAATGCCAGCAGCCCTTTGCCGGTATCCACGATCCGGCTGTCATCGGGTCCCCGTGATTTTGTTCGTGAAAACCCTTCTAAAAATGCATCTTTATCGGCACAGATGCCGCAATATCCCATGATCGAGCACATAATTCCTCCTCAGGAGTGGTTGGTGGTTGATGGTTCTCCGATTTTCTAAACTTAGCACAACTGTCTGAATCCTGCCACCTGCCATCTACATCCTACTCATCATTTCGCTCCGAAAAGCAGGTCCGCGTAGGTCGGGAAGGGCCAATACTTCTTGGCTGTGATCGTCTCGGCCTCATCGCAGGGGATCCGCAGTTCTGACATTTTCGGAAGGAGCGTATCGCGGATCAATTCCGCCTCCGTGATCGTGTCGCTGACGCCATCCATATCCAGGATCGCGTTTTCCAGGTCTTCGATACAGGCGTTGATCGCATTGATCTTTTCGGAGAGTTTCTTGATCAGAGAGCTTTCATATGCGCAGGAAAGATCCGGCAGAACGGCTTTTTTCGCTGCCGCGGCCTTCGCGATATCGGAAGCATAGGTTTCCACCGCGGGCAGGATCTGGGTCCTTGCCATGTCCACCATCGTCCTCGCCTCGATCAGGATCGACTTGCAGTAGTTTTCCAGCATGATCTCACACCTTGACTGCAGTTCCGCCTCAGAGAATACACGATGGGATGTCAGCATGGTCACGTTCTTCTCATCCAGCAGGTGCGGCATGCAGTCGGCTGTCGTGCGGTAGTTGAGCAATCCGCGGACTTCGGTAGCCTCTTTGATCCAGGATTCATCGTAACCGTTGCCGTTGAAGACGATACGTTTGTGGTCTTTGATGGTCTTTTTGATCATCTCATGCAGGGTCGTTTCAAAGTCTTCCGCCTTTTCCAGCCTGTCCGCGTAGATCTTCAGGCTTTCCGCTACAGCACTGTTCAGCATGATGTTCGCGCAGGCGATGCTGTTGGAGGAGCCCAGCATACGGAACTCAAATTTGTTTCCGGTAAAAGCAAACGGGGAAGTCCGGTTGCGGTCAGTCGTATCACGTGTAAAGCGCGGCAGAACGTTCACACCAAGTTTCAGCTGTTTCTTTTCCACGCCCTGATAGGGAGCATCCATCTCGATCGCTTCCAGGATCCCGGTCAGTTCTTCACCGAGGAAAACGGAAATGACAGCCGGAGGCGCTTCATTCGCGCCCAGACGATGGTCGTTGCCCGCGGTCGCGACAGCCAGACGCAGCAGATCCTGATAATCATCAACAGCTTTGAGGACCGCGCAGAGGAACAGCAGAAACTGTGCGTTTTCGTACGGCGTTTCGCCGGGAGCCAGCAGGTTCTGTCCGTCATCCGTGGCGATGGACCAGTTATTGTGTTTGCCACTGCCGTTGACGCCGGCAAAGGGTTTTTCATGAAGCAGACAAACCAGCCCGTGCTTTACCGCGACTTTCTGCATGATCTCCATGGTCAGCTGGTTCTGATCCGTGGCAATGTTGGTAGTGGTATAGATCGGGGCCAGCTCATGCTGTGACGGTGCGACTTCATTGTGTTCGGTCTTCGCAAAAACGCCGAGCTTCCACAGTTCCTCGTTCAGTTCTTCCATGAAAGACGCGACAACCGGTTTGATCGCTCCGAAATAATGGTCATCCAGTTCCTGCCCCTTCGGCGGTTTCGCGCCGAACAGTGTGCGGCCGGTAAACCGCAGGTCCGGACGCTTGTCATAGAGGTCTTTCGGGACCAGGAAATATTCCTGTTCCGGACCGACAGAGGAAACGACATGTTTCGCGGTATCGTTGCCGAAAAGGCGCAGGATCCGCAGCGCCTGTTTGTTCAGCGCTTCCATGGAACGCAGCAGCGGTGTCTTCTTATCCAGCGCGTGCCCGCTGTAGGAACCGAAAGCGGTAGGGATGCAGAGGGTTTTTCCTTTGATAAAGGCATAGGAAGTCGGATCCCAGGCTGTGTAGCCTCTTGCCTCAAAGGTAGCGCGAAGCCCGCCGCTTGGGAAGGATGACGCGTCCGGTTCCCCCTGAATGAGTTCCTTTCCGGAAAACTCCATAATTACGCTTCCGTCAGGGGAAGGTGTGATAAAGCTTTCATGTTTCTCCGCGGTGATCCCGGTCAGGGGCTGGAACCAGTGTGTAAAGTGGGTCGCTCCGCGTTCAATTGCCCAATTCTTCATGGCCTCCGCAACAGCATTCGCGACGTTAGGATTCAATTTTGTTCCTTCGTCGATCGTCTTCCGCAGCGACTGATAAACGTCTGCCGGAAGTTTTGCCCGCATCACACGGTCATCGAATACCATGCTTCCAAAATAATCTGATACTGTAGCCATGTTATAACTCCTTACAAAATAAAAATAAAAAAGGCAAGGACGTCCCTCTGAAAAGACGCCTTTGCCTTTGCAATAAATAAAATGAAATATAAAAAGGGCGC
>DAIMGK010000101.1:0-17111 GCA_036723985.1 Flexilinea sp.
TTCCGGAGCGAGGCGCGTTCGTATTCTATGACTGCCTGTGTCCAGGCGAAAACGGTCCGGTCAACTGGGGGCATTGCGGCATAAGTTTTGGGGACGGCCGAGTGATCCATGCATGGGACATGGTCCGAATCGATGACTATCTGGCAATCGAAAAGTTGACCGCTCTGACCGGAGATCATCCGGAATACCTGGGCTGGGTGGCGCTCGAACGTGTACTGAATCAAAAACCGAGCGTGTAATCTCAAAAATTCCGGTTTGTCTGTGAAATAAAAAATAATCAAACCTTTTAACGATTGTCCTGAACCTTTTAACGATAGCCTCTGCAATCGTTAAAAGGTTCTAATCGTTAAAAGGTATGACTTTGTATCAAATCCTCAGTGCTGACAAATGCCAGAGTGATAATTATGATACGAATGTTATAATTATAGGAATAACTTTTTACTTATGAATTATTTACGCTATTTTTCGATAAAAATTACCGCGAGGCAGAATTATTCATGGTAAAAATTATTATTTAGGGTTGCTTATCCTCTTGAACGAGTAAAATTATTCCATAATGTTTATAAGGGATAAAGAATGTACGATTATCTTATTGTAGGGGCTGGACTTTATGGGGCTGTTTGCGCTCGAGAATTAACAGATGCAGGGAAAAAAGTTTGTGTAATTGAAAAAAGAAATCATATCGCCGGCAATGTGTATACTGAAAAGATAGAGGGAATCAACGTCCATAAGTATGGTGCTCACATCTTTCACACCAACAACGATAAGGTATGGTCTTATGTCCAGAGATTCGCTGTATTCAATCGATTTACAAACTCTCCTGTGGCAAACTTTAAAGGGGAGCTTTACAGCTTACCTTTTAATATGTATACCTTCAATAAGATGTGGGGGGTAATAACGCCAGATGAAGCTGTAAAACAGATTGAAAAGCAGAGAAAAGAAATAACTGGTCAGCCTAAGAATCTGGAAGAACAGACCATTTTTCTGGTCGGTCGAGATATATATGAGAAACTGGTGAAGGGTTATACTGAGAAACAATGGGGGCGACAGTGTAATCAACTTCCTGCTTTTATGATAAAACGGCTTCCGGTGAGATATACCTTTGACAATAATTATTACACCTCTTTGTACCAGGGAATACCAAAAGACGGATACACCAAAATGGTTGAAAACATGCTGGAAGGTATTGAGGTAAGGACTGGCATGGATTTTCTCAAGGATAAGGAAAATTGGAAAATTCGAACAAAAAAGATCATTTATACCGGTCCTATAGATGCTTATTTTAATTATTCTTTTGGTGCTTTGGAATATAGAAGTCTGCGCTTTGAGACACAAGTATTAGACATATCAAACTTTCAGGGTAATGCTGTTGTAAACTATACAGATTCCGAAACTCCTTGGACTCGTATAATTGAGCATAAATGGTTTGAGTTTGGGAGGGACGAAAATGGAGACGATATCCCGAAAACTGTCATTAGTAAGGAGTATAGTTCTGAATGGAAGCCTGGAGATGAGCCATATTATCCGGTGAATGATGAAAGGAATAACACACTGCTGAATAAATACCAAAAGCTGGCTAAGAATGAAAATGTAATTTTCGGAGGTCGACTTGGGCAATATAAATATTACGATATGGATCAAGTAATCGCTGCAGCATTGGAAAAAATGATTGAGGAAAAAAATGGTTAGTGTTATCATGGAAAAGAAAATTGAGACTTGGGCAAATGATATAGAACTTAGCTATTGATATTTGCAACAAATCCAGCTGTCAATGTTTATTCTGATCTTGATTCTGTTATCGGCTTCGGTTGATACATCAATCAGATACCTTGCTTCAAAAATCAAGAGCTGCCGGAAATGTCTCACCCCGGATGGGTTGAGATCGTCTGCGATGATGGGGAAAGCGGCCCCGTTTTACGGGATTTTTTAGACATTGATAAATCTGTGTCTGATTCCCAGGGTTCTGCATAAAAAATCGATTTTTCTGTACAAGTTATTCTTTTTATCCTTATAAGCGACATCACATTCAATGTAACTGTAACCATTCTTTTCTAACCAGACGTCAATTAATTGTTCTGCTGCGTAACCAACCAAACGGCCCCGGTCCTCCCCGATCAGTCTTTCAAAACATTCCAGTACTGAAAATTCCCACTCAAAGAATTGATCCGCCAACTCTTTTTTCATGATGAACATATTAAACATATGGGCTGTTTTTCTCTGCATAACAATATTGAATACATCGTCATAATCAGGTGAAATTTCATGAATTGCTTTTCTCAAATTCATAATGTCCGTGGGAATTGTAAAATCATAACCATTAAAATGGTCTTCAAGGTTCATAATCAGATAATTTCTGTGTTTAGGAAGGACAACATCAGCTTTCTGTAATAACTGTTCGGCCTCTTCTTTGTCCAATATACTTTCAAAAAAATCGCCCTTCTTTTTTTTCATAAAGTATCTTCGATACTGTACGAAACCGATATAATCGCAATCAAGATTTTTCCATGCCCAATAAAGTCCTGTTAATTCACACCAGGAACTGTTTTTCACGGAAATATTATCCCCGGTATTATCCCCTTTGTATCCCAGGTCGTCTTTTCCTTCCCGGCCCACGTGCAATGGCAGATACATTTCATCTTTAGGCATTTTCACTTTTTTATGTGTTGCGACGATAATCTTAATATCAGACATTAAGTAATAACTCCATAAACGATTAAAACAGTTCTTTTGCAGGATATCTGATTTTTTTCATTATCCGGGATGATCAGGATATAGATCCCTTGTGAAGGAATACTATGAACAAGAAAGAAAAGCTATTTCGCTCCGTTCCGTTCCAGGACAGCAGTTACGGTTCTTAACATTATCTTAATATCAGTCCCGATACTCATTTCAGTAATGTACCGCAGATCCATCTCAACCCATTCATCCCATGGCACGTCAGCCCGGCCGCAGACTTGCCAATAACATGTAATACCCGGTTTGATACACCAGCGCTGAAGTTCGTATGGATCACCAGTCTCTCTTATAATTTGAATCGGGCGGGGGCCTACGATGCTCATTTGTCCTTTAACTACATTCCAAAACTGAGGAAGTTCATCCACAGAAGATTTTCGCATCCATTTGCCAATCTTTGTAATTCGAAAGTCATTTTTTATCTTGAATGCCATTCCATTTTTATCTTCAGGCTGAAGCACCTCATTTGTTTTATCTTCCGCATTAACACACATGGAACGGAATTTATGCATCGGGAAATATCTAAAATCCTTGCCCCAGCGTTTCCCGCTGTAAAAAACCGGTCCTCCATCCTCTCTTTTGATTAGAATAGCCACCACAAGAAACAGCGGCGATAATACAATCAGGATCATACAGGAAGCGGCCAAATCAAACACTCTTTTTCCGAATTTATACAAAAAAAATTTCTTTCGGTACACTTCCTTCATGTCGATACCTTCATAGGCACGAATTACATTTCCTTCGTAATCTCTCCCTATTTCCACAAATCGACCGTCATCATCCATATTTGATTTTTTGAGTCTCATTTTTTGGCTGTTCATTTTCATAATTGTCTTTTGCCGAAAGTACTAAATAGTTATGCAGTTTTCCTGTGTGCATTTGAATATACGCAAATTAGGATTCCCCGATAAAAAACATTATAACCTGACTTTTACAGAATAGGGAAATAAAAGGAGAACGAAAAATGGACCGGCAATAATGCCGGTTGACAAGATGAGTTTTATGTGCTTAAAAAACCTGAATTGGTCCGGATTTAGCTTTTTTCTTGTGTTAGAATTATTGTTAATCTTTATAAAGTAAATTCTTATAGGAATTGGCGGCCGGTTTCCCCGCGCAGCATCTGAATCGGACAAAGCCCATTCCATACAGAGCAGGGAAACCGGTGGCTGCTTCAAGCGAACCGCGTTTTCAGAGATTATGTCAAGTATGGCTTGGTCCGGTCCCGGAAAATATGTGATGCGGGGAAGTCCATACTCGTTATCGACAAAAAAGTGATTGATTATTCTTATCAACTATGATATCAGTTATTGTACCGATCTTTAATGCAGAGGCATATCTTCCTAAATGTCTTGCCAGCCTGGCTGCCCAGACATTCACTGATGTTGAATTCATCCTGATTGACGATGGATCAACAGACAGAAGCGGTGAGATTGCCGATCAATATTCAGGCACTCGTTTTCGTGTCTTTCATACAGCAAACAGAGGCCTTTCCGCGGCAAGGAATTATGGGATTGAACGATCCCATGGCGAATGGCTGATGTTTGTCGACAGCGACGACAGGGTGGAACCGACTTATTGTGAGATTCCATACAAAGCAGCGGTCAGTAATGATGCAGATCTTGTTATTTTTCAGGCATGTGGAATGAAGAACGGAAAGGTTCGGAAAGGTAAAAACGCTGCGCTGACAGGTATCGTAAACACAGAAGACGCTCTGAAAAATTGCGGTACTGCCGCCTGGAACAAGCTATATAAACGAACATTGTTTGATGTGATCCGTTTTCCGGAAGACATGGCCTTCGAAGATCTCGCGGTCACTCACAAAATCGTTCTTCAGGCAAGATGAATCGTTATACTGCCGGATATCCCTTACTATTACATTTATCGGAAAGGCAGCCTGTCCCAATGTTTTTCCCTGAAAAATAAGCGGGATGCATATGTTGCAGCGCTGCAAAGAGCTGAATATCTGAAATCTTTAGGATTTGCAAAAGAGACCTATGAACCCAAACTTGTGTCTTATGCAATAACGATGCTCATTATCTCAAATCCGGGCAATGACCCGCTTTATATGAAAGCTGAAGAAATCGTTGATTCCTGCAAAAATGTTCCGCCATGGCTCTCACTGAAGAAAAAAGTAATGCTGATAGTTTGGAAAGTGAATTAAAGATTATTTCATATAATTTGCAGAGTACTGACAGAAGGGCATATGCATACAGCGATACCGTCAGAAAATACGGCTCCGGGATCATCAAAGAAATAGAGATGAGAATCAGCGACCTGGTGTTTGAAGCGGAAAAAGATAGGAAAATGATGCAGCGGCAAGAGTTCCGCAATATGACAGTAAAGAGAATCGGCCTGCTGCTTCAACATATGGAGGAGGCCGTATTTCAAACAGACAGTTTCAGGTATGGCCTGACACATAATATTTGAATAACGAGATCGTGACGGATGAAAAGATCAATCAAGAGTACGATCTTCCTGAAAGGTGGAGCGATGACCGGTAAGATATTGGACAAAGCCGTGCTTACTGCACTTATTGTGCAGATAGCCTTTATTCTATATATGAACCTGTTTCGGGCGAATATCATCATCGATTATGATTCGTCAAGTGCCTACCTCCATGAAATGGAGATGGGAAGCCAGGGGAAGATCTTCCCGTCTGAGTACAGTTATCAGGCATCTATGGACCTTGACGGGGCAGCGATCATATCAGCGTTTCTTTATCATTTCACTGGAGATATCTTCCTGTCGAGAGGCATTACCAACAGCCTGGTGGTATTCCTGTATATATATGTGGTAAATTGCGTATTGAGCAATGTCAATATTTCAGTGAGATGGAAGAGGTTCGGTATTCTGCTGTTTCTTATTCCGTACAGCATGATAATGCTCGGATACTGGCGGATGCTGTTTGTGGGCGGAGGATTTTACGCATTAAGGGCGCTGGTGCCGCTGCTCATGATCAGTCTGGTGCTGGATATCGACAGGGGATATGGATTTAGGAAATATGCAATCAGGGCTGTTCTCATGCTGTTCATCGTGTTTCTTACCGGCCTAAGCAGCGGGCCGTATATGGTCATTTGCGCGGTATGTCCATTAATCCTATGGGAAATAGTCAGCGCCTTTTTGAAAGGCGATTACAGACAGATAAGATCAAAAAGGATTGTCATTGGGGTTACAGCAGTCCTCGCCGCGATCTCGGGGATAGCAATACAGAAAGCTCTGGGGTTTTCCTCGGCAGCAGATAGGAAGTATATTCTTACTTCAAGTAAATGGATCGATGCATTGTTTGCAAGCGTTGCGGGACTTTTTGAGCTGTTTGGCGGTCTGACGATCCATAATCAGGTAAGCCTTTTTTCTGCCGAAGCCGCAGGCACGGCAATTGATTTTGCAGCCACCTGTATATTGATCACAGCAATAGTATATACCGCCGTGACATGCATAAAGAAGAAAGAAATATCAAATATGAACGGATATATTCTTTCACTTATGCTGGTCAATGCACTGATGTTCAGTTTCCTTGATTTAAAATACGGAGCCACGGTTTTTGAGAGCAGATACCATCTGATCCCGATGCTGCCGTCTTTTTTCATGGTGGCAATGATGATGGAGGATTTTCCGCGATTGGGAAAACTTAACGAAGTGCAGATCTGCAGCCTTCAGGTATTGATCGTCGGGATCTTTGCCGCTTCGATGCTGTATGGTGATGCACAATGGGTGTATGCGAAGACAGTACTGGAGTCTGATAAACTGGCGGACCTTAATCGGATCATTGAGGGTGAAGGGGTTAAAACAGCATTTATTGTGGGAGATGATAACAAAGTATTAGGGAGAAAACTCAGGGTTTACAGTAGGGATACACATTATATCGTAGTAAGCGATGGTGCAAAATCAGCCCGGCAGACGATATTGGGAGGGACCACCCGATATCTGGATAACTCTATGCAATCGGGGAAGACAGCGGTCATTGCTTCACCTGAAGCATATGAGACTCTGCCGATTTATCTTGCCGCAGATATGGAACACCTGATAGATTATGATGGGTTACAGATATATGTTGCGGATGAGAGCAGGTTTGACTGTGTGGGCGGTGTTGTGGCTGAAAAGGACAGAGTTGTGGATTTCCCGTATTCTCCGGATTATTCTTATGATAATGCCGTGCTGGATGATGCCGGTTCACTCATTATGAAGGCGGGCGGAGGAACCCTCAGAAGTTTATACGGTTCCGCTGCCGGTACATGGAATTACACTGTTTATTATGATATGCCGGACACATACGGAGATGCTTTTGTCGAAATAAAGGTCGAAGAGAATGAGCCGGTCCGCACAAATCTGGATCCGGCAGCCCATTCAGTTGATGCTGATGATGTAGTAATGGCTGAAGGAGAAACGGTCCGTTTTATGATAAAAGCCCCGGAAGGCACTAAGATCAAACAGATTGAAATCAGCCGCAAAAAGTAAGATCATCCGGAGGAACAAAGGAGAGTATCTGTGAAAATTCTTATATTTTCCGAAGTGTATTATCCGGATATAATGGGCGGCGGGGAATTCTCAACAAAACAGATGACGGAAGGTCTGGTGAAAAAGGGCCATGAGGTTATCGTTTACTGTCTGGGAAAAAACAACTGCGAAGAAGAGATTAATGGGGTATATGTAAACAGAAAGTATATTCCGAACCTGAGTGAACACTTTTTGAGCATCACAAAAAACAACCGGATCACAGATCCTTTTACGCCGGTCAGCAAGATCAAAAGAAAATGGAGTGATATATACTCGAGCAGAAAATGGTTTGAATGGTACAGATCGATAATTGAGAAAGAGGATCCGGATATTGTTCATACAGCGTCTCCCATGTCATATCTCGGCAGAGTGAATCTATGGAAAGCCGCTTTTGATCTGAAAATACCGGTATCTCATGTCAGCAGGAGTCCGAATCTGCTGAAAGTAGAGTTTTTGGGAGGGATACTGAATGGTTTTATTATACGCAGAAATGCAAAGGCTTCTTCTTACCTGACCGCGCTCGCAGCGCCATCACGTTTTATGCTTGATTGTCATAACCGGGTAGGAATCAGGGGACAAAGATTTAATAACGTTATATATAATGCGGTTGATTTTGTACAGGTTCCGCTGTCTGCTGACTTGACAGACCAGAAGGAGAACATGGTTCTTTATGCGGGTGATCTCAGAAAAGAAAAGGGGATCCTTACTTTGCTCCGGGCTATGAACGAACTGGATGGCGTCAGATTGCTCCTCATCGGAAGCGGAGAGCTGTCGGATTCAATTAAAAGATACAGGAGAGCCGAAGTTATTGACTGGATGGAAAGGGAATCCCTCTATACATATATGAAAAAAGCAAAGGCTGTCATACTTCCCTCTGAATGGAATGAGGCTTTTGGAAGAATTCTTATTGAAGCCATCTATAACGGAACGATAGGTATTGGAAGCGACAGAGGCGGAATACCCGAGGTTCTGGATTTCAATAATGATTACATCTTTCATAGCGGAGATGCCGTGGGCTTACGAAGCCGAATTGAAAGGGTGATCCGTATGCCTTCTTCCGTGTATATAGAAGAAGCCGGCAAACAGCGGAAGATTGCATCAAGATTCACGAATGATACATATGTGGATAATTGGGAAAGGTTCTTTTTACAGCAGCTGAATTGATAATGAGATTATGAAAAGCATTGATTATAAGATCGCGAAGTCTGAAGCGGAATGGCTCAGAAATAAATATGAAAACATGGGAGTCCGTGAAAGCACGAAAAGGCTTTGCAGAGCAGTGAAAAGAAGAGTGCTGAAAAGGATCAACTGCGTGGTCAGATCTATACACCCGGGCATGAAAAGGGCAGTGTTTATACCTTCATTTGATGAAAAGAAGGATAATATTGTGGTCTCGCTTACAAGCACGGGCAGCAGGATCAAATACATCTTCCCGACCCTTTACTCGCTTGCGGCTCAAACCCGTAAGCCGGATCTGATAGTACTATGGCTCGGGAACGATGTGGCTTATCAGCAGCAGACCATATCAAAGATCGAAGCGATGGGGATCATGATAAAATACCGGGAGGACCTGGGGCCGAATACGAAATACTATTATGCTTTCAGTGAATATAAAAAAGATCTGGTCATCACTGTCGATGACGATATCATTTATCATGAGGAAATGATTGAAGAACTGTACGGGACATATTCGAAATACCCGGATCTGGTGATCGCCAGGCGTGTGAATAAATTGAGGTTCGGTTCTGATAAAGCCCTTGTAAAATATATGGACTGGATATGGGAATACAGGAATTCAGACAAACCGGCTCACGATCTGCTTGCAACGGGAGTGGGCGGAGTGCTGTATCCTCCGGTTGTTATGGCATTAAAGTGCTGGGAAAATAAAGATTTCCTCAGGGTTTCTCCTAAGAGCGATGACATCTGGCTGAAATTCTGCGAGCTTTCGAACGGCATCAAGGTATGTGCTGTGGACAACTCCAGCTATTATTATGACGTAATCAATCACAAAGGCCAAAAGACCAGACTGTCGGCAGATAATGTAGACAGGGGAAAGAATGATGAACGGATAAGATCATGTGCAGAATACTTCGGGATGAGCGATGATCTGTGCGAAAGGGTATTGGCTGAAGATAGATAAGCCGGTTGTTGTAGGGTAATGATGACAGAGGAATAATATATGAGCATTCCCAAAATAATTCATTATTGCTGGTTAAGTGATGACCCCGTTCCGGAGGATATGAAACGATATACAGAAGGATGGAGACAGATACTGCCTGATTATGAATTCGTGAAATGGGATTTGACGAAGTTCGAAAAGGATTCATCCGTTTGGGTAAGCGAGGCTTTTGACCGGAAAAAATACGCTTTTGCATCAGATTACATCAGAGTCTACGCCATATACCATTATGGCGGGATATATCTGGATATGGACGTTGAGGTGCTCAAACCGTTTGACGAACTGCTTGACAGTCCGTATATGTTTGCTTATGAAAGACCGGATAAGAACTGGATAGAGGCGGGGTGCTTCGGCGCGGAAAAACACGATCCGTTCCTGAAGGCATGCCTTGATTATTATGAGAACCGGCATTTTGTATGTGCAGACGGATTTCTTGATACTGTTCCGCAGCCGATAATTATGGGCGATGTTCTCAGGAAAAGAAACATGAGCCTCAGAATCTATCCCTGGGAATACTTTACGGTAAAGTCTTTAGTGACAGGAATTGAAACACCCTGCAGCAATACTTTTGCTGTACACCATTTTACAAATTCATGGAAAAGCGAAGAAGAACGCAGAATCATTGAAAAAGCCCGCGGGATCAGAAAAGCGCATCCGATCATTGGCAAATATCCGGCATTTGTTTATGATAAAACACATAAAGCTATATTATTTTTACAAACCGGTGGGGTAAAGGAACTGCGTCATCGAATCATGCGATACATAAGGGAAGCCCTGAAAGAGGCAGGCCTCATTAAAAATGAATGAAATGTGAACAAACAGTAAACGCTTGCTGAGTAAGGATAAGATATGGAAACAAGAACACGTAATTCCAAACGAAACATAATCGTAGCCGGGTTAGGCCGCATTATGACTCCGGTTTTTGGTTTTATTATAAAATCAGCCATCATCCGGCACTTAAGTGTTGATTATTTGGGACTTACAAGTTTATTCGGGTCTGTGATCAGTATCCTGAATCTCGCAGAATTAGGATTTTCATCTGTAGTGATCGTAAATCTTTTCAAGCCCATCCAGGATGGGGACATCATCACGGTGCGAAAGCTGTTATCATATTACAGACGTGTCTACCGGGTGGTAGGTGCTTCAATACTTATATTTGGGATCTCAGCGAGTCCGCTGATCATAAAGTCCATCGGAAATACAAGCGAAATAAGGGAAAACATTTATATCCTGTATTTCTTGTATATAGCAGATGCCGCCATAAACTATTTGCTGTTTGGATATATTGAGGCATTGATCAATGCAGCTCAGAGACTTGATGTGACCACGATCTTATTTTTCATCGCATATGCCCTGAAAAACGGTCTCCAGCTCATTGCGATATCCGTGTTCAATAATTTCTATCTGTTCGGACTGATCTCAGTTTTAGGCACATTGTTATATAACTTCTTCTTAAAAATTGCATCCGGTAAAATTTTCAGAGACTATTATCCCGACGGAATGATAGATACTGAAACAAGAAGCACGATCAGGAAGCAGGTCATGGGACTGTCGATCGCAAATTTAATGGGTGCCAGCAGAAATTCATTGGACTCGATCATCCTGACTTCTTTTTTCAGTCTGGCACTGGCAGGCCAGTACTCAAATTATTATGTGATCTATAATTCTGTTGTCGGGATCATAGCGATCATAGTCAGATCCATCCGTGCCAGCGTTGGGAACAGTCTTGTATCGGAGGATACCGGGAAAAACCTTACTGACCTTTATAAAATGGAATTCCTGCTGAATTTATTCATCACCGCGTGCACCGCATATCTGATCTCGCTGTATCAGCCATTCATGAAGATATGGATGGGGGAAGATCTTCTTTTTGACGACCGCATAATGGTATTGTTTGTTCTGTATTATTATGTGATGGCTATAGCCGGGGTGCGAAACGCATATTTCGCCGCACTGGGATACTGGTGGAAAGCCAAGTGGATCAATATCGCGGAATTAATCCTGAATATCGTGTTGAATATCGTATTGGGCAGGTTTTTCGGTGTTGCGGGCATTTTAATCGCGACCATTTTTACTGTTTTTATACTGGATTATTTTTTCATCAATAATATATTATTCAGAGATTATTTTGGACAGGGCAGAAGAAGGTTTTATACTGACAGGACCGTATATACGATAATCACAGCCGTGACTTGCGGCATATCCTATTATTTATGCAGCCAGATGCTGCTTTATGAAGGTATCGGGGGGCTGTTTTTAAAGATGGCGGTCTGTACGGTTACCATAATCTGCGTTGTTCCGTTGATGATGTTCTTATTCAAAAGAAAAGATCTGTATAATTCTGCTGCCTTTATCAGACAGATCATTAAGGCATGAGGCATTTGTATGAAAAGGTTGATGGAGGGATCATCTGATATGGATATAAATACGAGATTTGATGGGACGATCACAGGGGGATTATGCTGGGACAAACTTACAAGGATGCGTATGGGAGAGCCTCTTGCGATCGAAAACTTTGGATACAGGGTCTATTCCCAAAATGACGAAGACGGGATAATACATGAGATCTTCCGGAGGATAGGAACGGAATCAAAAGAGTTTATTGAATTTGGCGTAGATAACGGACTTGAATGTAATTCACACTATCTTCTGCATTGCGGGTGGCATGGGTTATGGATAGAGGGGAGTCCTGATTTATGCAGACAGATCGGGAATAAATTCAGGCCCGTGATAAAAGATGGCCGTCTGAAAGTGGTCAACGCATTTGTCACCAGGGAAAAAATCGATGAGCTGATCATTAAGAACAGAAACGCTCATACAGAAGGCAGTATGCCGGATTTTTTAAGCATAGATATAGACGGAAATGACTGGTATGTCTGGGAGGCTATAAAGTCGATAAGACCAAGACTTGTCTGCATTGAGTATAATGGCAAGTTCCCCCCTGATTGTGTTTGGAAGCAGGCATATGATTCCGGACATAAATGGGATAAAACGGACTGGCAGGGAGCTTCCCTGAAAGCGATGGAACTATTGGGCAGGGAAAAGGGCTATGTTCTTGCAGGAACAAATCTTACCGGTGTGAATGCCTTTTTTGTCAGAGAAGATCTTTATTCGAAAGACAATTTTCTTAACTATGTTACAGCAGAGGAACTTTATAATCCATACAGGTATAATCTTCGTTTTGCTGAGCCGGGGCATTCATCGCGATACTGCCTTGTCGGGCAGGAGGAAAACAAAGGGGTTCTGAATTATTTTGACAGCGAAAAAGAATACAGAAGATCGCGAAAAAAAGAAATCTTGAAAAAGTTCATAAAAGGGTTGAAGAAAAGTATCTATTCAGGAGATGCTGATCTGAAATGAACCGCTGCACGGATACAAAAGAGCTGCAGAAATTATAAAAAGGATCTTTGAATGTTTATATACAGGCACAGACCGGGAAAAATCGTTATTAATGGAAATGATCTTGTGTGCGAAATGGACGGCATGACCCGTGTTGCGACAGAAATAGTCAGGAGACTTGACTCAAAGTTTGTTCCGGGGCAGGCAGAAGTGATTGTAAAGGATAAATGCAGTCTGGCCTCGATCCTGGATCTTAAAAACATCAAAGTCATCGAACGCAGGGGCCCTTCAAGAAAATGGGAATTCATAAATATTGATATATACTGTATGCTTACCAACGCAATGGAGATTAGATTCCGCAACAGCGCAGGATGTGTTAAAGGTATTTACTTCTTACATGATCTCATCCCGCTTACTTTTTACGGAAACAAACCTGTTCACGGCAGGAAAGATATCATCGGAGCTGCCGGAAATGGGTATTACCGGAACCTTATGAGGATGATAAGAAATGCTGAAAAAATTGTTACGGTTTCCGAGTACAGCAAACAGGAAATCATCCGGTATCTGGGAGTTGAAAAGAATAAAGTTGCTGTTGTGGCGGGCGGGTGGGACCATTTCAAAGATATAAAGCCGGATAACCGAATTTTTGAGAGATATCCTGAACTGAAGAAAGGACAGTATTTCTTCTCTCTGGGTAGTATCTCACCCCATAAAAATTTCCGGTTGATATACGAGTTCGCAAAGAGGAACCGGGATTCTGCCTTTGTGATCGCGGGCAGGATGAACCGGGGACTGCCGGTCGATGTCTCGGATGCGGAAAACCTGATATTGATGGGCGGATTATCGGATGGAGAGATAAAGGCTCTTATGAAGAAATGTAAAGCTTTTATCTTCCCTTCTCTGGCTGAAGGAATGGGTATCCCTCCGCTTGAAGCTCTTTCCTGCGGGGTCCCCGTTTGTGTATCGGATATACCTGTTTTACATGAATTCTGTGGCGGAAGCGTCCATTATTTTAATCCCAATGACAGTGAAATCGATTTGGAATCTTTGATTACAGAAAAAGTCGATGCGCCGGAGTTTGCGCTTAACAGGGTATCGTGGAATAAAGCTGCAGCAGATCTGTATTCCCTGATCATGCAATCCCGATCTTAGGAATTAAAAGGTCGCTCCCTTTTGCTGTAAATACCTGCTATAAGAACTCACTTTATAATTATTTATAAAATTCGAACATAACTTATCCGTCATAAACGTCTTAATTATTCGTGCATACCACAAATATATAAATTTGTAAACCGCCAATATTGTCGGTTTACTTTTTGAAATCTTTGTTGCAGACTGTAAATATATAGAACAACTGTTATTTTTTTTTACAGAAAGGCTGTAAATCCAGCCGAACTCTTCAGAGGGAGTTTCTGGCCTTTTCAATAGTGATATCAGGACCGAAAACATCCGCCTGATCTTCATGAACATCGATTTTCTCATTCATAAGTGTTCCTCCTCCCTGAGCTGTGACCGGGCGATCTGCCTGTATGTTTCGCAGTCCTGCATCAGTTCCTGATGGGTCCCGATTCCCGCTATACGGCCTTTGTCAAGGACGATGATCTGATCCGCGTCCATGATCGTGCTGATCCTCTGTGCGATTATGATCACGATCGCATTCCCCACTTCCTTTTTCAATGCGGCGCGAAGCAGGGAATCTGTCTTAAAATCCAGAGCTGAGAAGCTGTCATCAAAAATATAAATATCCGGCTTTCTTACAAGCGCCCTTGCAATGGCAAAACGCTGCCTCTGCCCTCCGGAAAAATTGGTGCCGCCCTGGGATACTTTTGTTTTGTATCCGTATTCCAGCCCGTCAATGAATTCGCTGATCTGGGCGGTCTGCGCTGCATGACGCATCTCTTCTTCCGTGGCATCTTCCTTACCGCTCCGGAAGATATCCTGTATCGTTCCGCTGAAGAGGTATGATTTCTGCGGGACAAAACCTATATGCCGCCTGAGCTCGTCCAACGGTATTTGTCTAATATCTGTATCGTTTATCAATATCGTTCCACTCTGATTATCGAAAAACCGCGGGATCAGGTTCACCAATGTTGTCTTGCCGGTTCCGGTGCCTCCAATGACAGCGGTCGTTTTTCCGGCTACCGCCGTGAAACTGATATCGGACAATACCGCTTCATCTGCATCTTCGTAGCGGAAGCATACGCTCCTGAAAACAAGCCGTCTGATTTCTTTTGTCAACAGGTTACAATGTCCCGGCTCATTCAAAGGTGTTTGGTCTTTCCGGCATTCGAGTACTTCGCGGATACGTTCGGCACAGGTCTGCGCCTGAGGCAAATCCATGAATACCATGATCCCCATGGTCATATACATCAGTATCAGCGCCGCGTATTCGATCATCGCCATGATATCGCCGATCTCCATCCTGCCCGCTCCAACGCTGTTTCCGCCTATGATGATGATCAGTATTGTGCAGATATTCATTACAGCCATGATCAACGGCATCAAAAACGCGAATAAGCGATTCACTTCGACAGCCAGTACGGAGAAGTCTTCAAACACCCGGTCTGTTCTTTCCTGCTCATAGAGTTCTCTGTTGTAAGCGCGTATGTCACGCATGCCGGTCAGGATCTCCCGCAGGTTCCTGTTGATGCTATCAAGCATCCTTTGAAGCTTGTTGAACAGCCGGATCGCTCTCGCGTTAAAAAGATACATTAAAACACATATGATAAACGTGGAAATAACGATCAGCAATGCGAGAGAGGGGCTCTTGCGAAATGCAAGGATAAGCCCGGCAATCGCCATGACCGGAGCGGGAAGAAGCATTTCGATCGCCTCCATATATGCTTCCTGGACCTGTTCCACATCGTGCGTACAGCGTGTGATCATAGATGCCGGTCCAAAGCTGTTGAATTCGCTGATCGAAAGCTCCTGTGACTTTCTGAACAGATCGTTTCTGAGATCCCTGCCCACTGCGGAAAAGGCAGTTATCGACAGATATGTCTCAAGTATGGAAATTCCCGCGGTCAAAACCGCGGCGATCAGCATCAGGCCGCCGGTCTTCCATACAAAGCCTATATCACCTTTTACGATGCCGTTATTAACGATCTCGGCCGTCAGTGTCGGGAGATACAATGTGCCCAGGACCTGCAAGAACAGCATCACAAGCATGAATATGATCTTCCCCTTGTAAGGTATCAAGAATTTGCTTAGTTTTAACATTTCTCTTCCTTCCTCTTTAGTATGTTTTCAGTCAAAATGATCCCGGTTGTGCTTTTCTTGATTCTGCAATAAAAAAAGCCCGGCAACAAAAGGCCTGATCAATCAAGCCAATTGTTCCGAGCGCACCCGGCACCTTATCCGACAGGCGGCCTGCAGGCTGCTGCCTGCGATCCCCCGTGCTGCGGCACTCTGTCCTCCGGTGACCATTTATTTATTTTTACTTTTATTTTACCCGATTATCGAAATACACAGAAAGACACATTATTACAGATTATTGTATAATTCGAACAATCGTCCATTCGACTGACCTTTTTGCAGCAATAATTATTCCTGCGAAGCGCTTTTCTCCAGTTCATCAACGAAATACCAATCCATAAATCTTGAACTCATCCATTCATCGTTCATAGAACGATCCAGATAAGAACCGACCCGGGTTTCAGGTCCAAATCCATAATGGCGATCGCTCCATCGTACGATTGCGGCGGACGCAAAACAGTAATTCAAACCCAATAATATACTCAGGATAACAGCCGCAATATGAAACCGGGGCTGTTTTATTTTTTCAAGTGCATGGCTTATCCTTTGAAAAGAGAGACTGAACATCAATGCCATGAATCCCCAGGCGAGAGAAAATGCCGGACAGATAAACCCGTCAATATTCATGAAACGCATTGAATAATTCCAGGCTCTCATTCCCAAAACGTGTTTCAGCAGAATTCCGCACAGCAGTTCAATGATCGTTGCAATTGCAGTCATGATCAGGGCCTGCATCGCCAGAGATCTGTCTTTTAATTTTGCAGCGCCATAATAAAAGCCAAGAGCGCCAATGCCATACAACAGATTAAACCAGCCCCAGACTGTTACAACATGGCTTTCCCAGTATCCGTTGACCCAAACACTGTAAAGCCCTTCGATAATAACCCCAAGAAAACTGCCGGCAAGAAATACCCAGAAAAGCTTGTCAAATGAGAGAATTGTCTCTGTAGATTTTTTATAATTCATAAGTTCTCGTTTCTTCATTTTTATTACAGGTTAGTAAAATGAACTGTATATTGGCTGTTTGTAATATAAACAGGTTCTTAGATGACATTCGGTGTCTCTGTGGACCCGTCTCTATTATTTTTTTATCTTATCAAATGATTCTTAA
>DAIMGK010000102.1:0-17060 GCA_036723985.1 Flexilinea sp.
TTCACTGACTCGCGGAGCGAGTCAGGCGAAACCGACCCCGGGTCCGGAGTTATTCTTTCTCAGGGATAAATATTCCGGTGACACAATTGTCACGGCGCAGGATCGTTCCGGCGGCACGGCTGATGTCTTCCGGCCTGACATTTTCCAGACGCTCCGGAAGGCCGATATGCCAGCCGGGATCGCCCAGCATGGAACTGAATCCCATCCAGCTCGCCGAAGTATTGATGTCTTCGGCGGCATAAGCCAATACGGCTCTCATCTGTTTGCGGGCCTTTTCGATTTCGGCAGGAAGGACGCCGTTCCGGGCGATGCCTTCCAATTCTTCGAAAATGGCTCCGCGGACGTCTTCGGTATTGACCCCGGGGTTGATCAGGGTCGAAATACTCAGGATGTAAGGGTCAAGTGTGGGGAGGTAGTCGCCGACGAGCGCGGCGGACATTCCGCTTGAAACCAGTTTCCGGAACAGGCGGGAAGTACGGTTGGGAAAGCTGTTTTCGTCGAAAGAATTCAGCGTCCTCGGCCCCGTGAGGATACTGTTCAGCAGAACCAGCGCGGGTATCGCGGAGCTTTTCGCACCGGGGACCTGCCAGTAGAGGCGCAGATCATTGAGATCACCGTAACCATGCACCTCGAGCCGCAGCGGTCCGGAGACCGGCTGCTCCTGCGGGATATTCAGCAGCGGTACGGGCCGCGGGGGAATGTTCCCGAACGCGGCTTCGATGCGGCGGAGCATTTCATCCGTATTGAAATCACCCGCCGCGGTTATCACAGCGTTGTTAGGTACATACCAGGTACGGTAATGTTCATAAATATCGTCACAGGTCAGCCGGTACAGGTCTTCGATCTCACCGTAGGGATTCCTGCCATAGGGATGATGAGGAAAAGCCGCTTTCCGCATCGCATCGAGGAGACGGAAGATTTTTTCCCCATCTGCCCCTATCCGTTCCGAAAGGATGACGTTCTTTTCGGATTCGGCTTCCTTCGGGTCGAAGAGGGAGTTCACCATGCGGTCGGCTTCCATTTCGATGACGGCACCGATCCGTTCCGCCGGCATCGTCTCATAGTAGACAGTCCAGTCCAGGCCGGTTTCTGCGTTCATGATCCCGCCGTTCCGGTAGATCTCATTTGCGGGTTCCAGTCCGGGGAAAGTCTTGGTTCCCTTGAACTGCATATGCTCCACCAGGTGGGAGATGCCGGTCTTTCCCGGGACCTCATTGCGGGCGCCGACCCGGTACCAGATCCAATAACTGATGATGGGTGCGGAATGGTTCTCCCGCAGCAAGACGGTCAGTCCGTTATCGAGGACGTGAGAAGTATACGCTGTATTTTCCATGCTGATCCTCCATAGAGTCAAGGCGGCCTGTTCTGCTGACTCAATTCTGAGTCAGGCAAAACAGGTCATTTGACTCAAGACACCTGACTCAGGTTATCTGGACGCGGCGGTGTCGAAGCCGTTGCCGTCGATGTAGTCGTATTTGTCAGGGCGGACGACCATCAGCGGGACGTTCGCGAGGTCGCTGTCTTCTTCCTTGACATCGTAAAGAAATTCAAGCGCGTCGTCGGGGGACATGTAGATCACATAATCGGTGAAGATCTCCTTCTCCCGATCCTTCACTCCGTTCCGGTACCCCTGTTCGTATCCTTTTTTCTTTCCCAGCAAATGTCCCAGCAGACAACCGAACGCACCAAAACCAATAACAGCCAAACCGGTCTCCAGCGAGTTTTTCATTCAGCCTCCTTAAATTTCGTGAACAGAATACAACATCAGAATCTGTAATCTGATTCCGGACAAACCATCCGAACGGTATCACAGCGGATCTCCGTTCTTTTTCAACACTTTGTAATAACTCGGCTAATCAAAACTGGGCGTCAAGCCCCGGACACAAGGACTAAGAATAATACCACAGTTTTTTCGGGTTTCGGTTTTTTTGTTACAGCTTTATGACAGAGTTTAGAGTTTAGATGTGTGAACAGTACCCGGGTTACCAGACAGAGGGACGGTGAGGAGGCTTCCGGGTCGGGATCTTGCTCACCGGGTACAGTCCCCCTTCGGGGTACAGTCCCCGGGAAACCTTCGGGTTCAGGAAGACGTGCAGCGGATTCGGAAAACCAATATCGCGGAGAGATAGTGTATGGTTAAGGCAGACACCGGAAGCCCGTGGCTCCGGAGATGATTATCGTGTGATGTATGGAGGAAAATCATGAAAAAGTTTATTTTTGCCCTGCTTGTTTTGCTGATGGTTTCTGTCCCCGCATTGGGACAGACGGATGAAGTCCGGCAGCTCACCGATGCCCAGCTGCAGTCTTTGTATGAAGCCGTCAAGGCAGAGATCAGCCGCAGAGGCCTGAACGCGGTGGAAATGACCCTTCAGGAGGGAAAATATGTGATCGGACGGGATATCCCCGCGGGATACTATCAGATCACATGCCTTTCGACGGAAGGAGAAACGCTGAATAATGTATACTCTTCCCTCGGATCCGGCCTGGATTCCATGGACAACAGCAGCGCCAGCGCCTGGGGTAACCTCTTCGGCGCGCTGGGCGGTATGATGGAAGAAATCTCCGAACTGGAGATCGAGATCCTGGGTGATTACGGCGATGTGCTGAAACGGGTAACGCTGAAGAAAGATGCTTCGGCTGATATCACGCTGAACGAGGGAACAGCCCTTCAGATCTCGGAGGGGACAGCGAGACTGATTTCGAAATAACTGTTCATGCAGCGGAGGCCGGGTTCAAGCTTCCAGCCTCCGCTGCACTCACGCGGGGCGGGAATTACGCTTCCGCTTTTCGTTTTGAGGAGGATCGATGAATATACTCGGATCGATAGTACATAAAGAGCCCATAGCCGACCGGTATCTGAAAACCCCAAGCGCAAGCGTTTTTGCCTTTACAAAATTTCTGGAAATGATCGCTGCCGGTCTCGGAATGATCGTGCTGGTTTTTGTATCGGACGCGGTTTCAGGAGCGGTCAGGGAAATTACAGAAGCGGTCTGCATGACTTTTTACTTTGTTGTTCCGGAAAAACTTGCCGGTACACTCAGTAATCTGGTCCGATATCCGATGCTTATCCCTGTGAGCATCCTGGTGCTGATCATTCTGGACGGCCTCGGGGTGCTTATGATGCGTTATACAGGATCAGGCGAGGGATTGGTCCAACTGATCCACAGGATCTATTGGCTCACATTCCTGATCGAGATCATCTTCCTGATCGTCGGTATGATCCGTTTTGTGCTCGGGCTGGATGACCTCAGCAGGGCGATGGGCAGCAATCAGTCAATGTATTCGACCCTGGGTGCCATGGGAGCCATTGCCTGGATCTACTTTTTCGTGACCCTCATCTTTTTGCTGTTCTACTGCAATTACCATCATGACATCTGCGTCGTCCTCGAAACAGTGAGTGCCGAGCGCAGATCCGCGGGTCCTGTAACTGTCAAAAAGAACCGGCTGGCCGGCAGAAGCGGATGGTTCGCCTTCGGGACCGGCTGTTATTTCGTTTTCAGCGCGATCCTGTTTTTCTATCCGCTGCTGACAGAAACAAACGTAATATCCGATGAAAAGATCAAAGAAATGACCAATCTTCCTTACATGGCCGTGATGGGGATCAATATGCTCATTTCCCTGATCTCTTTCGCGAAATACCTCTCGCTGCGGATCTGTGTCGGGAATTTCCAAAAAATGCATAAGAAATAAAAATGACGATCCCGGATATCCGAGCAGGATGAACACGATATGGCCGCCGGAGACCGTGCCGCGAAAGCTCCGCACCGAATATGTGCCGGTTCGGAGCATCCGGATCTGCAAGCCGCATAAGTCAGGGGATGATTCCCACAGGCTCAGAACAGAGTCCAAAGGAATCGTCCTCTGACTCGTTCCGGACAGCTCTGTAAGAATCGGGAAAAGCTGTCGGCATTTCAGAGTATAATGAAACAGACACAGGATCAGGAAACTCATCGAAAAAAACATCCAAAAAGTCATTCCGATGGAATATAATTAAAAATCGGACAGCTGTTTTTCAGAGAACGCAAACCTCAGCTGAGGCTCCGGATCAGCCTTAAGACGGAGAATACTGCCGCGAAATACAGGCTCAGAACAGCTGCAGAAACAGAAAAGTTCAAGGAGGTCCTAATGATAAAAAAGACGCCGGACAAAAAAGCCCTCGCTGTCCGCACTGAGAAAGCATTGCTTGACATGATCCCTGTCGATCAGAAAACACTGCGCATCATCGGTAAGGTCCTTGAGCCGCAGAACCTGAAACGTATCGGCATCGCCGCCGTCGGCGGGTCTGTTTTGGTATCTCTCGTCAGCTCATTGGGAAGAGACCGCATCAACCGGGCGGCGACAGCAAAAGAGATGAAAAAACAGCTTGTTCCGCTGCAAAAGAAATTAGACGTCCTTGAGGCGGAGATATTCATATTATCCAGGCAAAATGAAGAACTGAGAGCACAGCTGGCGAAGATCTGTTCCGAAACAGGGCAGGACAGCTGAGAAAGAAATCGAAAATATCTATTTATATCAATGAAAATCAGGTGAAAAAACATGAAAAAACAGGAAGACACTCAACCAAATGAGACCGGCGATGCGAACAAAAAAGCCGCTGAAATGATCGCCGCCGCGGATGATGATTACACCCGTGCCTCCGCACTGGCTGCCGACAAAAAATATGAAGAAGCGCTGGAACTTCTTGAACCATGGATCGAAATGATCCCTCAGATCCGGCTTCCGGAGGATACTGTCTGGATGGATTTCCACAGTTATCTGGACGGACTGGTCTATCAGGACTATTACCAAAAGGAGATCGGCACACGGGAGATCGGGCGTCATCCGCTGAAACCGGCACGGATACTTTATCTGTACGGCGGGACCCTGATCGAGCTGGGCCGTGCCGAAGAAGCCCTCGAACCGCTGAAAATGCTGGCTTCCTTTGATCCGGTATGTCCGGCATACCTGTTTGAGCTGGGAGAAGCCTATAAAAGGACCGGGCAGATCACGAAAGCATATGAGAACGCCCTGTGGGCAGTCTTCTGCGCCTCGACCGAATCAGAACTCGCCCGCTGTTACCGGGACCTCGCCTATTGCCTTTCCGAACAGGGGGAATATGAAGATGCCATGATGCTGAATCTGCTCAGTTTGTACTTTGAACCCACTGCCCACGCGGAGACGGAAATTGCCTGGATCCAGCAGAAAGCCGGTATATCCCCGGAACTCTTTTCCAATACCGAAACCATCACGAACCGCTGCGCGGAGCTGGGGATCCCGGTCGGGATCAGCAGGACAGTCCTGAATAACATTGAGTTTTTGAAATCATTAAATCTTGCCGCAGATGAAGAAGATGATGAAGAAGCCGATGAAGATGATGAACAGTAGATCCGGAACGCTGATCCGGGAAAACCCGGCAGGATCAGACTGACCGGAAAAATCTTCAAAAAGAAAGCATCAATAAGAAAACGACCCTCAAAAACCGGTTCGTGGTCTGTTCAATATTAATAAGACAAAGGAGATCGCAGCATGAAAAGCATATTCGCGAACATGATCGAATTGGGTTTTAAATTGAGAGGGAAACAGTCCGAAGCCGAAGCAGAGGAAGAACTGGACAGACTTTTGCTCGAAGGAGAGACCCCGTCACCCGCCCCGAGAGCCCCAAAGACAAGACAAACATTGACAGCTGACGGCGGGATCTTCTACGCCAACGAGGAGACATCATCAGACCGCACCGTTTTTTATATCCACGGCGGCGGATACGAGCATGATTTTTCACCTTTTCACTGGCGGTTTTTACGGAAAATCATCAAAAATACGGATGCGATGGTGATCGCCCCGGCTTACCGGCTCGCACCGTTCGCTGCATGGAAGGAAGCCTTCAGCCTGTTCATGCCTTTATACAAAGAATACACTGAGCGATATCCGAAAAAAAAGATCATCCTGATGGGAGACTCGGCGGGCGGAGGGCTTGCATTGGCATATGCCGAGCAGATCAAGCTGGACGGTCTCCGTATGCCGGATGAATTGATCCTGCTGTCTCCCTGGGTCGATGTTACAATGGAAAATCCGGAAATTGAAAAATATATTGACGCGGATCCCTGGCTGAGCGTCCCATGGCTGAAGGCTTTGGGAAAGCGCTGGGCAGGCGGTTCGGATCCCCACATATTCCAGGTCAGCCCCATATACGGAGACCTGAAAGGGATCAGAAACGCGACCGTATTCATGGGTACAGACGAAGTCTTTGTTCCCGATATTACAAAATTCTTCAATCTGCTGGACAAGGATGCCGGGAATGAACTGATCTTCGGGGAGAGCATGAACCATGTATATCCGCTGCTTCCGATCCCCGAAGCAGCGGCTGCGCAGGAGATCATATTCCAAAAAATCAGACGGTGATCACCGGTTCGATTTATCGCAGAGAGCCAAAAGAAAACAGCCGGATTTCAGAAAACACGAATATAATTAATAGAGGTCGTAACAGTTCGGAACAGGTCAGGGGAGCGAAGCCCATTTCGTATGGAGCAGAAGATTTTCGCCGGCTTATCTGTGAGCCCGCGATGAAAGTCCCGGAGGTTTTGAACAGTTATAAAAGATCAATATTATTTTTAGAGGAGAAAAAATATGAAGAAAACCATTCTCGTACTGTTTGCAGTGATCGTGGCATTGATCGCATGCATCCCCGCTATGGCTGTCAATGAAGACGTCGAAGGCGAACTGGTGATCTATACCTCCATGTATCCCTTCGTCATTGACATGATGAACGAAGCCATCCAGAAAGAATTCCCGAACCTTGTTCCGGGGATCGACGGCAGCTTCTTCTTCTATGGCGGCACCTCCTCCCTGATCACCAAAATTTACGGTGAAATGGGCGATAACCGTGACCAGCCTCTGGAAACCGACATGTTCATGGTCGCAGAACCCGCTTTCTCCCTCGAGCTGAAGGATTACGGCTATCTGCACTCCTTTGACGTAGCGGATGCCGCGAACCGCCTGCGCTTCGCTTATGATGAAGAAGGCTACTGGTATCCGGTCCGCGTATGCAACATGGTCCTGGCATACAATCCTGAAATGGTCGATGCCTGGGCCGCGAAGGGTGTCACCATCCCGAAGTCTTACAAAGATTTCGCTTACGACCCGTCTCTGAAGGGATACATCTCCATGAGCGACCCCATGACCAGCGGTACCGCCTACGCAGCCGTCGCGGGACTCCTCGGAAAATACGGTGATGAATATCTGGACAAGCTGGGGGAGAACCGTGTGATGCGCGAATCCGGTTCCACCGCCATCGCCAAGCTGCAGAGCGGTGAATGCGCAGCCATCATGATCCTTGAAGAGTCCATTCTCAAGTACATCAATGATGAAGAAGCCAAGGGAAATGAAGTTACCAATCTGAAGATCATCTATCCGGAAGACGGCGTAGTCCTGGTGCCCTCCACCATCATGATCGTCGCGGAAGAATTCTCCAGGAACGTGAATACGGAAGCCGCGGAAGCAGTCGCGGACTGGCTCCTGAGCGAAGAAGCCCAGAAACTGATCATGCAGGGCTATATGCACTCCGTGCTGGCGAATATGGATGAATATCCCGCCAATTCCATCCCCACCGATGACCTCATCAAGATGGATATGGGGATCGACTGGGAATACGCTTACAAGAACCGCGAAGAGATCAATAATCTCTGGACGGAGAAAGTAACACAGTAATTCGTATGAAATGAAAAGCACCCGGGGACTGTCTTTTCCTGCCGCCGAAATACCGGCTCAGCGCAGCAGTCCCCGTTGTGCTTTATTATGAGGTGCAGACGGATGATGAACAAAGATATACCGCGGCAGACAAAACAACAACGGGATCCGACAGCGATGATCACGAAAATCGGATTGGCCGTTGTTTTTTTGCTTGGTGCGATTTTGATTTTTATGGGGATCCGGGCACAGAATGATTTCGCGTCATCCGGTTTCAGTTCGGAAAGCGCCTATCAGGCGATCTATGCCCTGTCCCGTGATGTTTCGGACGCGTGGCAGAAAAAACTGCAGCCGGAGCTGTCGAAACTGTCCGAAAGCGACCGCTCCGCTTTGGATGAGACGGTGAAAAGCCTGCTGACAGACGCCTGGAAAAGCCAGAGCAAAAGCAAGGAACTTCCGGAGGAAGCGGACAAACCCGAGACGGCATACAAGCTGCTTTATACTGTTTACCTGCTCAACGGCCCCAAGGTCGGCGCAGGAAACCGCAAATCCATCACAGCCATTCCGGAATCCGGCGTTTCTGACTTTCGGCGGCAGCTGCTTGCCGGTGTGCTGGATGAAAATGCCGGACTTCCGAAAGAAGCGGAAAAAATCACGGAAGGCCTTTCCGGCAGCGAACGTCAGGCAATGCTGATGCAGGGATTTTTTATCAGCTGCGGTTCAACAGAAAGCCGCGTTACGGAAAATGTCAACGCGCTGAAAAAGTCTGTGCGCAGTAAAGAATCCCAGCTGACCGCCTTCGAGATGATCGCGGAAAAGAATTTACCCAGGCTTTGGCTGACCATTATCAGCAACAGCAAGACGGTGATCCTGATCGGGGTGATCCTGATCCTGGACGCGATCCTTCTGGCCCTGCTGATGAACGCGGAACATCTCTGGGAGATGGATTTCAAATGGATCCTGATCCTGCTGATCGTCGATTTTCTGCTCTATTTCCAGCTGCTGCCGGTCATTTACATGATCATCAAGGCATTTTTCCCGGACGGCGCGTTCTCGATGGAAACGCTCCGGCGCCTTTACACCTATCCGATGAACCTCACCGCGCTGCGGAACACATTCCTGGCAGCCACCGCCACCATGATCCTTGGGACGGCGATCGCTTTCCCGCTAGCATGGCTGGTGGGACGAACAAATCTTTACGGGAGAAAGTTTTTCCGGGCGCTGTTCGTACTCACCTATATGGTTCCGCCGTATGTCGGCGCGATGGCATGGCTGCGTTTGATGAACCCGAATGTCGGCACCATCAACCAGGTACTGCGGGCAATATTCCATCTCAGTGACGCTCCGGGCCCCCTGAATGTTTATACGGTTCCGGGGATGATCTGGGTCCTTACCTCGTTTTATTATCCCTATGCTTTTATCACTATCAGCCGGGCGATGGAAAAAATGGATCCCTCCCTTGAGGATGCCAGCCGGATCTCCGGCGCTTCCCCGCTGATGACAGTCGCGCGGATCACACTGCCGATGATGACCCCTTCCCTGATCGCAGGGGCGCTGCTGGTGTTTGTCAGCGCCGCCAGCTGTTACGGGATCCCCTCCATCATCGGGAAACCCGGAAATGTCAGCACGGTAACTACACGCATCGTGGAATATGTTGCTTTGGGACAACAGGGGCTGAATGACGCGACAGCGCTTTCGGTAGTCCTGATGGTCGTGGCGCTGATCATTCTGTTTATCTCCGATGTCGTCCTGGCGAAAAGGCAGTACATCACCGTATCCGGCAAATCCGTCAGCCCGGGGATCGTCCATCTGCGTTCCTGGCGGATCCCGGCGACGATCATCGTCTCCCTGTTCGCCGTGATCATGGTATTGATACCCTTCATAACGATCCTTACCACATCCTTCAAGATCGATGTAGGCAAGAGCGTGCTGGCGCCGAAGAATTTCACTACAGCCAACTGGACGACAGTCTTTGCCCGTACGGAAACAATGGGCTGTCTGAAGAATTCACTGATCTACGCGTCCATAACAGCCACAGTGGGGCTGGTCGTAGCCTGCGTGATGAGTTACCTGCTGCAGCGGACCACGATACGGGGAAGAAATATCCCGAACTTTATGATCACGCTGGGTTCCGGTACGCCTTCGGTCGTCATCGCGCTGGGTCTGATCATGACCATGCGCGGCACTTTCGGCGTCAATATTTACGGAACGGCATATATCATGATCATCGCCTATCTGATCAAATACATGATGATGGGCATGCGGACGGTAGGTTCCGCCATGAGCCAGATCCATGTTTCCATGGAAGAATCCAGCCAGATCTCGGGCGCGAGCTGGCTGACCACCATGTTCAGGATCACCGGACCGCTGATCTTTTCCTCGATCGCTGCCGGCTGGTTCCTGATCTTCATTCCAAGCTTTTATGAGCTTTCCATGACGACACTGCTGTATTCCACCAATACAAAGACCATCGGCTTCCAGCTTTATGAATACTGGACCTTCACCAGCCAGCCGATGAGCTGTGCCATGGCCTTCGGGATCCTGCTGATCGTCATCCTGCTGAACTTTATTCTGAACCGATTAACCAATGGTGAATTCTCCATATAAGAAAGGATCGTAATCAATGGCATCTATTAAAATTCAACATATTTCCAAGGCTTTTGGCAATAGTGTGGTGCTGAAAGAAATCCATGAGACCTTTCAGGACGGGGAATTCGTCACCCTGTTAGGCCCCTCCGGATGCGGGAAATCGACCATGCTGCGGATCATCGCGGGTTTTGAGAAACCGACCTCCGGTGAACTGTATTTCGATGACACGCTGATATGCGGCGGAAAAACCTTTGTACCGCCGGAAAAACGCAACATCGGCATGGTGTTCCAGAGTTATGCTGTCTGGCCTCATATGAATGTTTTCGACAACGTGGCTTACCCGCTCACCATCAAAAAAATGTCCAAAAATGATATCAAAACCAATGTGGAACGGGTTCTGGATATCACCCATCTGACACGGTTCGCGGACCGCTTCCCGAACCAGCTTTCCGGCGGACAGCAGCAGCGCATCGCTCTTGCCCGGGCGCTGGTGGCAGAACCGGATCTGCTTTTACTGGATGAGCCGCTGTCCAACCTGGACGCCAAGCTGCGGGAATCCATGCGGTTTGAGATCAAGGAACTCCAGAAAAAGACGGGGATCACAGTGGTTTATGTCACCCATGACCAGACGGAAGCCATGGCCATGAGCGACCGGATCTTCCTGATCAACCGCGGTATTGTCCAGCAGGTGGGAACGCCTGATGATATTTACAACCGGCCGGCGAACCAGTTCGTGGCGGATTTTCTGGGAAAGGTGGATTTTTTCAAAGGAGAAGCATCCGGCGGAAAGATCGTTTTTCCGGAAATGAACGGGCAGGCTGTCGCCTATGACGGTCCCCGCACCGGAAAAGTGGACGTGGCGATACGTCCGGAAAATATTTATTTCAGCCCGGACGGGCCGCTGGAAGGTGTGCTGGAGATGCAGTATTACCTGGGCGATGTGGACGACTGCCGTGTTCGGGTCGGCGATACGCCGGTCCGTGTGATCGTGAACGGATATGAATATAAAAACCTGCAGGTAGGCCAGCATGTCCGTCTTTCGATCCGGGATATGATGGTATTCGAGGACGACGGCACACTGGAAGAGATGCTTCAGATCCGCACATGATCCGCGATGACATTCTGTAAGAGTTCGCTCTGAATTTGTTTTCCGCAAGCGGGCGATGGTGAAAAGAGACATCCGGGAGCAGGAATCAGGTGGTTTTCCCTTTTTCCGGACATCCGCAAATGATCCTGTGCTCAATTCCCCTCACCCGCCTGTGCCTCGGATATCTTATTGCCGCCGGTTCGTGCAGTAAAAAAGGTGGTTGTATGAAAAGAACTGATAAACTGGGGTTTAAACTGGGCTTATTATTTGGGATTTTCCTTTTGGCGATTTTATTATTATCCGGTTTGACGACATATTACGGTCAGATGTCCATTTATGAAAAACAGTGTGAGGAAAATATCAGAAACCTCTCGAATTATCTGGTTTCTCTTATGACAAGAGACGGTGAAGATTTTATTCTCTATCAGAATTATTATCTGGAACACTATGCGGATGTGAATATTCCCATCGACGCCGACGAATATCTGACCGCCCAGTCGGAATATGAGGAACTTTTCGCGAAGAATTATCCGGGAAAAGCCATCGGTGTCGATATTGAATTTGAAGATATGAGCGAGGAAGTCAAGCTCGCGCATCTGGTTTACACACATCTTTACTGGCTGCTGACTTTCGAACAGGCCCGGATCGATTTTAAATTGCCTTACACCTATTATCTCGTCATGGATGAGGAAAACCACAATGTTACATACATGATCGACGGTGAGAGGACGTCCCGTGCCGGGCATCTGGAATTTATCAAGGAAAATCCGGAATATCAGCCTTTCCATCATGAGCAGGGCAGTGAAGCGGAGTATATGTATCTCCATGATGAATACCACAATGATCCGGAGAAATATCCGGTGGAATGGGCCGCGTGGAAGACCGGTGAAAAACCGGAAGGGTATCAGAAATGGGCAAATGAATGGGGCAACACTTATGCCTACTACACCCCTTTGATCATTGACGGACAGAAACTCGGGCTGGTCGGCGTTGAAGTTGAAGTTGCCGATTTCAACGCGGCGATCATGAACAATACATTGCGCCAGCTGGGTATGATCGCGATCATCATGACGATTGGCGTACTTGCCCTGATCTTCCTGATCAACCGCGTCTACATCAATAAGATCGTCAGGCTGGAAGCGAATGTCAAGGATTATACACTCACCCGAGATGCCGCTGTCGCCGAAGAGATCCGACGGAACATCCGCGGGAAAGATGAAATATCCTCTCTTTCCAAGGGGGTTGTTTCGCTGATCCTGGATATACAGGATTATATCCGCAGCCTGACACAGACCCATCGTGAGCTGGATGAAGCAAATGATACCGCGGCAAAAATGCAGGATCTTGCCAATAAAGACGCCCTGACCGGCGTCCGCAGCATGACTGCTTATGAATATGAGTCAGCGAAACTGGATGAACGCTTACAGAATGAACCGATGGAATTTGCCATAGCCATGATCGATCTGAATGACCTCAAACAGATCAATGACACATATGGGCATGAAAAAGGGAATATCGCTCTGAAAAAATTGTGCGATACGATCTGTCAGATATTTCAGCACTCCATGGTATTCCGTATCGGCGGTGACGAATTTGTCGTCACCATCGTAAATCAGGACTATCCGAACCGTGACGCGCTTGTAAAAAAATTCCGGGGAATACTCGAGGATCTGAAAAAAGACAAGATGTTGCTGCCGTGGGAAAAGGTTTCGGCGGCGATCGGTGTTTCGGCATATGACGCATCCACAGATACCGACGTTGAAAGCGTCTTCAAACGCGCCGATGACCTGATGTACAAAAACAAGAAAGAAATGAAGGCCGCTGTATAATTATGCCCGTATATCTTTAAAAAAGGTGACCGCCGCTGAAGGATCTTTGAGGAAAGGGCGGCGTGAAAAGGAGAAAAATGAAAAAACAAAAATTGCTGATGGTTTTGATTTCGGTTATTCTGATGCTGATCCTCACCGGATGTAAAAAGCCGAATTTCGGGGTGCATATCCATGATGATAAGAATGCCGAAATTATCGCGCAAAACGCTTTACAAGGTATGTCCGGCACAGCAGCAAGCTTGGAGATAGGCGAAGGACAGAAGTTATCCGTTGTTCCTTCCCTGACGAAAGGTGAGCTCAACATAAAAATCAGTGCGGCAGATACCGGCCTTGGGATCGACGCTTCAATTTCGGAGCTGGAAAACATGGTCAGCGGCGGAAGCGCTCCCGCTCTGGATCTCAATATCAGCGGAACAAAACCGGCAGAATATGATCTTGAACCCGGGGAATACAGTGTATCCGCCGCCGTTCTCAGCAGAGCAAACGGGACTGTCCTGTTGACCGTCAAATAAAGGCAGCCGTGCGGGTCTCAAAAAGACCGCTGAATAACAGGCGCGGCCGAGGCCCGGAACCTGCGTTACCGTCCGGAGCAGCGGTTCTTTACGTCTCCCGCTTTGAAAACACAGGTCCATACGTTTCCGCGCCCCGCGAAGCAAACCCTCCCGCCTGTATCTTTCAGATAAAAAGCGATATATCAGAGGAGAAATAATGAAAGTAACCTTTTTCGGAACCACAACATTACTTTTTGACGATGGGAAAGACCAGATCCTTTTTGACTGCCATTTCACCAGACCGTCCCTGCTTAAATATATTTGCGGAGGAGCTCCGTCCGAAAACCCGTTTCTTGCGAAAACTGAGGAAGAGCTGAGTGTTTTAACCGGCACAGCTGTTTCGACAGACACACGCGTTGTTGACGAAATGCTGGAAAAACATCACATAGACAGGCTCCGCGCTGTTTTTATTTCTCACACGCATCATGACCATGTGATGGATGTTTCGTACATCGCGAACAAATGCGGCGCGCTGATCTATGGCAGCAGTTCAGCGATGAACGTTGGCAGGGGAGGAAATGTCCCGGAAGACCGCCTCATCATTTTTCAGCCGGATGAGACCTATACGATCGGCGGTTATAAGATCAAGGTCCTGACATCGATCCATTCCAAACCGACGATCCTCAATAATGACCTGGGCGAAACTATCGACGAGCCGCTGCCGCAGCCAGCAAAGCTGCGCACATATAAGGAGGGCGGATCCTACGATTTTTATATCGAAGCGGAAGAGAAGAAATTCCTGATCCGGCCGAGCTTCAACTACATTGAAGGCCAGCTGGACGGCTATACAGCCGATGTGCTGTTCCTCGGTGTGGCAGGTCTGGCGAAAGCGGATGAAGATATGGAGAAGACATTTTACCGGGAAACGATAGAAAAAACCGGCGCGAAAGTTGTGATCCCGGTCCATTGGGATAATTTTTTCAGCCCGTTGGATAAGCCGGTCACCGGAATGCCGCCCGCGATCGAAAAAACCGAGGTCGTATTTTTCAAACTGGCAAAATACTGCGAAGCACACGACGTCAGCTGCATCGTCCAGATCCCCCGGACAAGCGTTAATTTATAGAGTTCAGATAATGTATGTGACAGTCACCACAGGCTCAGAATTGAGCCTGTGGTGACTGTCACAAAATATTCATATGCAAGGCCGCTTATGACGATCTGCTGTATGTTTCAGAGCCGAGGCGGAATAATATCATGGAAAAAAACGAGGCTGGCTTACTGCCGGCTTACGTCTGACGTATAAAGTCTTACGTCTTCAATAAGTTTTGATATTCAGATTTTGATCCAGGGCTTTGCGGAGGACCGCGCCGCGGGAATAGACCCGCACCCATAACGGGGACTCTTTCCCGAAGACCTTCGCCGATTTTATGGCTGCACGCAATTCATCCGCCGTATGAAAATCCGGCAGTTCCAGTCCCATCGCGCCCAGCTCCGGAACACCATGGGCATCCGAACCGGTTGTTCCGCATAAACCGTGTTCAGCGGCAAATTTCTGCGCCGACAGGTTCATTCCCTGCAAATTGCGGGCATTGGCGATCTCGATCGCGTCCAGATAAGGCATGTATTCCAGCATTTCTTCCTCAGTCCAGCGAAAACGCAGCGGAGCGTAAGGATGGGAAAGAGAGATAAAAGCGCCCTGATCCCTGAGCCGTTTGAAAGCCTCCAGCGGTTCAATATCCTTCGGGATCTCTTCCTTCACAAAGATTGCGAGGATCTCCGCCTTCGTGGTCAGGATCTCCTCGCCGACGATCACAAAATCCGGATACATCTTCTGCATTCTCAACCCTTCGGCGATCGAGTTATGGTCAGTAAAGATCAGCTTCCCGAGTCCGATCTCTTTCGCCCGGCGATACAGATCTTCCCCTTTGGAAAGAGAATCCCAGGAAGCTATACTGTGAACATGAAAATCAGCTTTGATCAATTTTTCCATATTACCTGCCTCCGATCCGGTTCAGCCCCCGAATCCTGCATTCCGCAATTTACATCCTGCTTTACGCATCCTGCGTTTTGTTACAGACAGCTTTGATAACGATCGGGTACAAAGCGATGTAATAGAAAACCGTGATGAAGGTATACATAAATGAGCCCCAAAGAGGCCCCAGCGAGGAGTTCAGCAGGGCAGGTCTCAGGTAATTGATGCACAGCACAAACGGTACCAGTCCGATCAGGGAGACAATGATGCCTTTCGCGTCCAGTCCTGCAGCCTTGAAATTGATCCATTTCCGTTCAACAAAACGGGCGACAGGGAAAACGATCAGCAGACATATGTCGCCATATCCGTCTACCATCATTTTCTTCGGATCGACCAGCAGTTTTCCTTCGACGTAGGTCATGGGATAGGACTTGAAAGTGATATACGCAATGAAGATCCAGCCTAAAACAAAACTGATCAGCAGAAAGAGATTTTCCTTTTCCGGATGGATCTCCAGATAGCTGAACAGCCGGGCCATCAGGAACAGCCAGAGGATCGATTCCAATGATCCGACGATCACATCCTGCGGCGTATGGACGCCCAGATAATTGCGGGAGAAACCGGTCAATAAAAACAGGATCACACAAACCACAGACACCCAGCGGAACTTTTTCCATGCTGATACCGCGAGACCTCCGTAGATTGGTCCTGCCGTCACCGTATGTCCGCTTGGGAAGGAGTAACCGGTGGCAGTGGTTATCGCATCGCCGGCCGGTAAAATACGCTCATCCCTGATCCAGGGACGATAGGCACAGACAGTTAATTTCACCACAGCATTGACCCCGCAGCAGGCGGCGTAGGAACAAAGCGTATAAAGCCCCGATCTCTTATCGACCATCCAGTAAACCAGGACCGGCAGCAGAATCAGATAGGTTACCGCAAATAAAGACAGATTCTCCAGAAAAGGCGTATGCAAATCATTCGTACTTTTCCGGAACTCCTGCAGAAATAAGAGGTATTCGATATCCATTTTTACTCCTTATCAAAAAATAATTTGCTGAAAATTTCCGGCTCATGTTTTAATTTCTACTTCTCGTTCATTGGCCGGTGCATTTTGATTATACATCAGATTTGGATTCTCATGTGAATTGCACTTCTCCGTGGGCTTACGGTTTGAATAGTCCCCCCCTCAAAAATCGCATCTATGCAGAAGGGACGCTGACACGCCGGCGGAACTGTCACAGGGAGAAGCGTATTTTTCAGATGCCCGCAGAATTGGCCGGGAACCCGCGGCATATTGTTTTCCACGGACAGCGTGACAGTTCACGGAACAGCCGGGGAAAGTATTCATGGTTCACTTTTTCTACTATAAGAGTCCGTTTGTATTTACCCTCCGCATGCGGGATAGTATGCTTCGCAAGGTGCGGGAGCGT
>DAIMGK010000103.1:0-11280 GCA_036723985.1 Flexilinea sp.
ATTTGCTCCCGCACCTTGCGAAGCACTCCGTCCCGCATACAGAAGGCAAAACAAAGTGAGCTCTTATAATAGATAAATAGCGGTTAGTCGTTGGCTGGTGGTCGGTGGTTTATTCCGCATTTCGTGTTTGCTCATCTCTGAACTCTTAAGTCTGAACTTAACAGACAGTCACCTCCGGCTCATGGCTGAGTCTTTTGGTGACAGTCTCACTGATTTTCCGCTTCACAGCGATCATCATCTGAGATCGAAAACAGAAGGAGCCCCCGGACGGGGGCTCCTTTCAATCATCATCAGCTGTTCATTATTCAGCGGAAAAGGTAATGCTTACCGAGGCATTAACGATCAGTTTCGCTGCCTGCACGACCGTGCCGGAGGAATCTGCGGCATTCGCGGTTCTCATCCCTTTGGCATAGTAGTTTCCGGTGCTGTTCTCGTAACTGTACACGCCGTCTTGAGAGATATTATCTATGCCGGTGATCGTCAAGCCGGCTGCCTGCGCCAGGATTTCAGCTTTCTTTTTCGCGTCATCAACCGCTTGCTTCAAGGCTTCGGCTTTTGCTTCTTCCGTGTCTGAGGCGGAAAAGCTGATGCTGTTCAGGGTATTGGCTCCGGATGCGAACGCCGCGTCGATCACAGCGCCGACGCTTTCGATATCCGTGACTTTGATGCCCAGTGTGGAACTTGCGTCATATGCGGTGACCTGTTCACGATCGTTCTGGTAATCATAAATGGCATAGATGTTAATAAGCTCTGTGTTGATATTCTCTTCTTCCACTCCCTTTTCGATCAATGTCTTCCGGATCGAAGCAATGGATTCGTTTACCGTCTGCTGGGCTATCAGCACATCTTTATTGCGGGCGCTGACGCCAAGGGAGATAACGGCGGTGTCAGCGCTGACCCGCACTTCGCCGGTCCCGCTGACGATGATCTTTGTCTCAGCCGCGGCGGCGGAAGCCGTCAGCAACATGATCAATGCGATGAACAATACAATCTGTTTTTTCATAATATATGATCCTTTCCCGTGACTTTCGTCACACTTACTTTGACGATACCTGTACAAAAAAAGTTTCTGGTCAATAGTCATTAGTCATTAGTCATTAGTCAATAGCCGTTGGCAGGCTGTTGGCGGCCGGGCATTTTTTTGATGTAATAATGAGTTTTGACTCAGTGTTATAAATTTGCGGACAGCGGCCGGTGACTGGATCCACTTGTTTACCAATTCAGCCCGTAAAGGCTGAAAGCGGGAATGTTTCCGATATTCAGCTCCGGATCCGTGTGTCTTCCGTCATTATCCGGATACTGTCCGCTGACGGGTACACTCCATCCGGCGGGAATCATTTACGTGCTCATCCGGCCGTTCCCGACTCCGTCATAAAATTTTCCCGCATCGGCAATATCCGCCTCCAGACATTTCCCGATCCGGTTTTTTCCATTGTTTCAGCCGGTCCGATTTCCCCGGATATGATCCCTTACAAATCAGCCAGCCGTAATCCGTCATAGGCCACATCGATCTGCGGACCGACCATTTCCCGCATCTTCTGCCGAAGCGCGGTATGATTCAACCCGCCCTTATGCCCGATATGGGTCAGCCAGATCTCTGTCCGGTCGGATATGACATCGTCTTTCCGGAAGCGTTCTGTCATCTGCTGAATGAAAGAACAGGTCAGATGTGAGAAATCCGGCTCTTTTTCCTGAGCGCCGAAAGTACACTCCATGACCAGCACATCCAGCGTCTTCCCTTTGAGGAACTCATAATTTTCTTCACAGTAAAGCCCGGTATCCGAAGCATAGAGGAAACGTTTCCCGCCCCGTTCAAAGAGGTAATTCAGCGCGGTCTCATCGGTAAACCTGCCTTTATGATTGGTTTTCACCGCGCTCACCGTCAGATCATCCGCCTGAAACGGTTCAAAGGGCCTGACCGGGATAAATTCGATCAGCTGTTCGTAAAAACGGAAATCCCTTTCATAGTCTTTTGACGGATAAGTCAGGATCAGATCCCGGAAGGTTTTTACACCCGTCAATGCCGGTTCAGACAGAAAGACCCGAAGCTTCGGTGGCTGTGTTACGCACATCCGCAGATTTTCCCAGTTCGTGAGGTCACAGTGGTCACTGTGAAAATGGGTATAGAAAATATTCCGCAGCCGGTTCATCGAAATGCCGAACCTGCCCGCGGCGCTGATCACATCGGGGCCGAAATCGATCAGATTCTGTTCATCGATGGAAAATGCCGACCTGCACCGCTTTTCCCGCGGGTCATTTGAGATCAGCGCGTTCCGGCAGACCTCGCATTCGCAAAACGGATTCGGTATCGCCTCCGACGCGCCTGTACCAAGAAATATCATGCCATGTCCTTTACTTTACATCAAATTCCGCATCCGGAATCTTTATACACAAATCTCTGAACTCTAATCTCTGTTAATAAGGCTTTTCCCTTCCCATTCGGGATCGGGAGCGATGCCGAGGATATCCGTGATCGTCGGCGCGATATCGATGATGCTGACATCCGTCAATACTTTTCCCTTCTCAAACATGGGACCGTGACATGTGACCGGGATCGTCATATCCTCCGGTATATTATCGCCATGGTTCCGTTCATGTCCGCCATGGTCCGCGGTGACGATCACACTGTACTCCGGCGGCAGCGTTGAGACGATATCCATAACGCATTCGGTGGCTGTCCGGACACATTCCAGATATTCCGGAGACATCCATCCCCAGCCATGGCCGTATTCATCCACCATCCCGAGATAGAGCCATACGAAATCCGGTGCGTATTCGGCGATATGTTCCTTGCAGGCTTTTGTCGCGGGAATGTCAATATTCATCGTTTTCCAGTAATTGTGGAGGTTCATCATCCAGGAGAAAGAAACGCTGTTGCGCGGAAGCCAGCAGTCCCGCATCTGCTGCCAGCTGTAAAATACCGCGCTCCGCTTTTTCGCCGCGTCGATCGTTTCAAACAGTCCGGTGATGGGATGATTCTGCGGCACAAAGGTATTGGTCCATACGCCGTGACGTTCGGTCTTCACGCTGTGGAACAGGGACATATGGGCCGGAAGCGTCACCGGCGGGAAGGTCGTCTGTGCGGTATAGCTGTGAGCGCCTTCCTCAAAATATTTCTGATAAGCCGGGTTGCCGCAGACAGCGATACTGTCCGCCCGCATCCCGTCTGCCAGGATCAACAGCACTTTATTTTGACTCATTTTTTACTCTTTCTGTAAGATATCAATTGAATGATTTATGCATCCTTCAGGTTTGTGTCCCGTTCAGAAAATGACGGATAAACTGATCGGATATCCCTTTATCAGAAAGGACCGGATGTTTTAGCGAATGAAACGATCCGGCCTTTTTGGTGTCTGTTATTTTCTGCAGGATTTTTGATCTGTCCTTATCTGAACTTTCCTGATTTTTCTATCTTGATGCCAGGAAACTCTTGTAAATCTCGATCAGTTTTTCGATGTCTTCCTTATAGATCTCACCGATATTGCCGATCCGGAAAGTTTCAGCCTCCGTTACTTTCCCGGGGTAGATGGCGTAGCCGCGGGCTTTGATATATTCATACATTTCTTTGAAGGTGTAATTGCAGTTTTCCGGATAGAAGAATGTCGTGATGATCGGACCCTGATGGTCTTTATCAATATAGGTACTGTAGCCGAGTTTTTCCATCTCAGAGATAAGGAGCTGGTTGTTTTCGGTGTACCTTTTATTCCTGGCCGGGATCCCGCCTTCTTCTTTCATTTCTTCAAGAGCTTTCGCGAAGGCAAGCACCACATGTGTCGGTGAGGTGAAACGCCATTTCCCGTCAAACATCCCCTTCCACTGGTCATACAGGTCCAGGGAGAGGCTGACGGCTTTTCCTTTACATTTTTCCAATTCGGATAGCTTCACGATGATGAAGGAAAAGCCGGGAACACCCTGAATGCATTTGTTCGCGGATGAGATAATAAAATCAATTCCCCATTCCGCGACCGGTATTTCCACACCGCCGAAACTGGACATCGCGTCAACGATAAAGACTTTCCCGTATTTTTTCGCGGCTTTGCCGATGGATTCAATATCATTCAGGATTCCGGAGGTCGTTTCGCTGTGTACCATGGAAACATGGGTGATCTCCGGGTCCTCATCGAGGATCGTTTCAACGACCGCCGCATCCGGCACTTCATTGTAATGAAAATGCTGTATGCGGTAATTGATTCCGGCATGTTTGCAGATGTCTTCCTGCCGTTCGCCGTAAGCGCCGTTGGAAAGAATGAGAACCTTTCCGTCATGTCCGACTGAGCTGGTTATTGCGGATTCGACACCGAAAGTCCCGCTGCCCTGCATCAATACGCAGGTGTATTCATCCGGAGATACATGCGCGAGATCAAGGAGTTCGGCTCTGATTTTCTGTGTGATCTGTTTATAATCATTGTCCCATGTGCAATGGTCGACCATCATTTCTTCTTTGACAGTCTTGCTTGTTGTCAAAGGTCCCGGTGTAAGAAGTTTATAATTGATCATGAGAATAATTCCTTTTCTCTAAAATTTTATACTTTTCAAAGATTGCCGATTCGCAATCAACTAATTTTACCATTCAAAAAGATCCTGCCCTCTTTTTACTCTGAATGATTCACAGATCAAACGAATACATATGGTCAAACTCAACGATGACCAGCTTGCCGAAAAACGGGATGCGTTTTGCCTGACCTTTCAGCGCCAGGATGATCCCCCGAATCAGGCAGAACAGGCAGAATACCAGGCAAAGCAGGGAAAGGGCTCCCCCAACCTTCGGGATCTCCGCCAGTCCGGCGATGCCCAGAAATTCGATCATCAGCAGGATCAGTCCCTGATTGCAGTGATAGCGGGCGAACTTGCTCTCCGGATGCATGATGATCGGGACGAAGAAAAAGAAATAGCCGATCGCTGAAGCGACCCGTGCCTGATCGTTTGTCTCCTTATCAAAACCCACTGCCAGATCTTCGTTAAATTTCGAATGATCGATCGTCATATCAAATTCGGAATTCGGAACGCGGAATTCACCTTTCCGCACCTTAAAGAAACAAGAATTCCGATGACCTCCTGAAAATCAGCATAAATACTCGTAAATTCCGCATTCACTTGATCCCGTTCCCAATAAACGCCACCTTGATCTGGCGGTTGGCGAAAATATAGAGGATCAGCAGCGGGGCCATGAGCATCACGTTGCCCGCCATCGTCACATTCCAGGCGGAAATAAAATCCTCGCCAATGCTGGACAAGCGGTTCATGGCGATCGGCAGTGTGCGGATATTGTCATTGGTCGTCAGTGTCTGGACCCAGAAGTACCCATTCCACTTGCTGATGAAGGACAGCATGACCTGTGTGATCATGAAAGGCTTCACCGCCGGAAGCATGACCCGGAACATCACCGAAAACTCACTGGCACCGTCCAGCCGGGCTGCCTCGATCAGTTCCGCCGGGACCTGCTTGAAGGCATTGCGCAGGAAGAAGATGACGCCTCCGCTGTAAATAAACAGGAAGAAATAACTGGCGTAGGTATTCAGGAGCTTCATTTTGGAATACATCACGAAGATGGGCAGGAAAATGACCTGCGCCGGGATCAGGATGTCCGCCATCATCAGGAAAAAGAGACCCTTTTTCCCTCTGAATTCAAAGCGTGCAAAACCGTAAGCCGCCATCGTGCAGGACAGCATCAGGATGGCAGTGGCGCCGACACTCATAAAAATGGAGTTTTTCCCGAAATGGGCAAAATCCGCGTGTCTCCAGGCCTCGCCATAGTTCTCAAAATGGAACGAAGAGGGCCAGAAAGTAGGCGGATAGGCGACTGCCTCATAAAGCCCTTTGACTGAGGTAATGAGCGTCCAGTAGAAGGGGAAGACAAACATCACAAACAGGATAACCAGAAGGATACATTCGAGGATCCTGTGAATTCTTTTTTTCGCTGTCATATCCCGCCTCCTTATTGATAGTGGACCCGTTTGTCCAGGACCGTAAAGTTGATCACAGCCAGAAGGCCGGAAATGATCAGCAGGATGACCGCTGCGGCCATCGCCCGTCCGTACTGGTTGAAGCCGAGGCCCTGCTGGTAAATGTAAAAGGCGATCAGGTTGGTCGCGTTATCCGGGCCGCCGTTCGTCATCATCTTCACCGTGTCGAAGCTGGTAAAAGCGCTTGCCGTCGTGGTCACCACCATGTAAAGCAGCGTCGGCGAGAGCAGCGGGATGGTGATCCTGAAAAACGTTTTTGTGGGTGAAGCCTTATCGAGTTTGGCTGCCTCATAGATATATTCCGGGATGCTGCGCAGCCCCGCGATGATACGAAGCGCGCCGCTGCCGAGGCCTGCCCAGATCGAAACGATGATGATCGAAAACAGTGCCGTGTCCCTTCCTTTATGCCAAAAGGATGGCGGAAGGCCCACTGCTTTCAGCGCCATGTTGAAGATACCGTTGTTCGGGTCCATCAGCCACATGAAGATCACCGCGATGGAAACGGACGCGATGATATGCGGCGTGAAGGATACCGTCTGGACGATGTTGTGTGCAGGTGTCCGCTTGTTCAGGAAAACGCCCATCAGGATCTTCAGGAACAGGCCCACAAACAGGATCGCCAGCATGTAGATGATCGTGTTGGATAACACCTTCCGGAAATCCGCACTCTGGAACAGATAGCGGAAATTGCCCAGGCCGAGGAATTTTTTCCGTCCGCTGATCGGATCCCATTTGAAAAAGCTCATATAGACGGCAAAACACATGGGGAAGATCGTCAGCCAGATATCAAAGATGACCGCCGGCGCGATCAGAAAATACGGGTTTTTCAGGAGCTTGTTGAAGAAGGTATAGACCTTCCCATGCTCCCGCAGTTCATAACGCTCATTCATCCGCATGATAAACCTCTTTCAATCCGCCGATCACAAAGGGCTCGCATACATTCTGGTCTTTGTCAAAGAAGAACATATCCTCATCCTGAACATAGAGCCTGTAGCGGTTGTCCGGTTCCAGCTCCTCAACAGAACGCATAACGATTTTGCCCTTCCCGGTCTCAAAGGTATACTGGTAATCGAAGCCAAGGAATTCGCTCGTCAGCAGGTCCGCCTCAAAGCTGAAATCCTTGTCTGATCCGCTGGCGTGGAGTCCCCGCGGCTTGAATCCGATAAACTTTCCGTCATCCAGCAGGAAAACATTCATACCCGGGTCGCCGATGAACTGGGCGACAAAGATATTCTGCGGGTTCTTATAGATCTCTTTCGGGCTGCCCTGCTGCATGATCTTTCCGTTATGCATGACGACGATGTCCGTCGCCATCGTCAGCGCTTCGACCTGGTCATGGGTCACATACACGAAGGTCGTCTCCATCTGTTTGAACATCTGGATCAGTTCCGAGCGCATCTGGTTGCGCAGCTTGGCGTCCAGGTTGGAGAGCGGTTCATCCATCAGGAAGGCTTTCGGAGATTTGGAGATGGCGCGGGCAAGGGCGACGCGCTGCCGCTGGCCGCCGGAAAGCTGGTTCGGCATTCGGTTGGCAAACTCGGTCAGGCCGGTCAGTTCCAGTACATCTTTGATCCGCCGGGCAATCTGCTCTTTTGTCATCTTGTAGTTTTTCAGACCGAATTCGATGTTGCCTTTGACACTCATGTGCGGGTAGATCGCGTAGTTCTGGAAGACCATCGCCAGGTTCCGGTCGCCCGGTTCCATGCGGGTGATGTCCGTATTGTCCACTGTGATCGTCCCCGAGGTCACTTCTTCCAGTCCCGCGATCATGCGCAGTGTCGTGGTTTTACCGCAGCCGGAAGGTCCCAGCAGGACGGTGAAGGATCCGTCTTTGATGGTCAGGTTCAACCCCTCAATGACCGGTTCCTTGCTGCCGGGATAGATTTTTTTGATATCTTTTAAAACGATCGGCATCTTCTCATCCTCCATCCTTCTTTATAATCCGGAATCCGGAATTCGGAACCATTTTCGTCAGTTCCGCATTCCGCATTTCAAATTACAAAAAATCCTGTTGATCCCTGATAATTCTGAAAAGGGAAGGGGATCAGCCTTCCCTTTTCTTACTCATATGAACCGGTATGGATCTGACAACAGCTTTTTTTCTGAGGCGTGAAGCCCCATCTTATTTTAAACTGTCAGCCAGCATACAGCAACTGACCGTTAAGGCCTACCACGCGTTATCGTCAATGATCTGCTGGAATTTGAGTTCCAGATCATCGATCATTGCATAGACATCAGTCTTGTCAGGCTGCAGCGTGAACTGTTCGACTTTATCGATACCGTAAGTGTACATTTCAGCCCAGTACGGGGTGTTCGGGCGGGCGTGCAGATACGGGATGGAATCATAGGTAGCCTGGAATCCCGGGAAGTCCGCGATCAGGTTCTTACCGGCTTCACTGTTGTAAGCCGATTCGGTGATCATCATGGAACCGGTCTTCGAAGTGATCGTCATAACGTTTTCGGGCTGGGCAAGATAAGCCAGATAGGCACCGGCAAAGAGTTTTTCGGTATCGGGCTTGTCTTCCGCCATCATCCAGTTGGAACCGCCGCCGGTAATATGGATCCCGCCTTCGCCTGCAGGCTGCACCCAGGTGGACAGGGTATAGCCGTTTTCTTCAGCTGCCTGGAAACGCTTCGGCATGCTGTTGCAGGAGCGCAGTTCCATGGCGACATCGCCCTGGACAAGCGCGAGGGTAACGGCATCCTCGGAATCTGCTTCATCATAATACTGGTCGACATAACCTTCAAGCAATCCTTCCTGGATGCGCAGCAGGTATTTCGCCCCGACATAGTCATAATCCTTACCGAAGGCAGGAGCGGAACCGTCATCCGTCAGGATCTGGCCGCCATCCGCGTAGACCGCGGATTCCCAGTGCCAGAGGTCCGTATCCCAGAAGGCACCAAAGCCCGGTTTGCCGGTCTTTTCATAGACTTCCTTCGCGCACTTGAACATGTCATCATTCGTCTTGATCATATCGCCGGTCCAGCCTGCCGCGGCCAGGAGTTCATTATTGACGACCAGCACCGGAAGGGAACGGGCTGCCGGGGCGCCGATCAGGCGGTCACCGTCATAGAGAGAATCGGAGAGCAGACCGTCCATATAATCATTGACAGCCGCAGAAGGCATCCAGACGTTCATATCAGCAGCGATCGCGGCAAAACCCCTCACGGTCGATTCTTCCGTCAGCCAGATGTGGGGGAGTTCATTAGCGACAGCGGCGGCCATGACCTTCGCATTGGTTTCGGAATAACCGCCCTGATAAATATATTCATAGTTGACATGTTCGAACTGGGCAGAAAGATCCTTGGCCATCTGATCGAACCATTTTCCGCGGGATGTGTCTTTTTCTCCGACGGAGTCCTTACTCCAGATCAGGATCGTTATATCTTCGGTCAGGGAAGCGTCAAGCTCCTTGAGATCGACCTCATCCGCTTTTGACTGGGCAAAGACAGAAGTCACTGATAACAGCAGTGTCATCGCGAGTACAAACAGCAATAACTTTTTCATCGATTTTCTCCTTGGATAATAAAAAAAATTAAAAAGGGGAAACTGAAAATTTCCCCTTCATGATTCACATATAAAGATTACCAGGCGTTATCGTCAATGATCTGCTGGAATTTCAGCTCCATATCATCGACCAGAGCATAAACATCGGTGGTCTCATAGTTCAGGCAGAACTGAGCGAGTTTGTCGGCGCCGTAGCTGTACATTTCAGCCCAGTACGGGGTGTTCGGACGGGCATGCAGATACGGTACGGAATCATAGATCGCCTGAAGGCCCGGCACTTCTTCGATCAGCGCCTTGCCGCCTTCACTGTCAAGCGCGCTCTGGGTGACCATCATGTCGCCGTTGCGGCGGGTGCGTTCAACGATCTTATCCACGGAGGCGATATAAGAAAGCCAGCCGCCCGCAAAAGCCTTTTCGACATCACTCATGCTGTCAGCCAGGACCCAGCAGGAACCGCCGCCGGTCACAGAGGGGACGCCGGCTTCGCCGACAGGCTGTACATAAACGTTCAGGGTATAGCCGTTTTCGGCAGCAGCAGTGTAGCGGCTCTTCATGGAGTTGGAGGAAATGAGCGCGATACCGAGTTCACCGGATGTCAGATTCAGGGTGACGCTGTCGTAGGGTTTCGGATCGGTATAGTAGCTGACAACATAACCTTCTTTCAGCCCTTCCTGAATCCGCAGTGCGTATTTCGCTCCGACATAGTCATAATCCTTACCGAAGGTCGGATGTGTTCCGTCGTCGGAAAGGACCTGACCGCCGTCCGCGTAGATCTCGGATTCCCAGTGCCAGAGGTCGCTGTCCCACCAGGCAGCCAGACCCGCTTTGCCGGTCTTTTCATAGATATCTTTCGCGCACTGGAACAGGTCATCGGTCGTCTTGATCATATCGCCGGTCCAGCCAGCGGCGGAAAGGACTTCGTTGTTCACGAACATGACCGGGTTGGAACGGGCAGCCGGGGCGCCGATCAGCCGGTCACCGTCATACAGGGATGCGGAGAGCAGGCCGGGCAGATAATCTTTGACTGTGGCTTCCGGGACACATTCGTTCAGGTCCGCAGCGATCGCGGCGAAGCTCTTGACGGTGGATTCTTCCGCCATCCAGATACCCGGCAGGTCACCCGCGACAGAAGCAGCCATGACTTTTGTACGGACATCATCATAACCGCCCTGATGGATGTATTCAACCGTCACATGATCGAACATGGCTGAATATTCATCGGCAAAATTCGTAAAAATCGTGCCGCGGGAATTTTCATTGCTGGTGCCATCCTTACCCCAGATCTCGATATGAATATCTTCGGTGAGGGAAGCGTCGATCGCCTTCAGGTCTGCCATGTTAGCCGGCTCTTGGGCGGAAGCTGCAGCAGCTGAAATGAGAACCATCACTGCCAAAAGAAATACCATAAATTTTTTCATTGAATTTCCTCCTGAATTAAATGATCCACGATTCGTGGTTGATACCTATGAAATATCGGCTGATATCAGTCTCAAAAATTGCATAATAATCATTTTAGGACCTGAATGCGGATTCGTCAATATTATGAATGTCATTTTTCGTATCGGCAGCAGGTAATCGATGTACTGTTTTATCATATCCGGTAAATATTTCCTCTCAATCGATTTAAAAAACACCCGGCTCATTTTAAGCCGGATGTTTGTGAGATCACATTCAAATCATCTTTCCTGTACCGTGTCATGATTGATTTTATAAAAAATGGTGCCTGTATTTTTGTGGGGCCGGCACGATATACATGGAAGAACAATTACCTTTTTCTTCTATAATCGGCACTTCAGTACAACTTCAATA
>DAIMGK010000103.1:11380-16997 GCA_036723985.1 Flexilinea sp.
GGACAGCGGTGACGATTCCCGGATCCTCCCTGAACAGATACATGTAAAATTCCCCATTCCCCTGAAGATCCGGTTTTTCCGGAATTAATTGCTTTTATTACCAGATATGGTATAATCTATGAAAATTGAATATAAATAAAGGCATCAAGTGGCCGGAATCGAGATTCCGGTTAGAGGAAAGTCAGGTGAAAATCCTGCACGAACGGGTCACTGTATTTGCTTAGCCGCGTACAAAATGCCATTGCGCACAAGCGTGAGAAGGCGTACAAGGCGATGAGGCATAAGTCAGAAAGCCTGCTTGATGTTTGCGAAAAAGCTTCCCAATTAAGCCCCTTTTCCGTCAGACGCCGCGCAGCGGCTGCCGTTGTTTTTGTTATATCAGGAAGAGTGTCTTTTGGGCACTCTTCTTTTTTCGTCTGGAGTGATATGGACTTTGGCGGTTTTCAAAAACTCAGTCTGCTGAATTATCCCGACACGGTCGCCTGTGCGGTGTTTACCGCGGGCTGTAATTTCCGCTGCCCCTATTGCCATAACGCCGGACTGGTCAGCGGGGACTGCAGGCCGGTTTCGGAAGAGACGGTCATCGATCACCTGAAAAAACGCCGGGGACTTGTGGAAGGGATCTGTGTAAGCGGAGGGGAGCCTCTGATGCACGCGGAGATCATGCCTTTTCTTCGGGAAATGAAAAAGATGGGCTTTTTGGTCAAAGTCGATACCAACGGCTCCTTTCCGGAGCGGCTGGAAAGCATCATCGCGGAAGGGCTGGCCGATTATATCGCGATGGACGTCAAGAACACCGCTGAAAAATATGCGGAAACCATCGGTCTGGAAAACGCGCCCATCGACTTGGTCCGGCAGTCGATCCTCCTGCTCAGATCCGGAAGCACCGCGTATGAATTTCGTACGACCGTCGCGGCGGAATTTCATACTGCCGCCGACATTGAAAAGATCGCTGCTGCCCTGAAGGGCGCCTCCGTCTGGTACCTGCAGCCGTTCCGGGATTCACCGGAAGTTCCGCGGAAAGGGCTGCACGCGCCGGATCCGGAGACAATGAAAGCGTTCGGTTCTATCGGGAACCGTTATTTGAAAACAATAATTCGAGATTAAGAGGAGAGAGAATTATGTGTGACGTGATCAAACGGGACGGAAAACAGGTCCATTTTGATATCCAAAAAGTGATCCATGCCATGGAGAAGGCATTCATCGCGGAGAATAAGACCGTTTTCCCGGATGTGCTGGAGCTGATGGCACTGCGGGTGACCGCGGACTTTCAACCGAAAGTCAGGGATAACCTGATCAAGGTGGAAGATATCCAGGACAGCGTGGAGACTGTCCTGAGCCAGGCCGGTTATTCGGATGTGGCCAAAGCCTATATCCTTTATCGGAAACAGCGGGAGAAGATCCGCAACCTGAACAGTACCTTCCTGAATTATAAAGACCTGGTCAACAGCTATGTCAACATTTCCGACTGGCGGGTGAAAGAGAATTCAACCATCACCTACTCTGTCGGCGGGCTGATCCTTTCCAACAGCGGGGCGATCACTGCCAACTACTGGCTGAGTGAGATCTACGATAAGGAGATCGCCGACGCGCACAGAAACGCCGACCTCCATTTGCACGACCTTTCCATGCTCGCACCCTACTGCGCCGGCTGGTCGCTCAGGCAATTGATCACGGAAGGGCTCGGCGGTATTCCCGGAAAGATCACATCCGCTCCCGCCCGGCACCTTTCGTCACTCTGCAATCAGATGGTCAATTTCATCGGGATCATGCAGAACGAATGGGCCGGTGCTCAGGCTTTCTCCTCTTTTGATTCCTATCTGGCACCTTTTGTGAAAGTTGACCATCTTGATTATGAAGAAGTAAAAAACTGCATCCAGTCCTTCGTCTTCGGCGTCAATACCCCGAGCCGTTGGGGATCCCAGGCGCCTTTTACCAACATCACCCTGGACTGGACCATCCCGAATGACCTGAAAGACCTTCCTGCCATCGTGGGCGGAAAACCGATGGATTTCACTTACGGCGAATGCCAAAAGGAAGCGGATATGGTCAACAAGGCTTTCATTGAAGTCATGATCGAGGGTGACGCCAACGGACGGGGATTCCAGTATCCGATCCCGACCTATTCCATCACCCGTGATTTTGACTGGTCCGAAAGCGAAAACAATCAGCTTCTCTTTGAAATGGCGGCGAAGTATGGAACGCCCTACTTCTCCAACTACATCAACAGCGACATGGAGCCTTCCGATGTTCGTTCCATGTGCTGCCGGCTCCGCCTCGACCTGCGGGAACTGCGGAAAAAATCCGGCGGGTTTTTCGGTTCCGGGGAAAGCACCGGTTCCATCGGTGTGGTGACCCTGAATATCCCCCGCCTGGCCTTCCTTGCTGAAAATGAGGCTGACTTTTACAAACGGCTTGACCGGCTGATGGATATCGCTGCCCGGTCGCTGGATATCAAGCGCAAGGTCCTCACAAAATTCCTTGAAGCGGGCCTTTATCCTTACGCGAAACGGTATCTCGGCACTTTTAACAATCATTTCTCCACCATCGGGCTTGTCGGACTGAATGAAGCCGGACTCAACGCCAACTGGCTGCGGAAGGATATGACGCATCCCGAGACACAGGCTTTCGCGAAGGATGTGCTGAACCATATGCGGGAACGCCTCTCGGACTATCAGGAAAAATACGGCGATCTCTTCAACCTCGAAGCCACCCCGGCGGAGTCGACCGCTTACCGTCTGGCGAAGCACGATAAGGAACGCTGGCCGGAGATCATCACCGCGTCGGATGGGACGCCCTATTACACGAATTCCTCCAACCTGCCGGTCGGGTTCACGGAAGATATTTTCGAGGCGCTGGATGTACAGGATGGTCTGCAGACCCTTTACACCTCGGGAACGGTCTTCCATGTATTCCTGGGCGAGCGCCTGAACGGATGGAAGTCCGCCGCGTCACTGGTGCGGAAGATCGCGGAGAATTATCACCTGCCCTATTACACCCTCTCCCCGACCTACGCGGTCTGCCCGGATCACGGCTATCTCAAAGGTGAAACGAAAACCTGTCCGCACTGCGGCCGGGAGACGGAGGTTTACAGCCGCATCACCGGTTATTACCGTCCGCTGAAGAACTGGAATGACGGGAAAGCACAGGAATATCAGGACAGGAAAGAATACAGGACCGAAGCTCCGGCTGCACCCGAAAAACCGCAGGAAGCGCTCCTTTTCTCCACTGTGACCTGCCCGAATTGCCGCATGGCGGAAGAGATCCTGAAGAGATCCGGGATCCCGTATCAAAAGATCGTCGTAAAAGATGAACAGACCGCCCGCCTCGCGGAGCAGTATCAAGTCCAAAGCGTCCCGGTCCTCATCAACAATGGCAAACGCTACACCGGTATCCGTGAGATCACCGCAATGGCCTGATAAAATGTGAAAGAAAAGTGGGACAGTGGGGACGGTTCCCGGTGTCCCGCTTTTTTAATGTGTGATCATGCCGGAATGGACCTGCCAGATGGTGTTTTTCTCGGAGAAGGATTCGGGGAAATGGGTCTGGTCGGTGGTGGTCAGGATCGCCTGGTCGTAGTTCTCCAGGCGATTCAGCAGATCGATGCCCCGGCGTTCATCCAGTTCCGCCAGGGTCTCGTCCAGCAGCAGGAGCGGGGCGGTGCCGGTATGGGCTTTCATCCACTCGATCTCAGCCAGTTTTAGCGAAAGCAGCGCTGTGCGGATCTGTCCCCGTGACCCGAAGGTGCACAGGTCGATCCCGCTGCTGAAAATGGAAAAGTCGTCCCGGTGAGGGCCGATGGATGAGGAGCCGCGGCGGATGTCTGATTCACGGAATTCCTTCAGAAAATTGCGGTAGCGTGCGGCGATCTCCTGCTCATTCAGGGCGTAGAGTTCTTCCTCTTCGGCGAGAAACTGGTCGCTTCTGCGGGTATTGCTGACCGTGGTGGCCAGCGGATCGTAACCGGGGAGGTAGCCCAGCGTGAGCAGTTCTTTTTTCCCGGTAAGGTCCAGGTGAATGTCCCTTGCGATCTTTTTCAGTGACATCAGAGCTTCTGTCCGATGGCGGATCAGAACAGCGGCACGTTCGGAGAGCATGGAATCCCAGTAATCCAGCTGCTGCGGATCTGTCTGCCGTTCCGCCAGCAGCTTCAGGAGCGCGTTGCGGCGGGTCAGGATCTGTTTCTGTTCCGAAAGAGCCCGCGCGTAGCCGGGGATGGATTGGGAAAGCATGATATTCAGGTAACGCCGTCGTTCATCCGGCGGCCCTTCCAGGATGCGGGTCATCTGGGGGAGAAACAGAACGCAGGGGAATGTCCCGATGGCTTTCTGGCTGGTGGACTTGATGCCGTCCACCAGGATCTCTTTGCGTACCCGACCGGCTTTTTCCGCGTTTTCCAGAATGATGCGGACTTCCATCCGGTGATCAGTCCCTTCCCGTTCAAATTCGGCGATGATACGGGCGACGGCGATCGGCTCGTTCAGCACATTGAAGTGGATCAGCTGCCGGTCGGAATTGGCGAGGGGGCTGGAAAAAGACGCGCAGTAGAACAGCGCCTCAAGGACGGATGTTTTTCCCTGGGCATTTCCGCCCGATAACAAAAGAATCCGCCGGGGTATGTCGGTATCCAGGCGGAGATATGAACGAAAATTCGTAAGCGAAAGATGTTTGAGGATCACGGTCAGGCTTCAGGCGCGGTTTCAGCCGTATCCGCGGTCTCCGGAGCGGCTGCGGCTTCCGAAACAGGGGCTGTTTCACCGGATGTTTCGGCTGCGGGCTCTGAATTTTCTGTACCTTCTTCATTTTCCGGATTTTCAGACGGCTTGTAAATTTCGGTTGCCCGGTCAATGTAGCAGACCCCTTCCAGATGATCGATCTCGTGCTGGAAGATGCGGGCGAGCCAGCCGGAAGCGGAGATCTTCAGCGGACGGCCGAAGACGCTCAGCCCTTTGACTTTGATGGATTCATTCCGTTCCACAGTTCCCGCGTAGCCGGGAATGGACAGGCAGCCTTCATTGCCCACAACGGTCTCTTCCGAGCGCCAGATGATCTCCGGGTTGATCACTTTATAGGTCTTTACAGGAGAGTCTTCCACGGTGTCGTCTTCCGGATATTCAACGACGATCATGCGGATGGATTCGCCGATCTGCGGGGCAGCCAGGCCGACTCCGCCGGAATCACGGAGAGTTTCCACCATGTCTTCAGCCAGCAGCCGGATATCTTTATCGATCTGTGTAATTTTATGAGCTTTTCTGCGTAAAACCGGATCTCCGATTTGAACGATATCTAAAATCATAATTCAAAATACTCCTTACCGCTAATTTTACCCCATCATTCCGATGCAATGGAAAGATGCGTCATAAAAAATGAAAATGTTCTCTGCTTCTCTGCTCATCAGCCATTATTGGTAATATGATGGGAGCAGCCGGAAAACGGATACAGAGCAAATGGATTTATGATGTGTTATGACGGTGACGAATCGAGACGGAATGCTGTGTTTGAAATAGATGGCGAGATTTCACGTTCGGACAGATATTTGATTTCTGTTTTTTGTTTATTGGGTTTTTAAATTGTAAAAAATGAAACCATTTCAATAACTTATAAGTTATAATTGTTA
>DAIMGK010000104.1:0-16930 GCA_036723985.1 Flexilinea sp.
GGTTGGGAGACTGCCTATACCGACAACATCAGCCAGAACGAATACTATGATTCCATCGTTGCTTACTGCGACCTGGGCTATGATCTGATCTATGCTCCGGGCAATCAGTACACCGATGCCGTACTGCAGGCTGCGGAAGAATATCCTGATATCAATTTCGCCCTGCTGAATGGTGCTGTCACTACTCCGGAAAAGGCCGTTAACAAAAACGTTACCTCTTTGCTCCCGAACGCCACTGAGATCGGTTGGATCGCCGGTGCGCTCGCCGGTCTGATGACCGAATCCAAGACGATTGCTTTCATCGGCGGTATGGAACTGGATACCACCCGCGGTAAATATGCCGGTTTTGCCGAAGCGGCTGCCTATGTCGCTGAAAAAGAAGGCCGCGGTGAAGTAAAGACCCTGGATCCCGTCTATGCAGGTTCTTTCTCCGCTTCCGATAAGGGTATTGAATTTGCGAAGGCTATGATGGACCAGGGCGCGGATGTCTTCTTCGGTGACGCTTCCGCAGTCGACTCCGGTGCACGCCAGGCTATCGATGAAGCCAACAAAGCTGCCGGTGAGATCAAGGTCTATGACATCGCCCAGCCGGGTGACTTCCTTGGTCAGAATGAATGTATCATCTGCTCCCAGGTGACTGACAATTCCTCACTCGTCAGCCTTGCTATGGTTGCCACCATGGATGGTACTTTCGGCGGCGAGACCCTCTTCGGTACGATGGCTAACGGTGTACTTTCCGCAGGCAAGATCAACGATCTGGTCCCGGCTGAAGTCCAGGCGAAGTATCAGGAATATATTGATCAGATGCTTGCCGGCACCTTCATGAAATAAGTTCGACATTTCTGCAAATCGGGGGATGCTCTTTGAGCATCCCCTTTTCGTTTTAAGTATGATCTGTCTGCTGGCTTTGAAACATGGGCTAACCGTTGTCATCTGAATCAATATTCCGCAGCCGGCGAACCGATATGAGGGGAAGAGCCAGGCAATATTGACGGGGCCGCTCGCTCAATCCCGAGTCACTAATGCAGTCCCTGCCTGTACTTTGTTGCGGAATTATTTCTGCCTTTATTGATGACAACGACAGCAAGGAATAAGACGAGGGAGACTGCGGAGATGAGTTCACACGTTTTCTGCAAAGGCGTTTTTCTATAGATAATGTGGACAGAGCCTTCACGGAGACCTGTATCGCTGACCCGGACCAGGCCTATGGGATCCCGGGTAACAGGGATGGGACTGACTGTCCCGTCCGGAGCTGTCAAATCGGCTTCGTACCCGTAAAAATAGACCATGGGAACCATATAAGATGTCTCTGCTGAATTCGATTCTTTTTCGAAGGAAAAGGAAAATTCGAGCCCTTTGCGTTTGCGGTAAGTGATCTCAGCGCCGGGGTCATCCGGTAGAACCGTGTCCCGGTTTTTATCCGCGAATTCAATGTCAAAATTCGGCGGGATATATTCCGCGCCGCTTACCTGTTTGTTCAGAAGGATCAGCTGTTCATTGGGAACCATTTTCTCACAAAATGTAATGATGATCGTCGGCATACCGGACAACATGGCAATAAACAGGACCACCAGGACCTTTCTTTTCAAACTGGGAATACCTGTCAGCAGTTCGGAAAAATAGATACTGCCCGCGATACACAGCGAAGCCGAACCGGCAGCCAGAAAACGCCAGGAAAACTGTATGTGCAGTAGCAGCCATTTGAATAATGCCCAGGGAAAGGCATCTGTCGCGGCATAAAGGGTGAGAACGCCCAATGCCAACATACGGTCTGCTGCGGGGAACAAAGGTGATTTCTTCTTTCTGATGAATAATATCAGCCGCAGAATGGGCACCAGAAGCATCGACCAGCCGGGATAAACATTCTGGCCCTTTTCCGGAGTCCAGTGCCAGAAATCATAGGGGTGGAAAATGCTGGAAAAAGCTGTCAGATTGTAAGGCAGAATCCGTCCGTTGGATCTCATAAAGACATTGATCTGCAATTCATTGTTTGCGGCCTGTTCAAGCATGGGCAGAAGAAAGAACGCTCCGACCAATATGGTAAAAACTGCAGCTTTCAGCAAAGCGGGCAGGATCCGTTTGTTCCGGAAAAGTTTTCTGATCGAGAATAGAAGCAGTAAAGCGCAAAGGACGCCCGCCGTTGCCAGACTGATCATATGGGACATCATCAGTCCCATAAAGCCAAAGGCGAATAACGGCCATCTCTCTGTTTTGCCTTTCAGGATCTCGTAAAGGCTCATGATGATCAGCGGAAAGAAGATAAAAGCCTGCACTTCACCTACGGCATTCCGGTAAAATACACAGATCAGACGGTAAGCCGCGAATGCGTACAGTGATGCTGCCGCGGCTCCGCAGAAATCGCTGTTATTCCCGATTTTTTTCGCCGCGATGAACATGGTCAGTACGGAGAAGAAAGTGCAGATGAAGAAGAACACCTTGATCGAGGTAATTATCGAAAAACCGAACAGAATGAGTATAGCCGGAATGCACAGTATAATATCCGGATAGTAAAATCCGCAGCCAATGCCGTAATCGTACATCCATCCGAGATAAATGCGTGCGGGAAAATAACCGGCTTTCAGTGTTTTCGCCAATGCGTGGATACGGGATGCGTGAAAGAAAAAGTCGTCTCCCTCTGTAAACCGGGCGGGATCAAAGTAAGGCCAGAAAGAAAGCACCGTCAGAAATAGCAGAAAAAGAAATACCCGTTCAATATGGATCAGGTCATGGCCTGTTTTTTCCTGAAACCATTCCGGAAGGTCGGTTTTCAGAAGCCTCAGCTCTATGTATGCGGCCGCGAAGATCAGAAGAAAAGACAAAAGCGCATGGCGCAGGATCGATTCCTTATACAGGACATGGCTGCTTTCCAACGTAATGGAACCGATTTCCAGTATTCCGTTATCCGGATCATAACTGAAACCGACCCGTACCGCAGTGTTTTTTTCAATGGCAGTCTCATATTCCGCGGTGAATTCTCCTGATGGTATTGGTGCCGAAAAAAACATTTCATCCCCGGCATTCAGCAGATAGCATTCATTTCCTTTTGTATCAGCTCTCCCCGGAAAGCGCAGTGTATAACTGCCTGCTTTTAACGGAATAGGGTCAGTCATAAGATAGTTCCCTTTTGTGTTTTCATCCGGTGTAAAGGTACGGCTGAAGGGAAAGCTGTATTCAAAATGATACAGATCCCGGTTGATCATGATCAAACCGGCTGAGCATAGGAAATATACCAGGATGCTAAGGATAACAGTAGTCTTTTTCATTTCAAACCTTCCTGTATTATAATACATTCCATATATAGAGAAACTTTATGAAGAAGACATCATTTATTCCGGTATTGATCATTCTATGCTTTTTTGCCGCAGGACTGTGTATTTACAAGGATTACGGCGCATCCGCTGATGAGCATATTCAAATCGAAGGCGGGCATGTACTGTGGAAATTTCTTTGTGAGACCTTCGGAAAACCGGTGCCGATACCGATCCGGGATGTTCCGGAACTCAGGGATTTTAAAAACAGTTTTTATGGGCAGGCTGCCACTTTCCCGACAGTTCTCATTGAAGCGGTGCGGGGATTCACTGTGGACAGCAGTACGGTATTGCGCATCAGGCATTTGTGGAATTTTCTATGTTTTACCGCCGGACTATGCTGCCTGGGTTTCGTGCTTCAAATAATGTGGAAAGATTGGATGCGGACCTCTTTAGGCCTGCTCCTGATGATCCTGCTTCCCAGAATATTCGGCGATATCTTTTATAATGACAGAGATATCATGCTGCTCTCCTGGATGATGATCACTTTGGGAGCATTCTGCCTTTTTCTCAGGCATACAGGATGGATTACAGGACTGCTCTGTGCCGCGGCATTCGGTATGACATTCAATACGCGGATATTTGGTCTTGTTCTGCTGATATTTCCCGGTCTGTTTTTTCTGTTTTCAGGAAAAAGAAAAGCCATATTTATTATGGCTGTTTTCTCGCTGGGATTCTGGTATCTTTTTTCTCCGATCGCCTGGGGCGATCCGCTGAAAACCATTCCCGAAGCATTCCGGCATTTTGCCACACAGCAGCGGGCGATCGATACCAATAATCAGGCAAGGGTTTTGTTTTTCGGCAAACGGATCCTTGAGACGAATCTGCCCTGGTATTATATTCCGGCTTACATACTTGTAACGACACCCTTAGCCACGACAGCGCTGGCGTTTATCGGCATCTATGGTTCCATCCGCAAGACAATTTCGAAAAAGCCGGATGAGCATTCTCTGGTTACAGCCGGTATGCTGATCATCCTGACTGCTGTTCCGCTGATAGGCATTATTTTCCGTCTGACATTTTACAATGGCTGGCGGCATTTTTATTTCCTTTATCTTCCGATCGTATGGCTGGCAGTGGAAGGGGCAGATCTTATTATCCGATCCGGACTGAAGCCGGCCCGTATCGTAGCAGCTCTCGGGCTGGCTGCTTCTTTCCTTTGCAGTTTGTTCTGGATCATTCAGGTCCATCCATATCAGATCATTTATCTGAACCCTGCTTTTCGGGCACAATGGATCGGAAAATTCAACAGGGATTACTGGCTCCTTTCAACTACGGAATGCATGCATTATCTTTTGGATCATTCAAAGGAAATCGATATCAATGTGGTGGATAAATCCGCGTTCATTGAATACATTGAGATCGGTCTGCCACCTGCCGAACGGGCTCGTTTTCATATGCTGCATCATTCAGAACAGCCTTTCCCTTACGAGTACCTTGTGTATAATTACGGCGGTGAGCGTGAAAACGAAAAGAAATTTGATTATTATGAACCGGTTTACGCGGTGGAGCGGGATGGGATAAAACTGGCGGAAGTCTTTCAGCGAAGCCATAACAATGAACTGCATGCAAACGATGTGGTGCAATCGGCCGTGGACCTGGAAAGCGGTACTTCTGCTGATGAATCTGTTGACGGAGATTTGAATACAGCCTGGTATGGTTCCGGAACACATCTAAATCTTGTGCTGCAGATCGAACCGGGATTTTCATTGTCCGGATTCGAGATTTTTCCCGCACATGGTTCCGGCGGATATGTTCGCACGGCGGTTTATGCATCCGATGACGGTGAGACCTGGAGACCGCTCTCCTGTGAGGAAAAAGGTTCCAATGGCATAGCTTTCCCTGAAACAAACACCGGGTGGCTGCGTATAGACAGCGATGCAGCATTAACAGGCATCAGCGATATTCTATTTTATGGGGTAAAAGAGTAAATCACTTGCCGCTGCGCAGTTTTTCATTTAATTTGGAATAAATTCTTGCCCGAAACCAGGGCTCACTGGAAACTTTAACGGCTTCATCCAACAGAAACCATGCAACATTGCTGTTCTCATCCGGTTTCGTTCGGAGATTTTCGGTTTCATCTGCTTCCAGTAAATAGGTCAGGTTTAAATGCAGATGTGAAGATACATAGCGTCCTTTTTTCTCATGGCCGTCAACTGTCAGAATTTCCAGAGAAAAGATATTCTCTGAAACGGCACAGGGATGGACAATACCGGTTTCTTCCCGGGCTTCCCGTAATGCCACCTGCAGCAGATCCGTCTCTCCGTCTGCATGTCCGCCGCACCATGACCATGAGTCGTACAGATTGTGGTAAACCATCAGTATCCGGGTCCTCGCAGGATTTACGATCCATGCGGATGCTGTCATGTGGGCGTTTCTGTTTTCCCTCGTGAAGATATCCGGCGCATTTTCGATCTGCCGTATGATCTCATCCCGATCCTGTCCTTCCTGTTCATTCCATGGCTGATATATCCTCAGTTCAGCCAGCAATTTTTCAGTTTTATCCATGTTTTTTCTCCTTCATTATTTATATCATTTTCTGCCGTTTTAAGATAAAATACGAGTGCCCAAAATAAAAATCGGAGTTATGAAAAATGGATAATCAAAAAAGCAGGCGCATTAAAGGAATTTTAATGCAGTTGATCGCGGAGGCAATGTTCGGCTTCAGCTTTATGTTTACAAAAGAAGCAACAGCCTGTGCGTCACCTCTGGAAGTGCTGAGCTGGCGTTTTCTTCTTGCGGCTTTTGTATTTTTCCTTTTGATCAAACTCGGTGTGTTTAAGGTCAGTTTCCGGGGCAAAAACCTTAGATCCGCGCTGCTGCTGGGCTTTCTCCATCCGATCCTTTATTTCCTGTGTGAGAACCAGGGCATTGCCATGACCAGCGCTTCAGAAAGCGGTACGATCATCGCTACGATCCCTATTTTCACGCTGCTTGTAACGATTTTTTACTTGAATGTCAAGCCCGCGAAAAATGAGATCACGGGGATTCTAATTACACTTGCGGGAGTGATGATACTGATCCTCTGCCAGGGATCACGTCCTACATTCAATTTTCCGGGGTATGTACTGTTGTTCGGCGCGGTGATCTCATACAGCTTTTTTGCCGCTTTGAGCCTGAAAAATACAGAATTCACCAGTGTTGAAAAAGCCTGGATCATGATCATCAGCGGTGCGGTTTTCTTTACTGTTGTGAACCTTGTGAAGGAATGTGCTGCCGGGACATTCCATGATTTTGTTATGCTTCCGTTTACCAACCGGAAGTTCCTTTTCGCGATCTTATATCTTGGGATCGGATCTTCTATTATTGCTTTTACATGCAATAATTACGGGATCGAGACTCTGGGGACAAATGCGGCTTCATCTTTCACAGCTGTCAATACACTGATCTCCGTTTTAGCAGGTGTGGTCTTCCTTCACGAGCCTTTCTCAATGCTTCAGGCAGCCGCAACGATCCTGATCATACTTGGCGTTTATATCGTAAATAAAGTATAAACTGCCGGAACCTGATCAAGGCTCGGAAGCCGGCGGTCTATGAGCTGATGAGCGTATAAAATCATGCCGATCAGTAATAAGGTATGATCAGAGTGAAAACGCTGCCTTTTCCCAGCCGGCTTTCGATCTGAAGTTTTCCGTTATGTGCTTTTGCAACATATTTGACCAGTGCGATCCCATGCAATCCGCTGCCTGCGGCTTCTGCAAAATTGAGCTCCTGCATCCGTTCCAGGTCTAAAGGGGAAATTCCCGTACCGAAATCCTCCACCCGCAGTGTCCAGTCGTTTTCGCCATATGTGATTTTCACGCTGATGGGCTTGCCGTCTATGGGAGAAAAGCGAATGGCGTTATCCAGCAGATCAAAAATCGCGAGTGTCAGCAGCCAGGGGTCTCCTACAGCATTTCCGGCAGAAGATCCTTTCGGACCGTTGTCTGTACTTAATTCGATCTCAACACGTTTTTTCCGGGCACCGGCAGCCATGTCAAGGATCACTTCTTTCGCGATTTCTGTCACGGATAATACTTCAAATGACAGTGAAGTGTTTTCCGTACGCCGATAATGGTTGGTCCCATATTCGAAAAGATCTTCCAGACGGTTCAGCGGATTTTCAGCCTTATCGATATAGTTTTTCTGTAAATCTGACAGGTCGCCGGATGAATCCATTAATTCAAGGGTGCCGAGAGCTTTTTGTGTCAGCATATGGTAATACTGGATCTCGTTTTCACCAAAGCGGATCTCGCGGATATCATTCCCCGCATGCGGAAATACATACAGACGGCCGCTTTGTGTATCTGAAAAATCGATTTTTTTCAGTACAATGTCGAATTCGGAAATCTTCCCGCCGGCATCATCAAGGTTTTCCGCATTTTCTCTGAGCGTGTTCAGGAACTGTTCTTTTTCTTTCATTCCCTCAAAAGAGGGATTGGAGAACAGCAGCCTTTCAGGCAGAAGAAGGATCAGCGCGGGAAGGTTCAAACGCTCCATCAAATCTACAAAATGATTCGCCTGATTTTGTACGCTGATCTCATCTTCCAGCCAATTTTTCAGCAGCAGTTCAGCCCACTCACAGCAGCCGAGAAAAGTATCATCGACTCTGTCCGTGTATGTATCGGAAGGGAAACAAGCCCAGATAAAGCCGCAGTATCCGAAACGGGAATTCAGCGGAAAGAAAATCGCAGAACCTTCCCCGAAAGCCAGGTTGGAAAGCAGTGTGGATTGCTGGATAGAGGGAATATGCAGCACTTTTTGTGTCCGCATGATCCCAAAAAAACGGGAATCGATACTTTCAAAGGCTGCGTTGGTTTTGCCTGAACTATATAGCCGCAGGTCTTCCGATCCCGAATGGCCAGCATTCCGATTCAGAATGATCCGGACCGAAATCGGCTTGAGCAAAGCGATCGTGTCCAAAATTGTCCGAATCTTTTTTTCAACATCGTTCCACATAATTTTATTCCATCAACGCGAGGATCTGATCCGCAATCTCCTCAGCTGTATAATTATCTGTATGAATGATCACAGCATCATCAGCAGGACGGAGCGGTGCGACTGTTCGTTCCTGATCTGCTTTATCCCGTTTAATTATATCCGCTAAAATCATTTCATATGTTTCTGATTCAATACCCTGGGAGAGATTTTCGAGGTATCGGCGTTTCGCACGTGTTTCAGGTGAAGCTTCAAGGTAAATTTTCATTTCCGCATCCGGCATAACAACAGTACCGATATCCCGGCCGACCATTACGACACGTCCCCGGAGACCGATCCGGCGCTGCTGGCTTGTCAGCGCTTTCCTCACATCGGGGTATGCTGCTACGGTAGAAACGATCTTATCAACTTCCGGCAGGTGCAGCCGGTCCGTAATATTATGCCCGTCGAGCAAAACATTGGTCACTCCATGGACCTCGTCATTTTCCAGCGTGATATCCATCTTTTCAACTAATGCGCTGACAATTTTCTCGTCGCTGATATCGTCCAGTTTCCTGTGAGCGCCGTAAGCCGCAACACGATACATGATCCCGGTGTCAAAAAAAAGATAATTCAGCCTTTTGGCGATGATTTTCCCGACAGTTGTTTTCCCGGAAGCCGCTGTGCCGTCCATGGCGATCTGGTTTGGTATCTTTTTCATTTGATTCTCTCTCCGTTCCTGTAATAAGTTCGTCCGTAAGGAGTAAATTCAGTTTATGAACAGCCGTTATTTCCCGGCTGCTGCCTCATCACCCGCGTAAATAAAGTTCCCGATCACCCACATCGTGAGAAAGCCTTTATCAGAAGACAGCCCGTCTCCGAAAAGGACCCATTTTCCCCAATCGATCAGAGACAGTTGTTCCCAGTGCATGGTATTCCGGTATGTAAGATTGGTCCCGACAAAGCCCTGCGCTTCGTATGAAATTCCGGGATCAGCAAGGATCAGTTCGATCCCGTTAAGATCTTCCCTGCCATTGGCGGTGGTGCGAATTCCTTTTTCCTTCCGCAGCTGCCATTTGAGGAGAAGATCATCAGGGAGCAGGTTCAAACCGTAGACGGTGTTTGAGCTGTCTCCATGTTTCTGGATCGTTTCTGTGAGATGTTCCATAAGTGGTGTGTCAGTGAAAGATGTGTAATTCCCATTCAATAGAAGCAAACTGTTTTGTGGATGCGGTGCGGCGGGATGATCACCGATACGGTCATATCCCCCGGTATTCCAGATGTTTGTGATCATTGCCCATCCGAAGATCACCAGTGCTCCGAAAAGCATTCCCGCACGGATCGAGGGAGAATCGGAATATCCCAGTAAGATTTTCAGAACCAGAGCAAGGATCAATACGCTCAGCAGTGTCAGCAGCGCGGCGCCTGTTGTCCGAGAGAAGGGAAGTGTCTGTGTGCTGCCATTCCAGACGATCATAGCCGGCTGGGTGCCGTTTTGCTGGTTGAATACTTCAACGAGACGGAAATACAAGAATGAATAAGCTCCGACAACGGTACAGGACGAAATAAAAAACGGAAATCCCTTTTGTCCCCGCAGACCGGCAGGGATCTGCAGAAGAATGTCAGTGCAGGCGATCCATAAAAATGCAGATATCCAGGGTAAAGCGAATATTCCCTGCCAGACCGTGAGGATCACGGACGCAATGAGGACTGTGATCAGCTTTGTCAGATGGTTATTTCGGCAACAGCTGACGATAAAAAGCAGAAGCGGAACGCCTGAATAAATCAATACCGCGATAAGGATGCCGCTGATACCCGGGTATGCCCAATCCGGCGCAGGACGGAAACTGTTAAAAATCCCGCTGCAAAAAAGGCTGATCCCTTCGGGGAAAGTTCCAAAAGCGGTAATGCACAGAAGAAGAACGGCTGAAGCGATCCCTGTACTTCGCATTGTAAACGGGATCCGAACCGTTTCCTGCAGATCGGATGCCCGAAAATGGATGTACAGGACTCCGAACAGGATGCAGAGGATCAGTGCCGGGAGTGAACGTTCTCCGCCTCCCAGGGAAAGTAACAGAAATGCAGCGGCAGATATCTTTTTCCCGCAGAGAATGCAGGCTGTTCCGGCTGCCGCCAATGCCATTGCCGGGATCAACGCGTCAGCCCGTTTAGACCAGAAGAGCAGAACCGGATCGACACCGAACAGCAATGACAGTAACAAAGCTTTCCTGTATCCGATCCGTTTATGCAAGAACAGCGGAATGAGTGAGAGCAGGATCCCTGACAAAGCCGGGATCAGGCGGGCTGTAAAGTCAGAATCTCCGAAAAACCGGAACAGCAATGCTGTCGGCAGAGCATAGAGTATATGTCCGCCGCCGCTGTTTGTATACATTTCCAACGCTCCGAGAGCATTTTCCGCTTCATTCAATGTCAGAGACGCACCGCCCAATCCGATCAGCCGGAGGGAACAGGTGATCCCGAAGATGAGCAGAAACATAATGGTTTCTGAATTTTTTGAATTTGTCCCGTTTTCCATACTTTAGTCCATTAGTCCCTGTTTGCGAATCCCTTTGTCTGAATTTCACAGAAAGACATGCTGTTCCAAACATCAAAAAATCGAACATTAATAAACCTGATAGATCGTACAGTAGCCGGATTGATAGACTTTGTCCAGGTTCCGCTCGAATTTCTTTTCCTGAATATTATAAGCACTTTTCTCGGCGCTTCCGATAAACACATAGCGGATTTTGTAAGTTTCCAAAAGATCTCTGGCAGTCTCCCAGCTGTGTGTTTCATAAATTCTCTTGACATCATCGTTCCGGGAACCGATCTCCTTATAACCGCCGCGCCATTGAGATTCGTGCCCGACAGGTCCCAGCACTGCCGGAACTCCCGCAAAGGTGCTCACAATATTATCACCGCTGTAACTGGAGCCCACTTTTTCAAGAACAATCCCGGGGGCTGCTTCATTCAGCCATTGCACCCCTTTCCAGTCATCTTTTCTGGAAAACCGGAGATAAGCAGCCCCATCCAGCGTATGTGTCTGTTTCCGATTAAGGCTTCCCCATTTCCCGTTTGCGATGAAAACCGGATAGATCATGACCATCGCCAACAGAAGAATCATTATACCTGAAAAGACTGCTTTTTTCAATCCGGGGAGGATCTTCCAAAGATCCCCACAGGCATAAGCGGCACCCAGAGCAAAAAGGATCCAGGCTTGATAATAAAATTTGAAGATCGTATTCATTCGGGTGCCGAAAAGATCCCGCAGATAAAAGAACTCCGGAAAGATCACAAGGGCCGCGGCGATCAGTATCATAAGTGCGCAAAAAACATCGATCGGATGAGCAGAATCCGGTTCATCACCTTCAGCCGGTCCCGCTGCCTGACGGATCATTGTAAATGCCATTCCGGCTGCTGAAAAAAGGATCAGCAAAGTGGGAAGGGCGTTCAGCCGTCTTGAGAAGAAACCGAGAAAACCGCTTTCTATTGTACTGATCTCCTGAAGACTGACAAAGGATTCAGCAGCCATTCCAAGCGTTCCTGAAAAGTTATTCGCGCGGATCAGCATCAGACCGCTGAAAATGACAGTTTCAAGGATGGATAACACGCCAAAAATTACCAAAGCGGCAGTCAAACCAAAACGCCGGGATGTATTCCCGCATGACCTGAGTTTTTTACAGAGCCACCAGAAAACCGGTACGAGAAAGAAACCGAACATGATCAGAAAATGGATCGGTCGAGTAACAAAAACACCGCTCAGTGCGATCCCTCCCGCCTGTGAGGAAAAGCTCAGGAAGAACAGGCTGTACAGCAGGATGCATGCGGTCCCCAGCGGGAGTGCGGTTTCGAAAAACACTGTAAAACCGCCCCTGTTCCATCCGGATCGTCTGAGAAATGCCGCGGTCACACACAAACAATAAAGCCCGAAATAGAAGGGAAAATCCCACATATTCAAAAACAGAAGGGCTCCGATGCATGTGGCAGTCAGGAGAAAATCCGCTGAAAGGATCCATTTTACCATCTCTGTGTCACGAAGGCTGAGATCATCACGCAGCAGACCTTCCGCAAAGAACGGTCCGGAATCTCCACAGCGCAGCTTATTATTCAACGCGTTCAGAGCGATCCCTACCGCAAATAACACGAACGGGATCGCCAGCACATGCGGATGCAGGTCACCCAATCCGAAAGAAAACATCGGAAATTCATCGATTACTTCCTTCACCGATCCTTCCAGCCCCGTATCGCTAAGGACACGGGACGCCCGCCACCACCATATACCGGGTCTTCCCGTAGGATCCCAGGATGCGGGACGGACAGGCGCTTCCGTCAATTCTTTCAGCCCGATCCATTGCCAGAACGGAGATGATCCATCAGGATTCCAGAAAAGATGAAGCGAGTGCAGAAGCTCGAAAAATCCTTCAAGATTGCCAATGATCAGGATGAATACGGGCGCTGAAAGTGCGGCCGGTCTGATCTGCGGGTAAGGATGCTCTTCTGTATCATGGAGATCGAGCATATCATTGATAATGCCGAAAGCCGAAACAGCTGCCATCGCAAATACAGTCGCGAGCATCAGGTTGAAGCCGGCGGAAGAAAGGACTCCGGTCAGCATGACGAGGATGGCAGTCATGATATACCCAAAATAATAGTATGAAATAGAATAACCGGAAAGCCAGGAGTCATGCGGCGGGAAAGTATCTGATTTCAGTATGGAGTTGATAAACATCATTTCCATTGGTTTTTCCGTCCCGGATACATCCGGATCACCCATGCGGAATGAGAGTATCAATGCAAAAGCGCACAGAAATACGGCTTCTGACAGGATGATGTATTTTTTTGATGCGAGGATCCAGCTGACGATCTCATCCCGTTGTTTCTGCCAGCAGAAGAACGACAGTACCGCCATGCACAGGATGACCGCAAGCAGGCATCCGATACAGTTTCGCAGAAAACCCAGTGTTCCCGCAAGCCAGTAAAGAAATGAGATCAGAATCATTCCTATGGAACGGGAGAAAACAAAACCCCGTCCCGGAAGTTTCTTCAAAAATCCGAATACGACCGGAAACCCTATGACTCCGATTCCTGCTAAAACCAGATACCATTTTATAATATCCCAAATCACTTTTTTACCTCATATCCGCGAAAAAGGATCCTTTTCTGTATTATTCGTTCATTCGATACCGCGGACGCTGTAGATCTGCGTGTTGCCATCACTGTAAACGCATTCCCATAAAAGTCCGTCCTGTGAGTCGAATTTTGCGATCCCTGCCGCGTCGTACATGCCTTTCTCCATTTGTCCCACGATAATATAACGCACATTGTATGTTTTGAGAAATTCTTCAGCGATGCCCAGATCTGTTGTGTTGTAAAACGCATGGATGGCATTGACGCGATCCCAAACTTCTCCGGACATTGGGCCACGCTGCTGCCGCTGGTGATAATTCCAGCCGACAACACCGGGAAGACCGGTATAAACTGTGTACCGGCTGCCGAATTTGTATTCAGTGGGACTGGCTTCAACGATGACCGGTGTACCCTGGATGTTTTCCTGCATCCAGAGGATCGCGTCATAGTCTTCTTTGAGATCCATATAGAAATCATCCTGCCAGTAAGACGAAGTCTCCATGTACTTCATCCCATCGATCGTATGCGGAGCCCGGTCAGACATACGGTCAGTCATTTTATCTGTTCCGGCAAAAATCGTATACATGAACGCGCCGAAAATCAGGAGCATGCCTGTGATCCGGTATATGCTTACAGTCCAACCCTGCAGATCCTCTGTCCGGATCGTTTGTAGCATACAGGCCAGTCCGAAAGCAGCACTGACGGAAAGCATGATCCAGATCTGATTGTAAAATTTGAAAACCGTATTCATCCTCCCGACGTCTCCCGCCAGGTGGATCATTTCCACCAATGTGGCTGCAAACATCGAAGTCCCGATCAGAAAATGCACAAAACGTTTGACGTCGGATATATCTTTGCGGAGCAGCAGAAGCAGTGACAGAACCATGAGCGGGAGTGTGATCCATATGATCCTTACTCCATCAATGGCCAGTGTGGCAAGGATCACCAGCGCCGCGGCGATACCGGTTAGCAGCCATACTTTACATCTTTGCAGCATTTCCCGGCAGTCCCGCAGGGAAGTGTATTTCATCCAGCAGTATATCTCGCCAAGGTACCAGGTCGTAATGAAAAACAGAAACACGCCCCAATGCATCAGGAACGAGGAAATCGGAGTGCGGGTCTCATCCCACATTTTTATGATATTCTCCCTGGAGTTTGTTGTCAGGTAAGGGATAAACAGCGCGGCTGAAATGACGGCGAACACCGCAAGGATCAGGATCAGGTTTCGGATCCGTTTGCCGCGGCTGTCCTGTTCCCCCTTGAAAAATCCATAACGGATGCCGAGATAAGCCAGTGTGACTGCCGTGATCCCGAAATAAGTCGGCATGTCCCAGGTGTTGGTGGGGATCAATGTTCCGATCAGCAAAGCACCTGAAAGGAAAACCGCTGCCCATTCCCCGAAGGAATAGTGTTTTTCATGCCCGAATCGCAGGATCATGGCTGTCAGCCAGATCAATACCAGGACGGTCATCGGAAGCGCGAAGAGATGCGCGTGCGGATCTCCGTACAGAAAAGTGAAAAAGGGAAATTCGGTGATCGAAGTGTCGGGAATTGCCCGGCTGGGTATCCAATACCAGTCCCCTTTGTACATATGCAGCCGCTCACCTGATATCAGTTTTGTGATCCCCTTCAAAAAGGCGGCAAAGCCTTTTGACAATCCGGTACCGGACATGCCCAGTTCGACCAGTTCATTTTTGATCTGAACGATCGTTCCCAGGTTTCCGATCACCTGCATACCGATCACGGTAAAAATTCCGGCTTTATTCGCATAGCTGCTGTCTTCGTTTCCCCCCGCGTGCAGACACAGGTTTTTCCCGATACTGAAAGCGGCGCTGCCCAGAAAGGCATACCACAGCGCCAGGTTCAGGTTATAAGCCACAGCAGGGATCACGCCCAGCAGTTTGACCATAACACCGGAAAGATACATTCCGTAATAGTAATAATTCAAAAAGCCGCCCGCGAACCATGGGTCATACGGTGGAAATGATATGCTTTTCAGAATGGCATTGAAATATGAGAAATCCATCGGTTTTTCCCCACCCTTGTACGGGTGCCAGAGGTCCGGATTCATGATACGGATCAGAAGGAAAAACACAAAACAGGCAAGGAAGACGCCCTCTGCCCAAAGGATATCTTTTTTCATTGAACGGAATAGAGGGAAGATCCGGTTCCGATAGACAAGCGCTATGAGCGCATTGATCAGGAAAAAGGCTCCGAAAACCAGCAGGATCGTCTTGCGGGAATATTCCATACCCAGTGAAGCACAAAGCCATATCGTATACCCGGAGATCATCAGCCCGAAAAATCCGGAAATACCCCATCCCTTGTCTTTCAGCGGACGGAATACGACGGCTGTCAGAGGCATAAAAATCAATCCGAGAGCACGGAATGCTGCCAGCCATATGATGACGGTCAGCAATTCTGAACGGTTGACAAGGGAGGCCCTGTTAAACAGATCCGCCCAGGTTCCGGCTGCCTGCTGTGCAGTCCATTGTTCCAGTGAGAGCACTTCCATCAGACTACTGTCCTCTTAATTCAGAACAAAAAGCGATATAGCTGTAAAAATTCTTTCCGCTGTAAGGCCCGATATGCAGCTGTTCTATGCCGTTTGGAAAACGGGCTCGGACGGTATCAGCTGCTTCCGTATCGTCGTCACGGTAAATGAACAGCCGCGGATGTCCGTCATCCGGGAGGGATGATATCAGGGATTTATCAAAAGAATAATCCTTCCCTGGGTCTCCGGCGTTGATCCCGACCAGCCTTGTATCCACCCAGTGCGGATAGGGAACTACATAAGCGTCCTTATAGCTGCCGAAGGAATTCGCGAAACCTTTGATCACTTCTCCGATCTGTGTCGTATTCCAGGCGCTGCGGTTATATTCATAAGCATATTGTTTGAAGATCAGGTCATAATTGTGAGAGATAATATTCAGCAGGAAGAGACCCGTGATCACGCACAATGCCGCGGTCATTGCTGTATTTCGTCTGAGTACCTGAGCGAATAGATCAAAAATACAGCAGAAACCGACAGATGCGATGATCATCACCGGGATCAGGGCGCCCGCAGTCCTGTTGAGACAGGGATTCTCCGCGGGAAATGCCAGAGAAAGCGTGGACGGGAGCATGAAGAATGGGATAGATAAGATCATACAGAGGTCAGCCCAGCTCCGTTTCTGCAGGAAACGCATCGGTACAAACAGCAGCCCGATGAAAAAGAAAGACGCGGTCAGGTGTTCCAATGCCGGACGGTAGACGATGGAATGGACCCAGGTGGAGCCGTCACTCCAGAAGGGCATGACGATGCCTTTCCATACATTTGAGGCGAAGATCCCCAGCGGAGCTGAGTCAAAACTCTTTTCAGTCTCACCCAGGCGGGAAACCGAACGGTAAATAACCATTTCCGGCATATCAAGTGTCACACGGGCAAGCGGTAGAAATACCAGAAAGGCAAAGAAAATCAGACACAGAAAGGCCTGCAGGGCATTTGTGCGGTTTTCCGCTTTGACATCAAGCAGCAGATAAATGATGAAAAATACGGCAAACGCGATGGGCACGATGCGGAAGGGACTGTATCCGTGCAGCCCGAGCCCGAGGAAAAT
>DAIMGK010000105.1:0-16759 GCA_036723985.1 Flexilinea sp.
CACTTCTCAACGAAATTATATGTTTGGTTTCATCAACCCCTCAGTGAGGGGAAGTTACCTGATATTATTACAATATCAGTGCCAACGATGATAAATCCGCAAATGAATTTGCACAATTATTCATTTTTAGATTTACCCCTGTTTATAAAAGTTGCAAGATATAAGCCAAAACTGTAAAGTTACAATAATTTATAAAAATCTGTTGCCTCGATGCTCTGAGGCCGATACACGGTGTCTATGTCCGCTGTATTGAAAATAGGCCTGCCAATGCTGCGCTAAGGACTGCCGTAAAAGGTTTTTTGCTGCTGTATAGTGATCCCGGCAGGTTTGTTTACGGCTGAACACCTGGCCGATATCAGGCGGAGTGTATGTTCGGAAGGCTTTTGGGGAGAGGAAAGTGAGTTTCCACGGGATCCGGCATGTGTCTGCTGAGTAACGAACGGGCTTCGCATAATTCGAATGCGGAACAGGATCTTCGTCTGATTTGTGACGTCAGCAAACCGGTTCCCGGATCTGTTCCGGATTCGCTTGATCGGTGGGGCATGTCCTGATAACATGCTGACGGGTGTCAACCACAAATCACCGGATTAAAAAAAATCCGCCTGTTTGTGCAAGACGGATCATACGTTCCGGGCTTTCGGCTGCCCCCCGGAGGGGGCAGCCGAAATTTTTTCAAATTTCGCCGGAATCAGTCCTGCTGAATTTTATTTCGGAGCAGCGACACAGCGAGTGTTGTTGTGATCGGAGTAGACACTGCCGGTGATATAGAATCCATAGTCAAGGAAGTTGATTGCGCCGGTCATCGCGGTGTCAGCATTGAGCTGGTACGGATAGTCAGTGACCTTCGCGCGGAGGATCAGGGTGACATCATCACCGGGTTCCAGGAGGATCTTATCCTTGGATTCTTCGGACTTGCTGGAGAGGACCCACTTCCAGTTGACAGGGGTGCCGCCATTGATGGCAACCGCGACCTTCTTCAGGTTGATGGTTTCGTCCTTGACGCCGTCGTTCAAGAGGCGGACAGCCATGAAAGCGTACTTACCGCATTTCTGATAGATACCCCAGACACCATTTTTGTAGATACCGTAAGCACCGGAGGGTTTGATGGTCCTGTCAGAATCCTGACCATAGAATTTGGGCTGGCCGAGGAACGGGAAGAGCGGATCCTTGACGAGCAGGCGGGTTACAGGCGGGCAGGGGAAGCGGACAGCTTCGAAAGCGCCGGGAACGCGGCCTTCACGGGCAGCAGCGGTGGGGCAGTTCACACGATAGACCATACCGCCGACACGGAAAGTGAAGCCGATGGGACCGCCGTCCGCACTGCGGAGGGTATCGCCGCTCAGGCTTTCGATGGTGATATCGAAGCGGATGACAGCGTGCGGGGCAACGTAGATGCCTTCACCGAACTTGCAGTAATCAGTGCGCGGAGCAGCGTTGGCGGTGTTGAAGATCGTATATTTGCAGGTGTAGCTGGTATAGCGTTCGCCATATTCATCACGGATCTCAGCCGGGATCACATAGTTGGCGTCTTTCGGAGCATAGCTCGGTTCCGGATAAGGGGCGCCTAAACCATTGATGATGACAGCCTGGAAGCGGGCTTCACCGGTGTTCGCATCATATTTCGCGCGGACGGAAGGCATGCCGGCCAGGTTATATTCACGCAGGCTGGGCTGGCAGTAGTTGCGGTCCTGTTTTGCGACACCCTGGACGGTGATAGCAGCTTCTCTCGCGGTTTCATAGAAAGCGCTGCGGTATGTGGAGTGAACGATGGTCATCTCGACACCGGGGACGGTGCCATCCAGCATGATATCAGGAGCATAGATATAACCCTTCAGGTGAGCTTCGCCGGCGCTGTTGAATTTGACGGAACGGCATTTGTCTCCACCGGTGGAAGAGCAGCTCTTGATAGAGGCGCTTTGACCGTTGACTTTCACGGAAAGCCGGCGGATATAGGTGGTGCGGCTCGGGCCGGTGTAACCACTGTTCGGGCCGGGCAGAGGATCGCCATTAACGTCATCATTCCTGACAAGGATGAGATCGTATTTGATCAGACCATCGCCGCAGGCGTCGAAGGACAGGCTCTTGAAGCGGGTGGAATCAGTGCCGGGAGCGGCGATGCCGGCTTTGGCAACAGGTTCTTCCAGATCTTCAAGGGTGATATCCTTGGCATGCTTACCACCGTCCGGGAAGTCTTTCCAGAAAGTCGGTTCATCTTCCCAGAGATAGTCGCTGTCTTCGGCAGCGAAAAGATCGGGGAAAACGAGATCCAGATCACTGAAAAGGGTAATGACAGTATCTTCATCCCAGGTTTCTTCAAAGGCTTCTTCCTGCGCGAAGACGCCTACGGACAGGCTCAGGATCATAACCAGAGCGAACAAAATACTTAGGGTTTTCGTTTTCATAGCTTTGACCTCTTTCTCAACGAAATTTGATACTTTTGTATCATTGATCCCCTTTTGAGGGTGGTAACTGATATTAGTGCAATATCAGTGCCAACTGCGATATTAATCCAAATGAATTTTCACAAAATCTTCATCCGGATTTATATGACTGCCTTAAATGATGCAAGAAGCAAGCCAAATCAACAACCAGTTTTTTTATATTTTGTGAATCTGATCCGCTAAAAGTCCATTATTATTCCCGGGCGGGATCGTATGCTTCACAAGGCAAATGAATGAATATTCATGTGTCTGCGAAGGCGAGATCCGTAAGCAGCCGCTGTGCCGAATCATGTTCCGGCTTCCAGGCTTCATCCCGTGGCTGTTTCCCGGGTACCGGCGGCTCCTTGCTCCAGCCGCAGATCATCTGGTCTTTATATGACTTACACGCTGTTTGCGAATTTCATCTTATCTGGTAAAATCTGAGATAAAATAATATAGAAAAAGCCTGAAGAGGAGACAGAATTGATCATGTTCCAATACCATAATAATGAAGAAGCCATGAACCGGCCCGGGGAGTACTCATAACCGTGAGCGATAAATCTGTCCCTGCAGCGAAAAAGGTTACTTTTCTGATATGCTGTATGATCCTTTCCACGCTTTTTTCGGGCTGCCAATTCATGAGTGCTTTACAGATGACGCCGCTTCCGCTGGAAACAGAGACTCCGCAGCTTCGTCTCAATCAGGTAACGGAAATTCCAACGCTGCCGCAAGTCACCGCTACGCCCACCCTGTCCTCCGTTTCTCTGGTCCGCTATCAGGCTCCGTCTGATATATTCAGACAGGTGACGGAAGAGATCCTGCCGCAAAAAGGGTTTCAGCAGGTGGTCATATTCGGAACGATCACTGATTTTCTGACCCGGACGGATGAGTGGGGAAATACACTCAGCACCGGCGAGTTTGAGATCAGCCATCATTCAGGAACTGAATTTACGGTGACCTGTGATGATTTCTGTTTCCAGGTCGACGCAAATAAAAATCTGCTCCCGCGTTCAGCTCTTGAAAAGGGGAGCGAGATCATCATCTTCGGAGCGTCGGGTGAGGCTGTTACGGATATCAGCGCCGATCTGATCGCTGTCCATACGCTTGCTCCCGCGGTGGAATACAGCCTGCCGGACCTCAGGACGTTTCCCGGTGAGCTGTACTATAATGAGTACGCGCTGGCAGGAATGCCGCAGATGAGTCCCATCCATATACAGGCAGCACCTTTCACTGAAACGCCGAGACCGGTCCCGACAGATGAGACCCCGGCTGAAGGTGACGGAACTGAAAACGCTTATGGTTATGATTACGGATACGATTACGGTTACGGCTATGGTTATGGATATGGATATGGATATGATCCATACAGCCGGCCGACTTCAACGCCAAACCGGCCGCCCACGGCGACCCCGACGCCTGAAGATCCCACAGTACCTCAGGTCATACCTACCGAAGACCTGAATGACCGGCTGACGGAACGGCTGACTCACTCGCTGGAAGGGCGGTCACAGTATTCCATCGGTGCTTACGGTGAAAAGTATTCAGTATATCTGGAATATGACCAGGAACAAAACCGTGATCCCCGCTACCCGACCCGTGCGATGATCGATGTGGAATCCAATGCGTATACATTTACGGAATATTACATTCCCTATGTACAAAGCCCGATGTATGTCAATTGGGGTGTCGTGAATTACGGCGGTGACTGGTATCTGCCGCTGCGGATCTCAGTTGATATCGATCCGGATCCCGAAATTGTTGATATCGTGTATACCGACAGGACGCTCCGCAGCCAGAAGAATTATGATGAAGAGCAGGGTTATCTGCGCTCTTTCGGCTATTCCATAATCGGAAAGAAGCTGTTTTATTTCTACCAGAAGGAAAACGGCTATGGGATTTCGATCAACAGGGAGGATTTTGACCTCGGTTTTGATGATATCCCATTTGGCTATGTGGCCGGTTATACCGAGATCGACCCCTTCTATGCTGATGACATGATCACCTTTTTCGGCCATCGGGACGGAAAATGGTATTATGTGGAAATAACTTTGGATGAGGAAGTAAAGAAACAGTTATATTGGTAGAAGTCAGCGCCGGGGTCACGTTCGCGAGGCATCAGACGGCATCGTAAACCGGGGCTTCTGCTTTTTTCATTGAAATACCCCGAAGATCATCCGGGGCGGGAGGAGAATCATTTATGCGGCCTGAAATATCCGTTATTATCCCCTTTTTGAATGAAGCGGATAACCTGCCGCTGATCACGGCGGCACTGGAAGAATATCTGCCGAAGCTGGGTGTTCCTGTGGAGGTCGTATTTGTGGATGACGGTTCCACGGACGGATCCTGTGAATGGCTGCGGCAGGCAAAGTTCAGCGCTTTCAGCGCGAAGCTTGTCCGGTTCTCACGCAATTTCGGATCTCATCCTGCCGTCCGTGCTGGATTCCAGCATGCTTCTGCGCCGAACTGTGTCTGGCTGGGGGCGGATCTTCAGGAACCGCTGGAGATCATTGGGGAAGGATATAAATATATTAAGGAAGGGTATGACCTGGTGCTGGTGCAGAAAAATCAGGTAAAAGTATCCAGAAGTGAAGAGACATTTTCCCGTATCTATTCTGCCATGATCCGGAAATGGGCTATCCCCGGATATCCGGAGAAGGGCGTCAATACGATCTTCTTCAATGAAAAAGTCAAAAACGCGCTGAACGCCAATCCGGAGCTGAATTCTTCCGTCGTGCTGCAGGTCATTTCAATGGGTTTCCGGCAGACGGTGCTGAATATGAATTACAGGGAGCGGGAACACGGCCGTTCCAAATGGACATTCGCTAAAAAGCTGAAACTGCTTATCGATTCTTTTGTTTCCTTCTCCTTTTTCCCGATCCGCATGGTATCTATGCTGGGCTTTGCTTTTGCCTTTATCGGGGCATTGATCGCGCTGGATCTGATCGTAGTCAGGCTTTTCAATATCCGTCCGGTCACGCTTGGCTGGCCTTCCCTGATCAGCGTTCTGATGATCGGTTTTGGGATCACAAATATCTCTCTCGGCATTATTGCGGAATACCTGTGGCGTGCTTTTGACGCTGCCCGCGCCCGCCCGCCGTTTATCATTGATACGGTGGAAGACCTCGGTTCACGTGAACAGGAAAAATGAGCAGGAACATGCCGGGCGATAGGAGTGCCGGTTTCGGAGTAACCGTCACCGGGAACAATAATTAATGAAATTTTCCTGAAAACGTCATATTAATCGTTCTGTTTTCGAATTTTATATATTCATGATCGCAGAAACCAATTAAAATACGGATTGAAAAAAAACGAAGCTATTCGGCAGGCGGCGGTCCCATCCTTCGGATCGTAACCGTTCCCACGGGCTTGTACTGAATAGAAAAAGGTACCCGCCGCGAAAGCGTGTGAGTCTTATAAAGAGCCTGATACCTTCCTAAGCGGGGGTATGGGGGGAAGAGCTCCTGTTCCGAATCTGTCCGGACGAAGTCCGTACCTTACGGAACAGGTTAATACTCCCGAAAAATCAGGTGCGGTAAGCTGTATTTGCAAACACAGGAATATGCGCAGCCGAACCTTGCGAAGCATACAATCCCGCATACGGAAGGCAAATACAAACTGGGCTCTTATAGTAGAAAACCCGGACAGGATCAGGAAAAATAAGATCATGAATTCACAGACAAACCAGAAAACGAAACCGATCAATATTGTCCAGATCGGATATGGCTATTGGGGTACAAATGTTGCCCGCAACATCATGCAGTCACGGCAAACACAGATGGCTGCACTTTCCGACACTTCTCAGGCAAGGCTTGACGCTGCGCGGAACGTATACGGTACCGCCATTCCCGATTACACGGCTGATTATGAAAAATATCTGGATGATCCGAAAATAGATGCCTTTGCCCTGGTTATACAGACAGAACCTTCCTTTGATATCGCGAAAAAGATCATGAACGCCGGAAAACATCTTTTCATTGAAAAGCCGATGGCTTCCGATACGGCAAAAGCTGAAGAACTCAACCGGATCGCCCATGAAAACGGTGTCGTGCTCCATGTGGACCATATCATGATCTTTCATCCGATCATCCGATATATCAAAAAAATGTACGATGACGGACTGCTGGGTGACCTGATCTATTTTGATATTTCACGCATGAACCTTGGCCCGATCCGCAGGGATGTCAATGCCATGCTGGATCTGGCGGTCCACGATCTTGCTGTCATCGACTTTATCTCGGGCGGAAAGGAACCTTATCATGTGGAAGCCATCGGTGAAAAGCATTACGGCAGCCGGGAAACGCTGACTTACCTGACGCTGAAATATGACGGTTTTCTCGCTCATATTAAATCCAGCTGGATATCCCCGATCAAGGAACGCCGTACCATGATCGGAGGCACGAAAAAAATGGTCATCTTTGATGATATGAAAACAATGGATAAGCTGACGATCTTTGACCAGGGCATTATTGAGACAGGGGAAGAATACGGCCCTTATGAATTCAAAGCCCGCTCCGGCGATATCACGATCCCATATATACCCCAGGAAGACGCGCTGCGCAACAGTATCGAGCATTTTGCCTGCTGTGTGCGGGAAGGCCGGGAATCCCTTGCCAATGGGGATCAGGGTATCAAGGTGATCCGTATCCTGGACAGGGCAAAAGAGAAACTGGAGAAAAGCCAGTCCGGTAAGTAGAAGCGTTCAAGTCAGGAGAAAGAGTTATTTATGAGAAAAGTTCCTATTATGAAACCCTATTTCGGCGAAGAAGAGGCAAAAGCCGCTGCGGAGGCACTGGCTTCCGGATGGGTGGCGCAGGGTCCGCGGGTCGCCGAATTTGAAAAAGCGGTGGCTGCCCACGAAGGATGCGCTTTTGGTGTAGCCACTACCAACTGCACGACAGCGCTCCATCTGCTGATGACGGCTATGGGCTTCGGTCCCGGTCAGGATGTCATCGTTCCTTCCTTTACCTTTGTCGCAACAGGCAACGCTGTGGAATATACCGGCGCTCACGCTGTCCTTGCGGATGTCGACCCTGTATCCTTTAATATTAACGTCAGCCTTCTGGATGATTTTGTTGCCGAACGATATGAAGAGAAGGATGGCGTATGGATAAACCGCGGGAACGGAAACCGGCTGACGGGTATCGTCCCCGTAAATGAATTCGGCCTGTGTGCCGACATCCCCGCTGTGAATGCCTTTGCCGCACGGTATGGGCTGAAGGTCATCGAAGACTCTGCCTGCGCGCTTGGAGCGAAGATCGGGGAGACCCATCAGGGCGGTTTCGGCAATCCTTCCGCTGTCAGTTTTCATCCCCGGAAATCCATTTCCACAGGGGAAGGCGGAATGGCGCTGATCAATGACCCGGCTCTTGCCGAACATGTGCGGCAGCTCCGTTCTCATGCGGCTTCCGTTTCCGAGGTCCAGCGTGACGCCGGGAAGGGCTATCTGCTGCCCGAATACAACGAACTCGGTTTCAATTACCGCATGACCGATATTCAGGGCGCGATCGGCTGTGTCCAGATAAAGAAACTGGATTTTATCACAGAACGCCGGGCGGAGCTTGCCCATCGTTATGACCGGCTGCTGCCGGAAGCCGTTCCCTGGATCAGGACACCTTTTGTTCCGGAGGGGTATACCCATATTTATCAGACATACTGCACAATGCTCCTCCCGGAAGCGGTGGGCTGCGGCACGGTGGATGATGCGAATGCCTTCCGCAATGAATGGATGGACCGTCTGGAACAGAACGGTATCGCGACCCGCCAGGGAACGCATGCGCTCCATACGCTGGGATATTATGTAAAGAAATACGGATACCGGCATGAAGACCTGCCCGGAGCTTACGCCTGCGACCGTCTGAGTCTCGCTCTCCCGCTTTATGTGGAAATGACGGAGGATGACCAGGACTATGTTATCGGGCAGCTGAGGGATATCGCGCTGGATCTGATGAAAAGGAAATAAATCGGGATCCGGCCCCGGGTCTCCGGATTTTGTCGTATAATTCCGAAAAACAGACATCTGTTTTCTGGTATAATGAAAAATTGATTAGCGGTAATAAAACTGATTAAGGAGAGATAATTATGTCCCGCAAAACAAGCCTTCTTTTTGTTGTTCTTGTGATTTTTTGCTTCAGTATCCTGACCGCTTCTGCAGAGGATCAGTGGACTGAAATAAAAAACAACGGAGTCCTTCGTTTCGGCGTTTCGTCTGATTATATTCCTTTCGTATATACCGAAGGAACATCACTGGATGGCCTGGATATCGCTTTGGTGAAAGAAATGGGCAGCCGGCTGGAGGTTGACGTGATGCCGATCGATATGGCATTTGACGGGTTGATCGATGCGGTCAATCTTGGCCAGGTCGACCTGATCGGCGGCGGCTTTTCCATCACCGATAAGCGTGCGGAAGTTATTGATTTCACAAGACCTTATTATCAGGCCGGCGGTGTGCTCGTCTGCCGCAAAGGAGAAGAAATCACGGAAAATACTGTTTCCACAGCCCGTGTCGGTACGATGAAAGGCACCAGCTTCGAGCAATGGATCTCTTCGAACCTGCTCATGGAAGGAAAAGTCTCTCCGGTCAATGTCTATACTTACGCCAATATCGCCGATGTGATGAAAGCCCTCAAGGACGGACATATCGATGTTGCTTTGATCGATGAGGACGTTTACCGTGCAGAGTACAAATATGATGACAGCCTGGTGACTGTGGGAGACCGTTTTGTAAATGAAAAATACGCTTATGGTGCTGCCAAAGGTTCAACGCTGATCCCGCGGCTGAACGATGTGATGAAAGAGATGGTCAAGGACGGAACTGCCCAGAAGATCGCGGATGAATACTTTGCCAAAGATTTTTCAGACAGGATCCTTCCTTCCGTCACGCGTATGTCTCAGCTGGATGAAGAGAAATTCATCGTACGCCCTGAAGATATGCCCGCGTCCAGAGAGATCACCATGGAAGATGTACATGCCGATAATCCGCCGGCATGCATCAACGGTATGACGTTTGTCGGTGATGTCAGCATTCCGGACGGTACGAAACTGCTCCCCAACATGAGTGCTGTAAAGACCTGGAATATTAAGAATACCGGTACCTGTACCTGGGACACATCGTATTCCTTTAATTATGTTAAAGGTTCCGTATTCGGGCCGACTACGGTACAGATCGGCAAGCTTGTCGCTCCGGGCGAAGAGTATCAGGTTTCAGTTCAGCTGATGACGCCGGCAGCCAATGGTGAATATACCGCCTGGTGGCAGATGCGGAGCGGAAACGGTCTCGGTTTCGGCCAGACGATATGGTACGATTTCATTGTGGACGCCGTAAGCGGATCCTTGGACCAGAAGGTAATGAACGGCGGTCCGAAGATCTATAAATGGTATCCGGATTTTTATTCAACGGATGAAGGCCGCTGCCCGAAGATCTATTATGAAGTCGTTGACGCTTATGAGGTCGAGTTCTATATTGATAATAAGTTGATGTATACCACACAGAACCTTTCCGGCTACACTACTTTGTGCCCGAAGAAACCGGGGGTTTACAACTTCGGGATCCGTGCCGTTGGGGAAACTTCCAACAGTACCGCTTTTCAGTTTGTCGATTCGACCCGTTACGATAAGCTGAAGATCGGCAGAAACATTACTGATGAATTTGTCCCGGATCTGCTGAAGGATAAATAAAAGGACGATCTGAAGCAAGGGAGAACGGAAAAAAACGCAAGTGTTCAGGACCCGGAGGCTGTTCCCTCCTGATAATATCACGGCCGGGACGGTCTCAAATGCGCCTGTTCTGAATAATATCAAATAAAGAGTGAAAAACTCACTGCTGCCCGGACAGCAGATGCAGGATTCAGAGGATGATCATGCTGTATAATACAAAAAAAAAGGCATCTGATCGTCCCTGAATCCTGTTTTCAGAACTTTTCCCTCATTGCTGTCTCTCTCCCTTAAAAAATGAAATATTTTAATGTTTCTCCATATATATGAGGAGAAGCGTGAAAAAAACTTAATTACGTGCCTAAATTGTGAAAATAATTTCACAATCTATGGTATGATTATGGATGGAATAATAGGGTATGCCGACGAAAAACAGTCTTCGCTGAGGTACTGTTTTTGTCGTTCAAAGCGTCTGCATATTTTTATCATTTATTTACACATCACGGTGGGGAAGGTTTTCTAATACAGACACCGAAGATGGAAAGGACAGCCGATATGAAAAATCACACTGTTAATCGTTTCTTGTCAAGATCTCTGCTTTTGGTCTTGCTGGCGGTAATCATGTCATTTACCTGCCTCCAGGCAAGCAGCGGGGAGGATTTTTACTCCGGTACGGTTTCCGGAGAAAAGGCGTATACGGTAGCGTTTTACGCGCTGGATGGAGATACAGTCTTGTACCAGCAGCGTATCGTGTATACCAATGGGACCGTGCTTGGGGAGCTTCCGGACGACAAAGCACCTGTGCGGTATGGTTATACCTTTATCGGTTGGGCTGATGCGTCAGGCATTATCGTTACTCCCGAGACGGAAGTAACGGGGAACATGAGCCTGTACGCGACATATGAGAAAACCTATATCGCGGAAGAAGGGACTCACAGCATGGCCGGTCTGACAGGACCGCTGGTGGTTGAGATGAATGGTGCCCCGTACGCGGTAATAGCGGCCACGAACGACGCTTCAACTTTGAAATCAAAGAAGATCACAAAAGCGACCGATGAAGTTACCATCTGGACTTTCATTGAAGCGCCCGGTGACGAGAAATATTACATCTTCGGCGACGGTATGTATCTGGTGGTCCGCGGAACAAAGGCGTATATCAGCGGGACTGCGGAAGCTATGGAAGTCGTTCCGAAGGACGGGAAGTATCTGCTTGAAGAACCTGGTAAGGGCAATTATCTTAACCTGAAGAACCAATCATTCTTTAAATCTTCAACTTATACGGATGCCGGGTCACAGTTTACACTGGGCTTTACAATGCCGCAATCTTACGCGATCACGTTTGATAAGAACGGCGGCGACATGGTCATGCCGATGATCGCCTCCGTGTTTGAGGGTGAAACGCTTGACCTGAGTGAGGTCGTGGCCTTCAACGGTGATTATGACCTGCTGGGATGGGCGGAAAGCGCTGACGGAGATATCGTCTATCAGCCTTACCAGAAGTTCACACCTTCCGATAATATGACCCTTTACGCGGTCTGGGAAAGCGGCGTACTTGTCTTCTTTGACGGGGACGGCGGTTCACAGATCATTAAACATATCGCTGCCAATGCGGGTGACGTGATCACACTCCCGGATTACAACGGCGAAAAAGACGGTCACAAGTTCAACGGCTGGCGGGCTGAGGATGGAACCGTTTATGCCGCGGGTGCGGAATTCACTGTTCCGGAAAGCAGCACAACGCTGACCGCGGTCTGGATCCAGAGCGGCACTTCCGTGAAATTCAATCCGAACGGCGGTTCGGTCAAACCGAAACCGATATTTGCGGAATCGGGCAGCGAGATCTCTCTGCCGGATCTGACCGGAACGAACGGCTACCGCGATTTCCTGGGCTGGACAGATATTAACGGTGAACAGTACAGCCTCGAAGATATGTTCACGGTTCCGGAAGAAGATGTGACACTTTATGCGATCTGGGATACGGATACGATCGTCACTTTCAACGCGAACGGCGGTGACACAGAAATTACATCGTATCTTAAAGGACAGCCCGGAACGAGCGTGACCCTGCCTTCTTATGACGGCGTAAAAGCTGATTACGAATTTATCGGCTGGTCTGAAGACAGCGGTGCAGTTGAAGCGGAATATACTACCAGCTATACCTTCCCGGATCAGGATACGGTTTTGTACGCGGTATGGCAGCGTGATTACGTGATCATCAGTTTTAATGCCAATGGCGGAAACAAAGCCGCTCCTGAATCTGTGATCCACTACCGTCACGCGGCGGATCGTTTTGTGATCCTGCCCGGATATGACGGAACGAAGGCGGAACGCCGCTTCCTGGGCTGGTCCGAATCAGCTACGGCTACAAGCTATTTCTATGGCGCTGATGATCCCTATCCTGCTCCGGAACAGGATATCACGCTGTATGCCGTCTGGGAAGGAAAGTATACGGTCAAATTCCATGCCGATGGCGGTACCGGCGGAACGCTTCCGGCAAATATTACTGATTTTGCCGGTACGCCTATCGTACTGCCGGAATATACAGGCACAAACGGAAATAAGCTTTTCCTCGGCTGGACGGTAAACAAAGGCAATGCATCCAAGTCTTATTACCATGTGGGTGATACCTTCTATATCCCCACAAAGAATGTGACACTTTATGCTCTTTGGGCGAATAAGCAGGATATTAACGTTTATCTTTATCGGAATGACGGAACGAACAACTATACGTTGGTCAAAGCCCAGACTGCTGATACCATCGATCTCCCTGTATTGGAAGCTGAAGGAAAGACTTTCCGGGGCTGGACAGACAGAACAAATGATGTTGTCCATACTACAACTTATACACTGCCGACAGAATGGCTGGAACCGAAGGTGATCAGACTTTATGGTGTCTGGAATGAAGGCGCCGTGGTCAAATTCAATCTGAACGGCGGTGTGAATTCAGCTGGGAAGAATGTCCCTCCGGCTGATATGGTGAGTTACGATGATGAAGGACTGATCCTGCCTGATCTTCCCGCCAGTGAATACAGCTATACAAAGGATGGCTCCAACCTGTATGAATTCGCGGGCTGGACAGATACCGCGAATTACATGTCAAATACCGATGGTGGTTCCTATTACCATCCGGTATATCCTGCCGGTGAACCTTTCTATCCGCACTACAAGAGTTTAACGCTGTATGCGCTGTGGAATCCTGTGACCGCGGAAGGCGAGGACGGAGTTCTTTACGGACCGGGTATGAGTGAACATGTCCACTTCCAGATCCGCCTGGACGGAACGATCCCGCATGAACCGGGCAACTATGACGTCAGCCTTTATACATCGAATAAGAAATATTATTACAGTGATTACGAAAATATTCCGATCATCAAGAACCATGCCTGGACCGTTGATGTCACGATCAACCAGGATGCTATCGCGGAAGGCAATAACTATCAGACGAACGCGGTAACGCAGAACCTGAATGTGCTGCCGACTGATGCGGATCTCCAATGGATGCTGTCAAGTGCCGGCAGAACTTATGACCCGGAGACACAGTATGTTTTGTGGTATGTCTTGAAGTATCAGGGCCAGAAGACGGATCAGCATGCTGCCGGAACCAAGAAAGGTGTTTACTGGCATGTTGACGGTGTGATCCTCGACCGGTCACCGATGGTCGCTGTTGCCTATCATAAGAACGCCCCGCTGAATGAAGTCGATAACATGCCGATGGGCTTCCAGGTCCGGCCCAATACATGGATCACCGTCGGAGTTGACGGCACGATCGACGGACTTGTGAAATCCCCTGTCAGAAAGGGTTATACCTTCCTTGGCTGGTGCGTCGGTACCAATGTCTGCAGCAACCCGATGCAGCCCGGCAGCCGGTATCATGTGAAGGGCGTTACGAACTTCTATGCCCAGTGGAAACCGCTGACGGAAAGCTTTACCTATCGTACGATCAGAAAGGTATGGAATGACAGTAACAACCAGGATGGGGTCCGCCCGGATTCAGTATCTGTCACACTTTTCAATGACCGTGATGAAACAGCTCCTGAATGGACAAAAACTTTGTCTGCCGGAAATTTGTGGCGTGATTCTGTTCTGGACCTGCCGGAATTCTACAGTGATACCGGCGTAAAGATCGTTTACCGCTGGGAAGAAAACAACACAGAGGAGCTGGAAGCTCTCGGTTACACATCTGAGATGGCATTGACCTCTGATGATAAGGTCGTTGAACTGACAAACAGCCGCCAGACAGAAAAGATCGAATTGTCTGTGGAAAAGATTTGGCAGGATGCAGACGATCAGGACGGGATGCGTCCGGACAAGCTGATCGTCACGCTGTACACCGGTAATAACAAAAAGGTCCGTGATGTTGAGCTGAATGAAGCCAACGGCTGGAGCGCTGTAATTTCTGTCGATAAGTATCTGAAGGGCGGCGTTCAGGCTGATCCCGGATACTATTGGATGGAACCGGAGATCGCTGAATACACAACGACACCTGCCGACAGGAAGATCATTGCGGCTGAAGGCGAAACGGCGGTCTTTACCAATAAGCATTTAACGGAAGAAGCTGAGATTTCAGGTTCGAAGACCTGGGCTGATAACAACAACCAGGACGGTGCCCGTCCGGAAAGCATCACCATCCATCTGATGCGCGGTGAAGAGGAAGTTGGCAACAAGGTCGTGACCGCTGAGAATGGCTGGAGCTGGACTTTCACCGGACTCCCGAAATACGAAGACGGTGTCGAGATCTCCTATACGATCACGGAAGACGCGGTCGAAGGGTATTCCTCAAGTATTGTTGGCTACAATGTGACGAACACGCATACGCCGGAAACGATTGATATTGAAGGATCCAAGATCTGGGTCGATGAGAATGATCATGACGGGTATCGCCCCGATTCGATCATCATCTATCTGATGAAGGGTGAAGGTGACGCTGCTGTTCAGGTCGGTGACGCGGTCACAGTCTATAAGTCTGACTGGAGCTGGAAATTCACCGGTTTGCCAAAATATGAAGGCGGACAGGAAATCAAATATTCCATCAAGGAAAACCCGGTTGATGAATATGTAACTTCCTATGACGGATATAACGTTACCAACACACATGAGGTCGAGAGGATCAGCATTTCCGGTTCAAAGACCTGGGCTGATAACAATAACCAGGATGGAAAACGTCCGGAAAGCATCATCATCAGACTGTATGAACCGGATGGTGAGAACGGCAGAAGATTGAAGGAGTCAAAGACCGTATCAGCTGACAGCAGCGGCAACTGGTCCTGGACCTTCACAAACCTGGATAAGATCAGAAATAAAATGACGGTGGTCTATGAGATCGAAGAAGACGCTGTCGACGGATACATTACGACCTATAACGGTTATAATGTGACGAATACGCATGAACCGTCAAAGATCTCGATCGAAGGTACGAAGACATGGGATGATAATGGCGATCAGGATGGCATGAGACCGGATGAGATCACTATCATTCTGAAAGCGAACGGCAGCGAAGTCGGAAGACAGACTGTCGGCGCTGATTCAGGCTGGAAATTTGAAGGCCTGGATGAGTACGCGAATGGTCAGAAGATCATCTACACTATCGAAGAAGCTGATGTCAGCGGATATTCAGCTGTTGTAAACGGCTACGATGTGACCAACACGCATACACCTGTATTGATCAATATCTCCGGTACAAAGGTCTGGTCCGATACCCAGAACCAGGATGGCAAACGTCCTGAGAGCATTGTTGTAAACCTGCTGGCTGACGGTACAGAGATCAGCGAACAGACTGTTTCTCCGGATGAGAGCGGTAACTGGACATACACGTTCAGCGATCTGCCCAAGTATAAGAAGGCAGATGGCAAGGGCGGTGTGCTGATCAATTATGAAGTCACTGAAGATGCCGTCTCAGGCTATGATGTAACTTACCATTCGGATTCCGCAGGGAATATGAATGTAGCCAACTCGCATACTCCTGAAACTGTCACGGTCTCCGGTGCCAAGACCTGGACCGATAATGATAACCAGGACGGTATGCGTCCGGAACAGATCGTCATCCATGTGATGAATGGTAATGAATCTGTGGGAACAGCGTACGTCGACGCTGATGACGGCTGGAGCTGGTCGTTTGACGGCCTGCCGAAATATAAAGACGGCAAGGAAATCGAATACACGATCATAGAAGATGCTGTCGAGAAATATGAAACTGTTGTGACCGGTTATAACGTGGAAAACAAACACACACCGGAAACAGTCAGTATTACCGCTAACAAGGTATGGATCGATGGAGATAATCAGGATGGTATCCGCCCTGAAAGCGTAACCTTTATCCTCCTTGCCGACGGGAAACAGACCCACCAGCTGACTGCCGATGAAAATAACAGATGGACAGTTACCTTCAGCGGTCAGCCGAAATACGCAGCCGGAAAAGAGATCGTTTACACTGTCACTGAAGTCGCAGTGGCCGGATATGATCCGGTAGTTACAGGCGGTAACGGTTCTTACACTGTGACGAACACGCACACACCGGAAAAGACATCCGTGACCGCGTCCAAGGTCTGGGAAGACAATAATGACCAGGACGGCTTCCGCCCTGAAAGCGTGACGATCAATCTGTTTGCTGATGGGCAGGCGACCGGGAAGAGCGAAACTGCCAGTGAATCCAACAACTGGACGGTAACGTTTACCGGCCTGGATAAATACGC
>DAIMGK010000106.1:0-16745 GCA_036723985.1 Flexilinea sp.
CCCGGGGACTGGCAGCAGGTTTCAAGGTCTAATCATTTTCTAATCTTTCCGTTATCATTCCTTTATCTTGATAAGTTAAGATAAATGATGTAAGATAAAAAAGGAGGGAAAAATGGATCGTTTTGAACTCGTTGAAAAACTGGTAAAAAGCACCGGCGTCAGTTATGAGGACGCAAAAACCGCACTTGAATCATCCGGCTGGGATCTTCTTGACGCAGCCGTATGGCTGGAAAAAAACGGGAAAGTGGAGACCAAAACAGAAAACTTCTCGACTGACCCGGAACAACAGCAGCAGCAGGCTCAGGAAGCAGCCGAACAGCGCCGTCAGCAGCAGCGGAACGAAATGCCGCACGATTCGGCCTCAGCACGGGGGAATTTCCGGAATAACGGGATCCTGCACAGTGCCCTTTCAAAATTACGGGGGATCCTTACCGATAACGAACTGGTCATCTGCAAACAAAGCGGAGAGATCTTTCTTGAGCTCCCCATCTGGTTATCCGTACTGCTGCTGATCGTTGCCTTCTGGCCGACTGTCGGTGTTTTGGTTCTGGTATTCATCCTGGGGTTCCGCTTCCGTCTGCACGGTCCCGATCTCGGGGGAGATGTTATCAACAGCGTCCTGAATCAGGCAGAGAACAAAGCGTCCGGCTTTGTGAACCGGGTAAAAGGCCAGATTTTCAATAACAGCCAAACCACCGGTCAAAGCAGCCGCTCAGACGATGTGATCGACTACCAGGATCCTTATAAGAAGGAGTAATAATAATTATGCCCGGCAAAATTCTGATTGTTGAAGACGAAGAAAGAATCGCCCGCTTTATCGAACTGGAACTGGTTCATGAAGGTTATGAAGTTGTAAAATGCACCGACGGCCGGCAGGGGCTGGAAGAAGCCGAAAGCGGAGACTATGATCTGATTTTGCTGGACATCATGCTGCCCGGGCTCAACGGGTTGGAAGTCCTGCGCCGTCTGCGCAGGACTTCCAACGTTCCCGTCATCATGCTGACCGCAAGAGATGCCGTGATGGACAAGGTCTCGGGGCTCGATCTCGGAGCGGATGACTACATCACAAAGCCCTTCGCGATCGAAGAGCTGCTTGCCCGTATCCGGCTCGCGCTCCGGCACAACGGTGTCTCCGGACAGGGGCGGCAGGATGACCTGACATACGGGGACCTCACGCTGTCGGAAAGCCGCCATGAGGTCCGTTACGGCGATGACCTGATCGAGCTGACAGCCCGTGAATTTACCCTGCTGCAGACGCTTCTGGAAAATAAAAACATCGTTCTTTCCCGCTCCACCCTGCTGGAACAGGTCTGGGGATATGAATACATGGGTGAGACCAATGTAGTGGACGTTTACATCCGTTACCTGCGGTCAAAGCTGGACGATGTTTACGGCGTTCATATCATTCAGACGGTCCGGGGCGTGGGATACGTGATCAGGGATTGATTTCCTCATGGCAAAGAAGAAAAAAACCGCTGTAAGGACCGGGACGTTCGCATGGAAGGTCAATGTCTTCAATGTGCTGAACCTGTTCCTGATCTTTTTGGCCCTGAATATCTTCCTCATTGTTTTTGACATCAGATCCGGTGTGGTGCTGCTTCCGTGCACAGCCGGCCTTACGGAAATATTCCAAACAGTAAAACTGATCCTGGCAACACAAAAATACGGCCTGCTTCTCCGCGGTGAAGGTCTGATCCTGCTGATCCAGCTGGTATTCGGAACAAGGCCTATCCGCAGAACGCTGAAACCATTGGACGAGATCATCCAGGTCGCCTTTCAGCTGGGAGCGAAAAACGCCGACTTTGACGAAGAAAAATTTCTGCGCCTCGAAGCCGCTATCGATGAGATCAGCCCGACAGCGGAAAACGCTCATCTAATGACAGGAGACCAGCAGCTCGCGGGGCTGGAACTGGCAGTCAACAACCTGATCGAACGGATGCGTGAATCCTACACCGCGCAGACCCGTTTCGTCTCTGACGCCTCCCATGAACTGCGCACACCGATCGCTGTGATCAAAGGCTATGCGGACATGCTGGACCGATGGGGGAAAACGGATGAGAAAGTGCTGACGGAATCCATTGAAGCCATCAAAACCGAATCCGAACACATGAATTACCTGGTCGAACAGCTGCTCTTCCTTGCCCGAGGGGATAACGGAAAGACGAAAATGGCTTTTGTCAATTTTGATCTGGGGCAGATGATCAGGGAAGTCTATGATGAATACACGATGATCGACAGCGGACATGTATACCGATGCAGTGCCTCGGAGGAAGTGCCGGTATACGGTGATATTTCCATGCTGAAACAGACTGCCCGGATCCTGCTGGACAACGCAAAGAAATATACGCCGGAAGGCGGCATGATCCATATCACCGCGGAGACAGAAAACGGTATTCCCACTTTCGCCGTTGAGGATACGGGCATCGGGATCGATAAGGAATCCCTGCCGCATATATTCGACCGGTTTTTCCGCGCCGACAGCTCCCGCGCCAGGGGAACGGGCGGCACCGGGCTCGGGCTTGCCATTGCCTATTGGATCGTCAGCAAACATGACGGCCGCTTTGATGTCACGACACGGGAAGGTCTGGGGACAAGGATCAAAGTTTATCTGAAACCGGGGTCGGGACAGACGCTGGACGTAAGACGGCAGAGCGTTGGTTGATGGACGGTGGTTGGTGGTTATAGGATCCGGGATTCTGGATTCGGACCTCAGGATCATCTGTCAGATACATGACATTTTTACGGGCGATATTTGTAAATAGTCATTATCCGTAAAGTGACTTTTGTCAATTGTTTTTTTTCCCCCAATCATTATACTTTAATACAACAGACGAAACAGAGCAGAAATACTCAACAAAAAGACTTTTTCGTCATCGAGAAAAGCAGTTGGCTTTTCCAATCGTTGGGTGAATGATCCAGCAGTTTCAGGATCATTCAGAAGGTGTCAAATATTTGTATTGGCAGCGATAAGCATTTGCTTATCCGGCAGTTGGGGAAGGCGATCCCGAAACAGAACCACACGGGATATTGCTTTTGAGTTTCAATCACTCTTTATTTTTCGGGGGAAGCGTGTACCTTGGCTTCCCCCTCTTCTGTTTAATCAGGGAAAAGGTAAAAGGTAAACGGTAAAAGGTAAGATGTAAGATGTAACAGGAACGGGAAACAGGGGGCAGATATTTAATTCAGATATCCGGAACTTATTCTTTCAGTCTGTTTAAAACGCAGAACTCCGCATTCTGAACTATGAACTATGGTTTCAATGGACTGTCACCTCCGGCTCAATTCTGAGTCTGCGCTGACAGTCCCATATCTCAACTCTGAACTCTAAACTCTGATCTCTTCTATTTAATGATCCCTTTTTCGAGGTACTCGACCTGGTTCAATCTCAGCCATTCATCGGTGCGTTCGGCAGCGACCTGTTTCATGTCATGAGCGGCCATACGGCGGACGAGCTCCTCGAATGATGTCTTTGTCGGATTCCAGCCGAGTTCCCGTCTCGCTTTCGCCGGGTCGCCCAGCAGGTTGACCACATCTGTCGGACGGTAAAAATCGGGAGAGACCTCCACAATGACTTTTCCGTTGGTCCTGTCAACACCTTTTTCATCGATCCCGGTTCCTTTAAATTCCAACTCGATCCCGACATTCTCAAAGGCCATCTGACAGAATTCCCGGACACTATGCTGTACGCCGGTGGCAATGACAAAGTCATCCGGCTTATCATTTTGCAGGATCAGCCACATACACTCCACATAATCCGGAGCGTATCCCCAATCCCGCAGACTGTCCAGATTACCGAGCAGAAGCTTGTCCTGCTTTCCCTGCGCGATCCGGGAAGCCGCAAGCGTGATCTTGCGGGTCACAAACGTATCCCCGCGCCGTTCAGATTCGTGGTTAAAGAGGATCCCGTTGCAGCAAAACATATTGTAAGCTTCCCGGTACTCCTTGATGATCCAGTAACCGTAAAGCTTTGCCACCGCATAGGGAGAATAAGGATGGAAGGGTGTATCCTCGTTTTGCGGTACAGCTTCGACCTTCCCATATAACTCAGAAGTAGACGCCTGATAGATGCGGCAGCTTTCAGCCAGTCCGCAGAGCCGCACCGCCTCAAGGATCCGCAGCACGCCGGTCGCGTCCACATTGGCGGTGTATTCCGGGACATCGAAAGAGACCTGAACATGGCTCTGTGCCGCCAGATTATAGATCTCATCAGGCCGGATCCTGCCGATAATAGCGATCATGCTCATGGAATCGCTCAGATCCCCGTAATGCAGATGGAAACGATCCATAGACTCCAGATGAGCGATACGTTCCCGAAAATCCACCGAAGACCGGCGAATGATGCCGTGTACATCGTATCCTTTATCAAGCAGAAACTCTGCCAGATATGATCCATCCTGACCGGTGATACCGGTGATCAGCGCTTTTTTCATGAATTCATTCCTTACTGTAAATCAACCATCCGCTTTGAGTTCAAATTATCATCTTATTCCGGTTCCCAATCTTCCCTATGCCGGAAAGAATCCCGCGGTCAGTCCATTATAAATCATGTGCGGAGAGATCGATCTTCACTGTGAAAGATTTATTCCGCCTGAAATTTAATTGTACCACAAGAAGAAAGATGGTTGATGGTTGGTGGTTGGTAGCTGTTGATCGATAGTCGTTTCCATTTCTCTTTTTTCCCGGAGATAAAAATACTCATAGATATACTGTGAAATATAAGCCTCTGCCAACCATCAACCACCAACCAATGATAATTAATGTCACATTTTTTCACTGAAAAATGTCAAATAGGCACAAAACTTTTTATGATTAGCATGGTTTAATTTTCTGTTTTTTTGATGAAAGGCTTGCGGAAGACGCCCCGGGCCCGGAATCTGAAAGAAAGGTATTATTATGGCAGAATGGTGGGAGAGTGTCACTAAGACATTCTACAAATGTTTCATACGCGACAACCGTTATATGCTGCTGGTAAACGGGATCAAAAATACGATCCGCATTTCGCTGGCAGCCGCGGCGCTCGGTGTTCTTATCGGATTTTTACTGGCTGTATGCAGCCTTTCCCGAAACAAGTTTCTGAAATGGATCCATCGGACCTATACTGATATTATCCGCGGCACACCTTCCGTGACGCAGCTGATGATCATCTATTTCGTCGTGTTCGCCACGATCGACTGGCCAAAGTGGCTGATCGCGTCCATCGCATTCGGCATCAACTCCGGCGCTTATGTGTCCGAGATCATCCGCGGCGGGATCCTTTCCGTGGATATCGGACAGACAGAAGCGGGTCGTTCCCTTGGCCTGAACGCGCAGCAGACCATGTTTGAGATCGTTGTTCCGCAGGCATTGAAGAATATCTTTCCGTCTCTCGGCAATGAATTCATCACCCTGATCAAGGAGACCGCCATCGTCGGTTACATCGGCCTGGTCGACATCCAGAAAGCCGGCGACTTTATCAAGAGCGCGACCTATGAAGCTTTCATGCCGCTCATCGGGACTGCGATCATTTATTTTGTGCTCATCAAACTGCTGACCTTCGGGCTCAATAAAGCTGAAGGCAATCTGCGGAAATCGGACGTTCGCTGAAGGGGGATAAAATGATCGAAGTCAAAGGATTAAAGAAACATTTCGGAGACCTGAACGTACTCAACGGTATCGATGAGACAGTCAAAGACGGAGAAGTTGTCGTTGTCATCGGGCCTTCCGGTTCCGGAAAAAGCACATTTCTGCGCTGTCTGACGCTCCTCGAGGAACCGACAGAGGGACAGGTCATTATCGACGGCCAGCAGATCAACGCGCCGGGAGTGGACATCAACAAGGTCCGGCAGAAGATCGGCATGGTATTCCAGCATTTCAACCTTTTCCCGCACCTGACCGTCCGCAAAAACATCACCCTCGCGCCGGTCAAGCTGAAGAAGATGACACAGGAACAGGCCGACGCGAAAGCCATGGAACTGCTGTCAAAAGTCGGGCTGGCGGACAAAGCGGATGCCTATCCGGCACAGCTTTCCGGCGGACAGAAACAGCGTGTCGCCATCGCCCGGGCCCTGGCAATGGAACCGGAATATATGCTCTTCGATGAACCGACCTCAGCCCTTGACCCGGAAATGGTCGGCGAGGTACTGGAAGTTATGAAGCGTCTGGCGATATCCGGCATGACCATGGTGGTCGTGACCCATGAAATGGGTTTCGCCCGTGAAGTCGGCGACCGCATCCTCTTTATTGACGAGGGTGTTGTGATGGAACAGAACGAACCGAAAGCATTTTTCGCCAACCCGCAGAACGAACGGACCAAGTCGTTCCTGAGCAAGGTGCTTTAACTGGTCACTAGTCAATAGTTGTTGGTTATTAGTTGGTGGTTGGTAGTTGGTAGTTGTCAGGTGTTAGCTGTTAGTCGGTAATCGTTTAGTCGGCAGTCTTTATCGGTAATGATAGACTAATGACTATTGACTATTGACTATTGACTATTGATCATTGACTATTGACTAATTCATGAGTAATGTCATATGATAGATGTGATTTTCGGAAATACGGGGTAAACTATATATTGATTGAAATAGCGGGAAACCGCATAAATAAAAGAAAGGCATTATTATGAAAAAATTGTTTGTTGCTGCTATGCTTGTTCTGGCACTGGTCATTACCGGTGTCGCCGCCGCTCAGGATATCCTGACTTTCGGTACCAACGCTGAATTTCCTCCTTTCGAATTTGTCAGCGCTGAAGGCGTGATCGATGAATTTGACGGCATTGACATGGTCATCGCGAAAACCATCGCCGAAGAAAACGGTATGACCGCGAAGATCTCCAACATGGAATTCGATTCCCTCCTCATCGCTCTGCAGAGCGGGATGATCGATGCCGTTATCGCCGGCATGACCATCACCGAAGAACGCAAGGAAGCCGTCAACTTCACCACCCCGTACTATACCGCGACCCAGGTCATGATCGTCAAGGAAGGCTCCGATATCAAGAGCGCTGCAGACCTGACCGGCAAGAAGATCATCGTCGTCCAGGGTTACACCGGAGAGACAGCTGTCCAGAATCTGGGATTCACCACTGACGACTATGTCGCGCTGAAGAAGGGTTCTGAAGCCATCATCGAACTGCTCAACGGGAAAGCTGATGTGTTCGTGATCGACTCCGCCACCGCCGCGAACTACGTTGCTGACAACGATGACCTGGTCATCATCGAAGATGCCGAATCTTTCGGTGCGGAAGAATACGGTATCGCTGTCAAGAAAGGCAACGAAGAACTGCTTGAAAAGCTCAACAAATCCATCGAAAAGATGCTTGCTGACGGCACCATCGGTGAGATCACCATCAAATATACTGAAAACAGCGAAAACTAATCTTACTCCTTTATTTGAAAAAACCGGACGGCCTCAAAACCATCCGGTTTTTTTATTTTCATACTGTGGAACAGTTTCATTCAGGGATAGTCCGCATGAGGTGTCCCGAAACCGATTACATTGTTCAATGTTTTCCCGAGTCTGTTTCCAAGGGACAGTCACATCCGGCTCAAGTCCGAGTCTCCGGTGAAAGTCCCTCAGATCTGAACTCTGAACTCTACATAAGGTCTATCGTGCCGAACTGGCGGTCGCCGGCGTCGCCGAGGCCGGGGAGGATGTAGCCGTGATCGTTGAGCTTCTCATCGATCGCAGCAAGATGGACATCGATATCCGGATGGGCGGTCTGCAAAGCGCTGATCCCTTCCGGGGCTCCGATCAAGCCGACAAATTTGATATTTTTCGCGCCCCATCCCTTGAGGACATCCGCGGTGGCAATGGCTGAGCCGCCGGTGGCAAGCATGGGATCCAGGATCAGACAGCGGTCAACTTTGTGATATTTCGGCAGCTTGTTATAATATTCTACCGGTTTCAGTGTTTCCTCATCACGGTATAAACCAAGATGGATCACGACCGCGTTCGGGATCAGGTTCCAGATCCCATCCACCATACCGAGACCGGCACGCAGGATCGGGACCAGCGCGATCCGCGCCCTGACCTTGTTGGAAGTCATTTTCATCAGCGGTGTTTCGATCTCTTTCGTAACAAGCGGCAGATCCCTCGTCGCTTCATAACACAGCAGCGTCCCCAATTCGCTCACCAGCGCACGGAACTCTTTCGGCCTTGTGTTTTTATCCCGAAGGATCGAAAGCTTGTGCTGGATCAGCGGATGGTTTGAGATATAGACATTCGGCATAATTCCTCCATTATTCCGGCTTCATCCGGTTCATCTTTGCATAACATGCCGTGCGATCAACTGCCCACCGGCAAATAATAATTATAACGCATCTGCTGTTCAGATCCTGTATTTATTCAAACACAAGGAAAGACTGCGGACCTGCGGTCAGGATGCCGGCGGAAAGCTCACCGGCTCCGATTTTAAAGATGATTTTTCGCGTATCTGAATTTTTCAATTCCAAAGATGTCTCATTACTGTTCGGGTTGACGGCTAAAAGCAGCTTTCCGCGGCGGTATACAAAGGGTTTGCCCGGCTCACTGCATACGACCGAGAAATCCGCGTCCGCCTGAAGATCTTCATGGGTATGGCGCAGGCTCAGAACGGCACGCACCGTATTCAGCAGCGAGTCCGGATCCGAGAGCTGCTCTTTGACTGTCGGCGCGTCTTCCGCCGGATCAACGGGAAGGTAAAGCTCATCAGCGGAACAATCGGAAAAGCCCAGATTCTTCCCCTTTTCCCACTGCATGGGCGTTCTGGAGCCTGTCCGTGAATAACCGCCTTCCTTCGTCGGGATATCCAGCCAGCGCATACCGATCTCATCGCCGTAATACAGGAAAGGCACGCCGGGCATTGTAAAGATATACGCAAAAGCGAGCTTTAATTCCGGCTCATCCAATCCGAAACGCGGCCGGGTCGTATCATGGTTGCAGGTGATAAGTGAGATATATCCAAGGTCTTTCGTATCTTCATACCAATCCAGATACTGTCCGAGAAACCGGTTGATATTGCCTCCGGAGTCTTTTTTGAAGTAGCTGGCGTTGTGATTTTCATCATTATAGTAGTCCCGCATGAGCGTGCAGTAACCGTTCAAACTGCCGTAATTCAGATAAAAATCCATATCAAAGCCCGCACGGAGGGCCAGTTTCGGCTTGCCCCATTCGGAGACCAACACCGCTTCCGGAAATTCCAGGTCCAGCATGCGGCGGACATCCCGCCAGATCGCGGCGGTACCGCTTTTCTGCTCATCATCCCCTTTTACCAGCGAATCCGCCATATCTACGCGAAATCCATCGCATCCGTGGGACAGCCAGAAGCGCATCACATCTTTGATCGCCTCCCGGGTCTTCAGCGCTTCCGGATGGTTCATGGAAAACTGCCATGGCTGTGAGGGGTTCAGGAAACCGTAATTCAGGGCGGGCTGGCATTTGAAGAAATTCAGGACATAACAGCCGCTGCGCTCCGATTCCCCGCCGATATAGGGCATCCCGTACGCGCCGGTTATCCAGAAATCCGTCCAGATATAACGGTCACTGTATTCGTTCCGCTCTGCTTTCTGACTTTCACGGAACCAGGGATGTTCTTCGGAAGTGTGTCCCGGGACAAGGTCCAGCAGCACCCGGATCCCTTTTTCGTGAGCGATCTCAAACAGCCTGTAAAGGTCCTCATTGGTCCCGTAACGTGCCGCGACCTTCTCATAATCCCGTACGTCGTAACCGGCGTCTTTGAAGGGGGAATCAAAACAGGGATTGATCCAGAGGGCATTACAGCCCAGGTCTCTGATGTAATCCAGTTTGGAGATGATCCCGTTGATGTCGCCGATCCCATCACCGTTCGAATCGCAGAACGATTGCGGATAGATCTCGTAAAAAACAGTGTCTTTCAGCCATTTTGCTGTCATATTGTTTCCTTTCCCGTCATTTTTTTGCCGGGGCCATGTGCGTTCACCGGCTGCGGCTGACGATCTTCCGGATCGCTGTCCCTACACCGTTGTGATCATTGTCATCCGTAACGAAGGCGCAGAGCTCCTGTACCTCGGGGATCGCGTTGCCCATGGCGATGGGCAGTCCGACGGTGGTCAGCATATCCACATCGTTATAGTTATCCCCGATGCCGGCGGTCTGACTGACGAATATTTCGAGATATGCCGCGAGCTGCCTGATCCCGTCACCCTTGCTGACGCCCGGAGCCGTCATTTCCATCGTGGTATTTTCCGACCGGGAGACGGTCAGCGGGAGATGCTTCAGCTCATCGAAGGCTTTCTTCAGGTCTTCCACCGTGCGGAAATAAAAGTTGATCTTGGCGATGGCCTCATGCCGTTCGTTTTCTTCCCGCATATCCGCCACCGTACGGGCGACCCGCAGGAACATGGGCTGATAGATCCCCATGTGGAAATCTGCCATATGGGTAATGTCGGAAGCGGAAACGATGGATTCCCGTTCCGTCAGAAAATGGGGCATGCAGGGATAATTCGCCGCGGTATTCATGATCTCCCGGATGAAGCTCTGCTGAATTTCATTGCGGTAAATACAGCTGTCCTTTTTCCGGTCATACACCACCGCGCCGCTGTTGCAGACCGCGAACCGCATCATCGGGAGCATCTCGAAGAGATACCCCATCTCCGCCAGTCCGCGTCCCGTGCAGAACGCCGTTTCCACATCGTTTTCCACCGCCCACCGGATGTCATCAACTGTCCCGGGATCGATGGTCTTATCCGACCGCAGCAGCGTCCCGTCCACATCCAGGGCGATCAGTTTTATTTTTTCATTCATCAGTAATTTTTCCATCTTTTCTATTCAGTAGATTCGCGTACTTTCGGACCAAATGGGACAAGGGGACGGTTCACGTGTGTCCCGGCGAGGGGCGAAGCTCCTGCACTGAATCTAACGAGCGAAGCTCGCACCTTACAGTGCAGGCTTCTCGCACCGCGAAATGTCCCCCTTGTCCCAATCCGGCACTTATTCCCCATAGTCCATCGTCCCGCATCGATAACCGATGCCAAGACAATCCGATCATCCCGGAATCAGTTATACTCCATGGGACAACGGGGACGGTTCATGTGTGTCCCGGCATCGGGACACCGCGAACTGTCCCCATTGTCCCAATCCGGCACTTATTCTTCACAGTCCATCATCCCACATCGATCAACAATGACACGATGATTCGATCATCCCGGTATCAGCTATACTCCATAGCTTGGGACAGAGGGGACAGTTCGCGGTGTCCCAGGTCTGGGACACTCGTGAACCGTCCCCGCTGTCCCAGGCATGCCACTTGGACGAATCGGCTATTATACTCCGCAGGCGAAGCGAGTCAGTCCCCCATGCCCCGTATGATCATCCTGTTACTGCGCCCCGTCCAGATGATACGACAGCAGATTTCCCGCCTCGTCGTAGATCAGCTTCAGCGAAAAAACATCCTGCCGCGTCCGCAGCAGGGGAAGGAAGACCCGGTCGCCTTCCCACAGCGGGAGATCAGCGACCTCCGGGATCGGGATCCAGCGCAAAACTCCTTCAGCGCATTCCGGCAGCACATCATCATCCGTTTTCGCCGTATACAGGAAAGTCAGTTCATTGCCCCAGGCAGGCAGGATAAACGTAATGATGCCCCGCAGCCGCAGATCCTTCAGCCGCAGGCCGGCCTCTTCCAGCGCTTCCCGCCGGATGCATTCATCCGGAGATTCATCAGCCTCCAGATGCCCCCCGATGCCGATCCATTTGCCCGCGTTTTCATCCGCGTCCTTCTTGACCCGGTGCATCATCAGCCAGCACCCGTCCCGTTCCGCATAACACAATGTCGTCAGCCGCATAATGTCGAGCCATCCTTTCCAATGCCAATTATAGCTGTAATTCAGTAATTCGGGAATGAGGTAATCCTGAAACTATTAATGACGGGGATCCCCACCACATAAGTTTGAATTCAGTCAATAGTCATTCCCTGGCAACCGGTATTTGAGCTTTTTTCACGGTTTATTGATGAACCCAGGCTCACAGTAATCAAGTTAAAACGAAAAAGGACAGTCACCGTATGCCGGGGGAGCGGCAATGCGGTAACTGTCCCTTTGTTTTATTTATTTCTCAGCGGATCATTTCGAAAAGATGAGCTTTTCGCCGTTGGAATCCACCCGGACGGTATCACCGTCTTTGAATTTGCCTTCGAGGATCTCAAGGGCAAGCGGATCCTGCAGTTCGTGCTGGATGGCGCGCTTCAGCGGGCGGGCGCCGAAATCTGTATCGGAGCCTTTATCCACGATGTAATCCTTGGCAGCCTGCGTCAGTTCGAGGCGGATATCACGCTGGGCAAGCAGAGAATCGACACGCTTCAGCTGGATATCCACGATGCGGTTCAGGTCATCCTTGGTCAGGCCGTGGAAGACCACGATCTCATCCAGACGGTTGAGGAATTCCGGCTTGAAGGTCCGCTGCAGCACGCGGTTCAGTTCATCGCGGGACACGTTGTTCTTCTCCGCGAGCCACAGTTCCGATCCCGCGTTGGAGGTCATGATGATCACCGTGTTGCGGAAATCCACCGTGCGGCCCTGGCCGTCCGTCAGACGTCCGTCGTCCAACAGCTGGAGCATGACGTTGAAGACTTCCGGATGAGCCTTTTCGATCTCATCGAAGAGCACCACGCTGTAGGGCTTCCGGCGTACAGCTTCCGTCAGCTGGCCGCCTTCTTCGTAACCGACATATCCTGGAGGCGCCCCAACCAGACGGGAAACGGTATGCTTCTCCTGATATTCGCTCATATCGATGCGCACCATCGCCCGTTCATCATCGAAGAGAAATTCCGCCAGTGCCCGGGCAAGCTCGGTCTTACCGACACCGGTAGGGCCGAGGAAGATGAAGGAACCGATAGGACGGTTCGGGTCCTGCAGGCCGGCACGGCTGCGGCGGACAGCGTTGCTGACTACACGCACCGCGTCATCCTGACCGACGACCCGCTCATGCAGCCGGTCTTCCATGTGCACCAGCTTCTGCATTTCGCTTTCCAGCAGGCGCGCTACCGGGATCCCGGTCCAGCGGCCGACGATCTCCGCGATCTCTTCCTCATCCACATTTTCCTTGAGCAGTGCACCGTTGGTCTGGAGGCCCTTCAGCTTCTCTTCCGCTTCTTCCCGTTCCTTCAGCAACGCCGGCATGTCGCCGTAACGCAGCTTCGCGGCTTTTTCATATTCATTGTAACGCTCCGCCTGTTCAATGCGGACATTCAGGTCTTCGATCGCCTCTTTCACCTCACGGAGCTTGGCGATGGATTCCTTTTCCGTCTGCCACTGTGTGGTCAGCGCGGCTGATTTTTCATTCAGGTCAGACAATTCCTGCTTAATTTTCTCCAGACGATCCAGCGAACTCTTGTCACTTTCCTTCAACAGCGCCTGGCGTTCGATTTCCAGCTGAATGATCTGGCGGTCCACATCATCCAGCATCTGCGGTTTGGAATCGATCTCCGTCCGCAGGCGGGCTGCCGCTTCATCGATCAGGTCGATCGCCTTATCCGGCAGGTGCCGGTCGGCGATGTAACGATGGGACAGGGTCGCTGCCGCGATCACCGCGCCATCCGTGATCCGTACACCGTGATGGACCTCATACCGCTGCTTCAGGCCGCGGAGGATGCTGATGGTATCCTCTACCGAAGGTTCATCGATCAGGACGGTCTGGAAACGGCGTTCCAGTGCCGGGTCCTTTTCGACATATTTCCGGTATTCATCCAGGGTCGTGGCGCCGATGCAGTGCAGTTCGCCCCGCGCCAGCATCGGTTTGATCATATTGCCGGCGTCCATGGAGCCTTCCGCGGCGCCCGCGCCGACGATTGTATGCATTTCATCGATGAAGAGAATGATCTCTCCGTCGGATTCCGTGATCTCCTTCAGGACCGCTTTCAGACGTTCCTCGAACTCACCACGGTATTTGGCGCCCGCCACCAGGGCAGACATATCCAGCTGGACCAGACGCTTGTTTTTCAGGCCTTCCGGCACATCGCCTTTGACGATACGCTGGGCAAGCCCTTCCACCACCGCGGTTTTCCCGACACCCGGTTCCCCGATCAGCGCCGGATTGTTCTTGGTTCGGCGGGAAAGGATCTGGATGGTTCGCCGGATCTCATCGTCACGGCCGATCACCGGGTCCAGTTTCCCCTGCCGGGCGATAGCGGTCATGTCGCGGCCGTATTTTTCCAGTGCCTGATAAGTATCTTCCGGGTTCTGGCCGGTCACACGCTGGTTGCCGCGGACAGCTGTCAGCGCCCGCAGGATGGAATCCTTTGTGATACCGAACTGAGATAACCGCTTTCCTTCAATGCTGTCGCAAAGAGCCAGCAGCAGATGTTCGGTGGACACATATTCATCCTGCATCCCTCTGGCAATGTTTTCCGCGTTTGTGAAAACATCCGCGGTTGTGCGTGCCAGTGTGAAGGACGTGCTGCTGCCGGAGACTTTCGGCCGGGAATCCAGGTCTTTCCGGACCGCGTCCAGCAAACCGGCCACGCTTCCGGAGATCCGGGTGACCAGCGCCGGGACGATCCCGTCCTGCTGGCGTAAGAGTGCCAGTAAAAGATGGGCCGGTTCAACGGACTGATGGCCGAATTCCAGCGCGACCTGCTGGGTCTGTGATATTGCTTCCTGTGCTTTCTGTGTATATTTATCGAAGTTCATAATTCACCTCCACCCCCAAAAGGGAAGTTATTTTATATTGTTTTTCTCCGCGAGCGGAGCGAGTCAGCCGGGACATTTCTGTTAACTCGTTTTGAATTGTTTCATAATTTTTTCTGCTGCAAGAGCTCTGTTTATCATTTTTGTCTTCTGTGTGCGGCACCGAATATGTGCGTGTTTGCGAAAGCCATTTCCCGCACCTGATTTCCGGGGGCTTGCAGCCCTCATACCCCCGCGTAATAATAACACGCTCTTTGTCCGACTCACCCGCCTGTTCGGCGGTCTCCTTTATTCTCATCCGTTCAGCCTGATACAGGGGAGACGGGTTTCACTGACCTTGTATTGAGTCCGCGGAACTGTCCCCGCTGCCTTTCTCCGCATGCGGAGCTTTATCCACTGAACAGCTTTTTTTTGATACGTATATAGTATGCAGCAAAAAATATAAGTTTTCATATGCGAATTATCAGAATGTTATTAACATTTTTGCCGGCTGTGCCGGATAACAAAATACATATCTGTTCAGACGGGGACGGGGACGGTTACGCGTCAGCGGAACTGTCACCGGAAGAGGAGATTCACGGACAGTAACCTCCCCCGCCGGTGGGTGGGATCTTCAGTCCGCAGCAGGGGTTTCGTGAGATCTGCCGGTTACCCGGGCATGATCCCCGGTTAAATCAGACAGGGCCGCAGAGCGGCAGAAACCGCCCCGCAGCCCCTTCTTTTTCCCGTTCCGGTTTAAGTGGAAAGAACTCAGCCTTCGTTCAGAGCCTTGATGATATCCGGAAGCTGTTCATCGACAGTATCATTGTCCAGCTGGCAGGTACCGGCGTTGTGGTGGCCGCCGCCGCCATACTTAAGGCAAAGCTCACCGATGTCGACCGTGGATGCCTTGTTGACGATGGATTTCCCGATCATGACCGCGGTATTCTGCTTCTTGAAACCCCAGGCCACATGAACGGAGATCTGTGTTTCCGGATAAAGCGCGTAGATCATAAAGCGGTTCCCGGCATGGATCACTTCTTCATTGCGGAGGTCCAGCACGACCACTTTATCATAAACCTTGGCGATGCGCTGCAGCTGTTCTTTGAAGAGGTCGGCCTGTTCGAAATAGAGTTCGACCCGTTCCTTCACATCAGGCAGTTCGAGGATATCATCGATATTGTGTTCCAGACAGTAATCGATCAGTTCCATCATCAGCGCGTAGTTGGAAATACGGAAGTCATGAAAACGTCCGAGGCCGGTACGCGGATCCATCAGATAATGCAGCAGCACCCAGCCCTTCGGGTTCAGGATCTCATCCATGGTAAAGTCGGCGCTGTCACCCTTATCCACCGCTTCCATCAGTTCATCGGAGATGCGGGGGAAAGTTTCCTTGCCGCCGTAATAATCATAAACTACACGCGCAGCGCTCCTGGCGTTCGGATCGATGATCAGCTTTCCGCCGGATTCAATGCTCTTCAGCCGGTCCACCTCGGATTCGTGATGGTCGAAAGCGATGGAGACCCGCGGATCATAAGGCAGATTGGTGGTGATATCGTTTTCGGTCAGTTCGACCTTGCCATCCTGAACGTCTTTCGGATGGACAAACTTGATATCATTGATCAGCCCCAGTTCTTTCAGCATCATAGCGCAAACCAGCCCGTCAAAATCACTCCTCGTCACGAGCCGCCCTTTATTTTCTTCCATATCAAAACCTCCTGAAAAATTTATTCCCTACTATATGAGCTCTGCTGTAAAAGCTCAGTTTGTATTTATTTTCCGCATGCGGGACGATTTGTTTCGCATGGCGCGGAAAGATCGTCCGTGTGCTTGCCGAAATCGCTTTCCGAGCCTGATTTCCGGGCGTATAAAACCTGTTCCGTAAAGGGCGGACGGTGTCCGCGCCTGTTATGGTCCGGGGCAGGAGCTTAGCCCCCTCATACCCCCGCTTGAGAATACACGCTCTTTTTTCACTCACCCGTATATACGGCAGCCGCCTTTTAGTATATCACAAAGCACTGCTCCAATCAACACTCCATCCGAATTCTTCGCTTCCGCCTGCCTTTTCCTGTTTTTGAAAAGGTGCCGGTAACGGACAGTAACCGGCCCAAGTTTGCCACTTAGATAGGTAAAAAAATAAATAAATGTCATGAATTTGCG
>DAIMGK010000107.1:0-16523 GCA_036723985.1 Flexilinea sp.
CGAAGGCAGCGTTGGAGAAAATGCGCGATCCCGGACTGATGGATCCCCGCCCCAGTGAAAAGGAACCGGCTCCATATGACAGAATTCCGGTTCAGAGCTCAGATTTGGGACTGCCGCCGTAGGACCGGACCTGAGTCGGAGAGGGAGAAAAAAGTAAAAAGTAAAAGGTAAAAAGTAAAAAAAAAGATTTTTGCCGGGATCCGGAGGATCTCGGCTGTTAACCGTTAAGGACGGGGATGGCCCGAGGCGACTTGTCGCCGAACCCGTGCCGTAAGGAACGGGCTTCGCCTGTTTGATTCGGCGCGGGAGTTTCGCCCGGCTTCACCTTTATGTCCGGCAGAATAGGGCAAACTTTTCTTTCCGAACGACCGGCGGCCATTCTCCCCGGCCTGGGCACCACGGGAGAACCTTCGTCATCCTGGGAGAATCGCTAAAATTCATCCGGCTCACGAATATCACGGATATTAATAAAATTCTAATTTCAGGAGCGTATTATTAAATCGGAAAAAAATCGATTTGTTCTGGTAAAATGTTTGTGAAGAATTAACGATTCAAAAGCCCTGTTCTCCGCAAACGGAGCGAATCAGGTGGGACGGTTCTCCTGACTCGCACTGAACGGACAAAGATCGACGTGATAATACCTATTTTTCAGGGATAGCCGCGAGTCAATGAAAGCCGTCCCGCCTGACTCGTTATGAATATAGCTGCGTGAAGGAATTATAAAAACAGAATTATGGCAGGAATTGATCAATTTACCCAAAGAGCGCGGCGTGTGCTGAGTTTCGCGCACAAAGAAGCCGCAATGAGTCACAGTGCACAGATCGGGACCGAGCATCTGCTGCTGGGGCTGATCCAGGCACAGGGATCCACGGCATGGAAAGTCCTGGGAAATCTGGAGATCACCGCCGACCGGGTCCGCGAGATCAATGCCGCGATGGAACCGGATGAAACACCGATCGAAATAACAGGCGCTCCCCGGGAAGTGCTTTCCCCGGATGTGCAGGATGTGCTGCGCCGCGCTGTTCAGCGTGCGGTGGAAGCCAATGACAATTACATCAGTACGGAACATTTGCTGCTCAGCCTGATCGATACACCGAACTCACGTGCCGTACGCATTTTGGAACGGATGGGGGCAGACAGCACCCGGATCCAGGATCAGCTGCGAAGTACGCTGGAAAACGGGGCAAGCTCCGTCCAGCAGGAACAGCAGACTCCCCCGCCGCCGGAATTCGCGGATGTGTCCGTAGGACGGCAGCAGCCCGGAGCAAAAAGCGGGCGCAAAGAATCACCGCTGATGGATCAGCTGGCTACCGACCTGACCGCCAAAGCCGCTGCCGGAAAACTGGACCCGGTGGTGGGACGGAAGAATGAGATCGAACGCGTGATCCAGATCCTCGCCCGGCGCACCAAAAACAACCCGGCGCTGATCGGAGAACCGGGCGTCGGGAAGACCGCCATCGTGGAAGGTCTGGCGCAGGCCGTGGTAGACGGCAACGTACCGGCACAGCTTCTCAACAAGCGCGTGCTGCAGCTGGACGTCGGTTCCCTGGTGGCGGGGACAATGTACCGCGGGCAGTTCGAAGAGCGGCTGAAGCGGATCATTGACGAACTGAAAGCCACCCAGGCGATCCTTTTCATCGATGAGATCCACATGCTGGTGGGAGCCGGTTCCGGCGGTTCGGCGGTCGATGCCGCCAACATCCTGAAACCCGCCCTTTCCCGCGGTGAGATCCAGGTGATCGGCGCCACGACTACCGAAGAATACCGGAAAAACATCGAAAAAGACCCGGCGCTGGAACGCCGTTTCCAGTCCGTTTCCGTGGGTGAGCCCTCTGTCGAAGAGACCATCGCCATTCTGAAGGGGATCCGCGGCAAATATGAAGACCATCACCAGCTGGTGATCACGGACGATGCCATCGAGGCAGCCGCGAACCTTTCGAAACGATACATTTCCGAACGCTTCCTCCCGGACAAGGCCATTGACCTGATCGACGAGGCGGCATCCCGTGTGCGCATGTACAAGAGCCCGCGGGCCGCACAGTCAAACGAGATGATCAAAGAACTGCGGGGCGTCTGGAAAGAACAGATGATGGCATCCGAACAGGATGACAACCAGAGATTGAAGCAGCTGCAGGAACAGGAGAAACTGCTGAAACAGCAGATCGACCGCCTCAACAGCAATTGGGACCGCCTGACCAGCCCGCAGGTGACAACGGAAGATGTGGCGGAAGTCGTTTCCATGTGGACCGGCATTCCCGCCGGACAGATGAACACCTCGGAAACCGAACGGCTTCTCAAAATGGAAGAGGAAATGCGCAGGAGCATCATCGGACAGGAAGAAGCCATCACGGCTGTTTCCAAATCCATCCGCCGCTCCCGTTCCGGGCTGAAGGATCCGAAACGGCCCATCGGTTCGTTCCTTTTCCTGGGCCCCACCGGGGTCGGAAAGACCGCGCTGACCAAAACGCTGGCGAAGTTCCTGTTCGGCAGTGAAGACGCGCTGATCCAGCTGGATATGTCCGAATTCATGGAACGGCATACCGCCAGCCGCCTGACCGGGGCGCCTCCGGGCTATATCGGTTATGATGACGCCGGCCAGCTGACGGAAGCCATCCGCCGCAAGCCTTATTCTATCGTCGTGTTCGATGAGATCGATAAGGCCAACCCCGAGATACATAACATGCTGCTGCAGATCATGGAAGAGGGACACCTGACCGATTCCCGCGGGAAGAAGGTCGATTTCCGCAACGCTATTATCGTGATGACGTCCAATATCGGCGCGGAAGTGATCCGGAAACAGAACAATTTCGGTTTTGACCTGATCGCCGCCGATGATAACGCGGAAAAGGCGGGCTACGAGGATATGCGCAAGAAACTGATGGACCGGCTCAAGAAGGCATTCCGTCCGGAATTTCTGAACCGCCTGGATAACGTGGTGGTTTTCCGTGCGCTGAACATGGACGACATGCAGCGCATCACCGAGTTGGAATTCAACAAGGTCGGTGAGATGCTCGCGGAACGGGATATCAAACTGCAGATCTCCGAGACAGCCCTTGAGAAGCTGACCCGTGAAGGTTATGATCCGGACATGGGCGCCCGTCCGCTGCGCCGCGTGATCCAGGAAAAAGTCGAAGACCCGCTCTCCGAAGCGCTGCTGTCGCATAAATTCCATGACGGGGACACCATCTTCTTCAGCCTGGATAAAAACGGCGACCTGAAGATGACCAAAAAACGCGGGAAAAATTCCCAGCCAGCCCAGGAGCCGCTGCCGATAGGCTGAGGATACAGGATGAAATCCGACGTTAGACGGTAGTTGGTGGCCGGTGGTTGGATCTTTAATGAGTCCGGCCTTACCGTAATAATTCAGAAAGAAAAAACACCGCCCGATTTGAAATTTCGGGCGGTGTTTTTTTATTTTTTATTCTGATTTATCCGGGTGATCCGGCAGAACAGCGGGGGCGGGACTGCCTGCCGCTGACCACTGACCACCGGCCACTGTTATTTCACCAAAATCTCGATGCTGTCGATCTGGGTCGCGTCATCGATCTGCGGCAGAACGTCCATGGATTCGGCGGCAACACGGCCGAAGACCGGATATCGGGCGTCCATCGCATTGATCTTCGCGCTCACTTTTTCAGCCATTTCTTCGGGGGAAAGGCCTTCATTTTTCTCTGTGAGGGAATCTGTATAATAAGCGTTCAGATCCATCGCGATGAAGAACTGGGAACTGTTCTTCCCTTCACCCGTGTTGGCCATGGCAACAGCACCCGGTGTATTGAAAGCACCGCTGTTCAGGTTCTCATCGGCAAGATAGTAACCCGCCAGACCGGCACCGGTGTTGCTGCGGTCCCCTGCCTGAGCGATAAAACCGGGGATCACGTGATGGAATACGATCCCGTTATACCAGCCGTCAGCAGCCAGCTGCATGAAGTTGCTGACCAGGTCCGGCGCTTCTTCCGCCAGCAGGTCGATCACGACATCACCGTCGATCGTATGGAGTACCGCGCGGTAGCTCTTTCCGGCTTCAACCAGGCGGACAGGACATTCTAATTTATAATTGCGCTGCAGATCGAAGAGCCTGATGTACTGCTCCAGCAGAACGGGATCAAAGTTGACCGCATGGAAATTCGCAAAGAAGGTCGGAGTGCCCTGGACGATACCGGTGGCGGCAACTTCATCGAAGGAAGCGTCCACAACCGCGCGGATCTCTTCGGATTCATAGTCAACAGTCCATTTATCATAATCCAGTTCAGGGATCGCCGTGGCGATGTTCTCACGGATCCAGGCATCGAATTCGTCGAGGGTTTCCAGACCTGACCATTTGGACTGATTTTCATACAGGAATACTTCCGCTTTGAAGAAAAGATCCTGCTGACCGGCAGCATCGGCGGCATAGGCCGCCATCGGCGCTTTTTCATGGAAGCTCAGCGGAAAATGGCGGTAAACATAACGGACTTCATCCGGATGCTCTGCCTGAAATTCGATCGCCAGCAACCCTGCCTGAGAGCAGTACGGGCACTGGAAATCCGCGTATTCCAGAAGCGTCAGGACGGCATCTTCCGGCCCCACGGACCAGTCTTTATCCGTAATTTCACCGAGGGTCTCTTTGTTTTCCTCATTTACGATCGCCGGTGTGACCAGTTCGCATTGGATCTGCTCGGCGTTGGAAAGGTCTGCCTTCCAGGCGGTCCACGCATCATCAGCGGCAATTACGCTGCCGCAGAGCATCAGAACAAACACTACTGCCAGAAACATTGAATATTTTTTCATAAATACTTCCTTACCTGTTCATTTTATTTATGGCCGGAGCAATTCTGCGCCGGAGAGCCATAAACGTTTTACCATTCTTTTCTCAGGCACAGAGCTGTACCTGATCCATGAATTTTCACGACATTCTAATTTTATCCCATGAATTGCGTTAAGTAGTAATTCTTATGGCAATCTGAGGAATAAATCCGTCTTTTGCCGGCTATCGGCTTTCCACCGCCTTTTGAATGATGGACAGCACTTCTTCGTAGATCTCTTCCCGGGGACGGTCGGCATTGATCACGACCCAGCGGTTCGGTTCGGCTGCCGCCATTTCGAGATAACCCCGGCGGACCCGCTCATGAAACTGCAGGGCATAGTCGTCCATACGGTTCCATTCATCATGGTTCTTCAGACGGCGGCGCAGGCCGGATTCCGCACTGATATCAAAAAGCAGGGTGAGGTCGGGTTTCAGGCCGCCGGTGGCGAAATCCAGCAGACCGGTCAGGATCTCTTTGTCAAGGCCGTGTCCATACCCCTGATAAGCCATGGTGGAATCGGCATAACGGTCACAAACGATCAGCTTACCATCCTGAAGTGCGGGCCGGATCAGTTCCTCGACCAGCTGGGCACGTGAAGCGCAGAAAAGCAGGATCTCCGACCGGGGATGCATGGATTTGTTTTTCATGTTCATGATAACGGAACGGATCTGGTCACCGATATCTGTTCCGCCCGGCTCCCGAGTGCGGATCATATCCGGATATTTTTCCATTAAAACGGGCATAAGCATTTCCAGCTGTGAAGTTTTTCCGCTCCCATCCGGTCCTTCAAAAGTAATAAACATTGGTCACTCCTGGTTCTTATTCATTAGTTTATATTAGTCTGTTATTCAAATTCTGTTTGCGGTGACGGTTCCGGCATCGCTGAAAGAACCGCCGCCCTTTCTCCGATCATGCGGCAGCTGCTGATCATGCCCTGCCGGTAAAACCGGAGCCGATGATCCTGTACAGGGCATATTCGATCTGGGCGGTCGTGTTGGACCGCAGAACGTGGATCGGTACGCCTTGTTCCTCCGCCTGAACGATGACCGTCTGCCGTTCCCGGTAATAGGGGCGCAGGGTCATCATCAGGTCGGCATCTTCGATATGACTGACGATGGCGACGGGGATCCCGATCCTGCCCGCAGCCTCATTCAGCCGGTTCCGTGCGACACCGTGAGCATAAATATGCAGAGGCTCCATCTTCGGTGAATTATTCTGTGATTCTGTGTTCCGCATCCCGGATGCCGCATTTTCCATGCCGCTGATCTCAAGGATCGTCTCCTGCTCCCGGGTAAGGCGGCGTTTGGCTTTCTTTCCGTTATCGGCCTCTTTCGTCCCGGATTCCTGATTCCGGATCCCGAGCTCGGGGGCGGGCGCCTTTTCCCGGATGATCTTTCCATTTTTACCCTTCGTGCGCAGTTCGGGCTTCAGCTCGATCCCACGGACGAGAGCGTCAACAGCTTCAGCAATATCCGGGTAGATGATTACCTGGTCCCGCTGATGGATCTCCACAAGGATATCAAAAGTAGGCGGGGAACGGCGTTCCAGGACCGTCTTCTGCGTCCCGCGGCGTTTCGCTTCCTCATCGGAAAGCGTGACGGATTCAATACCGCCGATCAGATCAGACAAGGTGGGATTCATCAGCAGGTTGGAGATAGTCTGCCCGTGCGCAGTCCCGATCAGCTGGACACCCCGTTCGGCGATCGTCCGGGCAGCCAGTGCTTCCAGTTCACGGCCGATCTCATCAATGATGATCACTTCCGGATTATGGTTCTCCACCGCCTCGATCATGACCTCGTGCTGCAAAGCCGGCTTAGGGACCTGGAGACGGCGGGCGCTGCCGACAGCAGGATGCGGCACATCACCGTCACCGCCGATCTCATTGGATGTATCAACGATCACAACGCGCTTTTTCGCCGAAAGTACACGGGCCGCCTCCCGCAGCATGGTGGTTTTGCCGATACCGGGCCGTCCCAGGATAAGAAGGCTCTTCCCGCTGTCAATACAGTCAGCGATAATATCCAGTGTGCCAAATACAGCACGGCCTACACGGCAGGTAAGGCCGATCACCCGTCCCCGGCGGTTGCGGATCGCCGAGATACGGTGCAGCGTGCGTTCCATCCCGGCCCGGTTATCGAGATCGAAATCACCGATCTCCCGGATCACGGCATCAATATCTTCATAGGTGGTCTCTTCCATAAGAAGAGGAACATCACCGGTTGTATAGCGTGCGAAAGGGATCCTGCCGACGTCCAGAACAACTTCGATAAGCTTGTCCAGGTTTTGATATTCGTTCAGAGGCGCGGCGATCTTCGGCGGGAAGATATCGATCAGCGCCTGAATGTCATCTCTATTGATATATTGTTCCATTTTTTAATCATTACCGTGAGTCAACAGGGACATTTCCCGCTGACGCAGAATTATGTCAGCGGGAAACGCCCCCATTACTCGTTTTAAATCTTCATCATTACAGCTGGTCGTTCCGTTTGATAATACCGAAGATCAGTACGATCACAAGCCCTGCGAGGATCAGCCCCGCGCCGGCTGCAGCCATGATGATATTTTTGTTTCCTGTATCGGTCTCGATCTCAGATTCCTCAAGAACAGAGGATTTCTGCGCACCGAAATTGACCTGGGTATTGTCACCGGCTTTGACAGTAAGCGGATAATTCATGTTAGTCGTGGGATTATAGTCCGCGGGCGGAGCGATGGAAATATTGTAATCCCCTTCGGGAACTTCCGGAAAACACAGCAGATCATTTCCGGCGGTCATTCCGGTGAAACTGTCTGTACCGGTCCGCTTGGTAACGGAGGCAGCACCGCCTGTGATACCGTACTCATAATCGTTTACGATACCGTTGCCATTGATATCTTCAAAAAGATAGATACAGACCTGCCCGTAGCCGTTATAAGGAGTGGGCGTCGGGGTGATGGGCGTAGGTGTGGGAGACGGACCGGGCGTAGGGGTGGGTGTTTCATAACGCCCGAGCAAAAGCCTCGTGCCGACGATCAAATGGCATTCTTCGTCAAGGTTATTGAGCTGCCGCAGTGTCTGAAGATCGATGCCCATGGTAAGAGAAATAGACAGACAGGAATCGTTGTCCCGGATGATATAGAAAATGTTTCCGTCAAGATCAGGTGTGGGGGTAAGGATCGCCTGACCGAATGAGGACCCGGCAAAAAGTGCCGAAAGTACGACGGCAAGCAGCACAGCGACTGCGGTTCTGTTTCTTATTTTCTTTTCCATAATAGCCTCTACTATAAGAGCTCACTTTATTATGCATGCGAGATCATATGCTTCGCAAGGCGCGTGAACAATTATTCGTGTGTTTTCCAAAGTCACCTTCCGCGCCTGTTTTCCGGGCTTGAAGCCCACATACCCCCGCTTATGAATCCACGCTCTTTATAAGACTCACCCATCTGTGCGGCGGGCACCTTTTTTCCTGCGTTATTTATTATACACTGACAAAATCTATTCAGAAAGCATCTTTTCGGATTCAGCACCTGAATGAGAAAAACTGTCATCCGCCGGGCATCAGATACCTTATATCTGATCCCTATTTTCTGTTTTTATACTGTCCGCTTTCACTCAGCATTGCCCGGACAGCCTGAATATTTTCTTCATTATCAGATCCCAGCAGGGAAGCCAGTTCATGCAGGCTCTCATCCTCCCCGAGACGCGTGACGATCGTGCATGTCCGGTTCCGGATGATCTGTTTGCGGACATGGTAGTGGCTGTCATATAAGGCGGCAAGCTGGGGCAGGTGAGTAATGCAGATGACCTGATGATAACGGGCAAGCTGCCAGAGTTTTTCACCGACCAGCGCGCCGATACGTCCGCCGATACCCTGATCGATCTCATCAAAGACCATGGTAGGGATCGTATCTGCCTGTGCCAGTGTATTTTTTAACGCCAGCATCAGGCGGGAAGTTTCCCCTCCGGAGGCAACTTTGGCAAGGGGTTTCAGACCCTCGCCGGGGTTCGGAGCGATCAGGAATTCGATCCGGTCAAATCCGCTGTCATTGAAAGCCAGCCGGTTTCCGTTCCCGTCATCCAGTCCGTCCGCGGAAGGTGCTGTTTCCATCAGCACATCAAAGCGGGCAGCCGGCATGCGCAGATCGTCCAGTTCTTTCTCCACACCTTCGGAGATTTTTACGGCAGCTTCCCTGCGCTTTTGGGACAGCTGAACGGCAAGGGCGGATAACTTTCCCAGCAGGACTTTTTTTTCATCCTGAAGCGCGATGATCTGCTCTCCCGCGTTGGTGATGAGGGAAAGCTTTTTCTTCGCCGACTCCGCGAAAGACAGGACCGCCGCGACGCTTCCGCCGTATTTTCGTTTCAGCGTGTAATACAAAGTCAGACGTTCTTCGATATGATTGCGGCGTTTGGTGCTGAACCCGAGCCCGGATTTATAACGCTGGAGCTTATCCAGGACTTCATTCATCTGATCCGCCGCGGTAACCACCGTATCGTACAAAGGCCGGAGCGTTTCATCATATGAGACAAGCTCATCCAGCGCCCCGTCCAGGTCATTCATCTGGTCAATGATCCCCGGGCGGTTTTCCGACCGGCCAAGCAGCGAGACCAGACACTGGTGCAGCCGTTTGGCGATCTGTTCCGAATTCTCCATCCGCTCCCGTTCGCGCAGCAGGGAGTTTTCTTCTTCTTCGGAAAGTTCCGCGGCATTGATCTCATTGAGCTGAAAAGTCAGGATATCCTGCTGCCGCAGTGCTTCAGCTTCTCCATCCTGAAGGGCTTTGAGTTCTTTTCCGACAGAAAGATACTGCCGGTACAGCGCGCGGTATTGTTTCAGCAGCTCATGGTTTTCCGCGAACTGGTCAATAAGCTGAATATGAGTGGCAGGTTTCAGCAGGGAAAGATGTTCGGATTGCCCATGGATATCGACCAGCAGTGCTCCGACCTCCTGCAGGACGCCGAGGCTGACACCGTGACCGTTGATGCGGGCGGAGCTCCTGCCTTCCGCGCGGATCTCACGGGTAAGCGTCAGCTCATCACAGTCATCATCCGGGAGAAGGTCTTCCCGGGTAAGGATCTCCAGGATCTCTCCGCGCCGGTTCCCGTAATCGAAGACGGCTTCGATGGAAGCCCTCGCGGTACCTTCCCTGACAAAACCGTTATCCGCCTTTTCCCCGAGCACCATTGAAAGCGCATCCAGAATAATGGATTTGCCTGCGCCGGTCTCCCCCGTAAAAACATTGAATCCGGAAGTAAATTCCAGATCAAGAGACTCAATAATGGCAAAATTCCGGATGATGATCTCTCTAAGCATAAATTCAGAACCGCCTTCCGAAAACCATTCCGTTATTTTCTGTCCAGATCGTCATACAGAGAACAGCAATGTAGAGCAGTCCGATGATAAGACCTGTCAATGCGGAAAAATTACCGGAGAATAAAGCCGCCAGGTAATTCCGCAGCAAAGAGAGACGGGGATACAGTCCGCCCAATCCGGCCGCCACGGTAATGGTGATGGTCAGTTCCCGGGAACGGCGCCGCTGTACCGCGGTCCGGACAACAGAACAGATCAGCCGTCCGAATATGGTTCCGACGATCAGGGCGGTCAGAAATGAAGGGAGCAGAGGGATCATAAGGTCAATAAAGGAGCCAACACATCCCAGCCCGGCGGCGATGGCCCCGCCGATGAGGTAATCTTTCCACTGACTTGTATCAAAAACCTTTTGCTGCGCTTTCACACAATCTTTGCAGCGGTAACCGGTAGGCGTCTGTACGGCGCATTCAAGGCAGATGGGTTTATTACATTTGTTGCAGCGGAGCAGCGTCCTGCGGTCCGGATGTTTATAGCAGACCTGATATTCGTCTTCTGCCATATTACCTACCTCCTATGGTCGGATTCCGCTGCATATAGCGGGTAATATTGCGGTAGAAAACACCCTTATCCTCAAAACGCACAAATTCCGCGGAATGCTCGGAAGCCCTGACGACGACCCGGTCACCGAAATCCAGCTCCGAAACAGGGTTGCCGTCCGGAGAAGCGATCGCTTCGACATTTCCGCTGACAATAAAGCTGACAATATCCATATCGGCAAGGACAAGGCAGCGGTCCACACAAAGGTTGGGGGAGATGGGAACAAGAAGCATGTTCCGCATGTCCGGGCGCAGGATCGGCCCGCCCGCGGATTGAGAATAGGCAGTGGAACCGGTAGCGGTAGACAAGATCAGTCCGTCCGCCACATATTCGGCAAGCTCGATCTCGTTGATATGAACGATCAGATGCACAGGGCGGATGGACATCGCACGGGCGATCACCAGATCATTCAGTATCTCCCAGGTGTGAAGGCATTTTCCGCTGCGGAAATGTTCCGCATGGATCATCATGCGGCAGTCCGTTTCCCACTTTCCGGCAAGAAGGTCGTCAATACGCGGTCTCCATTGATCTTTCTGTGTTTCCACAAGAAAACCGAAATGACCGAGGTTGATCCCCATAACGGGAACATGTACGGGTGCGCCAAGCTTCCCCGCACGCAGCATGGTGCCATCTCCGCCAAGAGCGATGACAAGATCATATTGCCCGTCCCGCAGATTTGCGCGGAACTGTCTGTCATTCAGCGAATAAACATCGACCCGATCCAGCGAACGGGCTTTCAGTTCAGCGGCAACTTCAATCGACATTGACCGCGCCTCTTCCAGACTGGGATGACAGGTGACAGCGATACGATTCGGAATTCTGACATTATTTTCCATGCCATCCATTATATCAATTCCGCCCTGTTCCCAACAACATTCATGATGAAAAAGATAAGGGTAAGGCAGTCAGCGGCAGGAATTCCAAAGAACGGACGAATCCCGAATATCAAAAATCAAAGAACCGCAGATGACCAGCTTTTCTGCTATAAGAGCTCAGTTTTTACCTTCTGTTTGCGGGACAGTGTGCTTCCAGGGCGCGGGATCGAATATTTATTTGTTTGCAAAAGAAAGAACCGTAAGGAACCGCTGCGCTGAATTAAGACTTGGCTCTCGAGCTTAGCCCATACCGCCGCGTAATAGATATCAGTCTCTTTATAAGACTCACACTCTTTCGCGGCAGTCATATTTTTTTATGAATATTGGTATTTTCCTTGCACTTTATATGAACAGGAATATATAATGATCCGGCTGCAGCTATGGTTTGCGGCTGCTTCGCGGAAGTTTTGACAGCGGGTGGAAAAAAGGATTCCTCACTGCTGAACAGTTACAGGAAAAAAAGGTTTGCAAAGAGGAGTGCTTATGTGCAAAGATAAAAAGATGCTCGCTTTGATCACGGCGATTTTTGTTATGGTACTTTTCATCACAGGATGGGTGTTTGCGGATCACAGCGTAATGGATCTGATCACGGTAACCCCGATTTTTGAAGCAAAAAATACCGCACCCGCACCGGTGGTGCTTTCAGATGCCGCGGTCATCAATATCCCCGCTTCAAATAACGATATGTGTACATTAGACAATATCTGCAATTAACAAACGGAACAAATCATAAAGAGAAATCGGATAAAGGGCGCAATGCGCCCTTTATTTTTCACAGTGTTTGGTAAAATAGAATCAGGAACAGGAGCTGAAATATGAAATTTTTGATTGCGGGATACGGATCGATCGGCCGCAGGCATCTGCGGAACCTGATCGCGTTGGGACAAAGGGACATCGTTCTGCTGCGGTCCCATAACAGCACACTTGATGAAGATGAGATCAAAGACATTCCCGTGGAAACCACGATCAGCGCGGCACTTTCACACCGCCCCGACGGCGTGATCATTGCCAATCCGACAGCGCTCCACCTGGACGCTGCCATCCCCGCCGCGGAAGCCGGGTGCGCCGTGTTCATGGAAAAACCCATCTCGGATTCTTTTGAACGCATCCCGGAACTGCGGAATGCACTGACCCATAACGGAGGACGGTTCCAGATGGGATTCCAGTTCCGCTTCCATCCGGGGCTGCTGAAAACCGGTCAGCTGATGGCGGAAGGAGCCATCGGTACGCCGCTGTCTTTCCGGGCGGAATGGGGTGAATATCTGCCCGGCTGGCATCCGTGGGAAGATTACCGCAGCAGTTACAGCGCCCGCAAAGATCTAGGCGGCGGTGTTTTGCTCACATTATCTCATCCGCTGGATTATGTTCGCCGGCTCTTCGGTGATCCCGGCTGGCTCTGGGGTATGAACGGAAAGATCAGTGACCTGGAACTGGATACTGATGATATCGCGGAGATCGGGATGCAGATGACCGGCGGAGTTATCGGCAGCATCCACCTGGATTATTACAGCCGTCCCACACAAAACCTCATTGAGATCACCGGAAGTGAAGGCCGCCTGACATGCGATAACCTGAATGGGATCGTGAAACTGTCAAAACCCGAAAAAGAAGAGGAGACATTCATCCCGGATCCTCCTTATGACCGCAATGATATGTTTATCAGTGAAATGCAGCGTTTTATTGCCGTGACCGCCGGGGAGGCGGAACCGTCCTGCACACTGGATGACGGCATCGCTGCCCAGCGCATGGTAGAACTGATCCGGCGTTCCTGGGCGGAAAAACGCATGTTCGCGTTCACGGAGGAAGCATAACGTGTCCGAAAAATCACACCGCCGGTATACCTGGGCAGTATGGCTCTGGTTTATCCTTCTCGCAGTCATCTTTACCCGTCCGCTGACCGCGCGGATGGCAAATGAGATCGCGGGGGAAGTGGGTGACAATATTTACTTTATCTGGATGATCGGCTGGGTCAAAAAGGCACTGTTTCGGCTGGGAGTAAACCCGCTGAATGTCTGGTTTCTGAATTATCCGGAGGGCTGGAACATGGCCCATACGGAAATGACGCCCGCGCAGCTGGCGCTCGCGCAGCCCTTTGCCTTCCTCGGCAGTGAGACCTTCGCCTACAATGCGGTAATGCTGCTGAGCTTCGTCCTTTCCGGGATGGTCATGTTCGGATGGGTGCGCAGTCTGACCGGTTCAACAGCTGCAGGTTTTCTCAGCGGGACGATTTTTGCCTGCCTCCCTTACCGTCAGGCGCATTTTCTCATCGGCCACCTGAATCTCTCCGGTACACAATGGCTGCCCCTGTTCTTTTGGGGCTGGTTCGGCCTGCTGAAACCGGGAGAGGGAGAAACCCGCGCCAAGCCGGCTCTGACGGCCGCGCTGGGGTTGGGGCTGACCGCGCTGACTTCGCAGTATTATTTTTTCATGATGGTGATCGTGGCGGGATTCCAGGCGCTCTGGATGGTCCTGATCCATCAGAGGGTAAAACTGAAGGACAGTGCTTTCTGGAAAAACTGCGCCCTGTTCCTGCTGTTCTCGCTGCCGCTGCTGATCCTGGCTGAACTGCCTTTTCTGCAGCTGGCAGGTTCCGGCGGGATGCCGGACCGGGATTGGGGCAGCGTACGGATGTATTCGGCAGGATTGAGCGATTATCTGCTGCCGGGAACCACTCATTTCCTTTTCGGGAAATGGGTCGGCAGCCATTTTAACCGGGATATCTGGATCGAGGCCACGCTGTATGTGGGTATCGCCGCACTAGGGCTGTTCCTATACGCGATGATCACCCGCGGGAAACAGATCCGCTGGGAACGGCAGATGCTGATCTCCGGCATTGTGATCGCTGCCGTTCTCTCCATGGGAACCGACCTGCACTGGAACGCCGGGGCAGTGGAACTGACACTGCCGGGACCTCTCGCGGAAAAACTGGGACGGTCTTCCATGCCGATCCTGTTACCCGGATTTTTCTTCTTCAAATATTTCCCGTTTTTCGCAAAACTCCGGGCGATGATGCGTTTTGGCATCTTCGCGCTGCTGCTGGTAAGCTGCGGAGCGGGTTTTGCCGTAAAGGATCTCAGCGGGAAAAAACAGGTCCTGCTGACAGCCGCTGCCGCGGCCCTGGTCCTGTTTGATTTCTTCCCGAAGGCGATCTCCTCTTTTTCGGAGATCGGTCCGCGTCCGGTGGATCTTTGGCTGGCCAAACAGCCGGAAAACGGCGCGGTCATGCGCTATCCCTTTTATCTGAATGACGATCAGGCGGGAACGTATTACACACTCTACAATGAAAAGCCCTTTACCGGCGGATTCTTCAATGCCTTCCCGACAGAACAGTATCAGCGGGTCAAAGGCGTAATGAATGGCTTCCCTTCCGGGGAAAGCCTCGCGCTTGCCGGAGATCTGAAGATCTCGTTCTTCCTGGTAGAAGAAAAGGAACTGCAGCAGGCCATCACGGAGGGCAGCGTTCCCTGGGGATCTCCCGCCGAACTGTATGAGGCTGCAAGCACTTTGGGACTGAAAGAAAAAGGGAATTTTGACGGAATTTATGTTTTCTGCCCATAACCGTTCATCGGGAAAGGATGATCCCGGGGCTGCGCTGACGGAAGCATTTTTGAGGAGAAACAGAGAATGGAAATAAAAAAACAGGGGCTGTGGATCATTACCGCGGCAGTCTGCGGACTGATCGGGGCGGCGATCCTGGCATGGAGCATGAAACTCGGCGCCGGGATCGGAGGAGATGCCACGATCTATATCACTTCCGCACGGAATTTTCTGGATGGAAACGGACTGGGGCTGATCAACGCCGCGGGTGACTTCCGCCTGATCCCGTATTTTCCGCCTTTCTACTCACTCGTTCTCGCCTGCTGCGGCCTTTTCCATGCGGATCTTTCAACAGCCGCCCTGATCCTGAATCTGGTGTTCTTCGCCGGGATCGTTTTCATGGTGACCCACTGGACAATGAATGTCACGGAACGTCTGTTCCCTGCACTGACGCTCGGACTGTTCTTCGCCGGCTCCCCGATCCTGATCCCGGCATATTCCTGGGCAATGTCCGAACCGCTTGCGGTTTTCACCGGTTTTGCCGGGCTCATTCTTCTGGAAAAAGGTCTGACGGAAGATAACAGCAAAGCCTTTTGGGTATCCGCCCTCTGCCTTGGATTATCCTTCCTGACACGCTATTCCTCCGCCGCGTTCATCGGCGCCGGGGTGGTCCTGATTTTTTTCTTCAGTGCTGAGACTTTCAAAAAGCGATTCGGGAAAGCTTTCGCATACGGGCTGGTTTCGGTGATCCCGATGATCATCTGGCTCATCATCGATTATTCGCAGACCGGCACGGTTTCTTCCCGCAGTGTTCTCAGCGGGAAGACCGCGGAGCTCTGGGCAGCGTTTCTGCCGAAGATCCGGCATGTGTTCACCCTCTGGATCCTTCCCGAATCATTGATGAACGGTTTGCCGGACCTGCTGGCTGCCATGATCAGCATCTTTATGGTTCTGCTGCCGCTGGGCGTTATGATCGGCGCGGCGCTTTCGCTGAAAAACGGGACGGAATATCCCCGTTACGCATGTATGCTGTTCCTGCTGTCTGTCTTTATCCTGTTCTATGATCTGCTGATCGTTTACGTCTCACTGAATACTTATCCGCCGATCACGATCAATACACGCATGCTGCTGCCCGTTTATATCGCGGAGTTCTGGCTGATATTCCTGCTGTTTGCCCTGATGGGTGAATATGACCAACGCCCTGCCCGCAGACTGGTTTTCAACACAGCGCTCTTTCTGTTTATGCTTTTCAACTGTCTGCGGGGTGTCCGGATCGCACGGCAAAATGCCATCGACGGTCTCGGTTATCATTCCGTCAGCTGGCAGAATTCCGAGACAATCGCTTACCTGCGGGAACAGGATCTGCCGTCTTCCGGAGAGATCATCACAAATGAAGAGACCGCGCTGCTCTACCTGATGAACTGCCGCAGCTGGCCGAT
>DAIMGK010000108.1:0-16503 GCA_036723985.1 Flexilinea sp.
TGGAAGCCTGAATTGATAGTTACAGTCTACACAGCATCAGGGGAACGGATGCCGCCGGTTCGGTTTTTTCTGCTATAAGGGCCGCCATATTCTGCAGGAGAAATCATATGCGGAAATGAGATCTTACAGCAGGAAAAGTGTTTTCAGCAGCGAAAAACTCACCCGGAAAATGCAGAGCCTTCAGGAAAACACTCCCGGGAAAGTGCGCTGCGAAAACGGGGCCGGATATGTTTGAAAAAAGTGATGCTGAATTCAGGCAGCTCTGTTCCCAGGCTTACCGGTCAAGGCTTTTTTCATCCAGAAGAAAATCCAGCAAACCGATCCGAAGAATACCATTATCATCATACCAGCTCTTACCTCCGGTTTGAGATATAACAATCTTTTTGAAAGAATCTCTCACAGCAATCAACGGACGCAGTTCTGTACTGCTTTTTTCAGGATCATCCATACGGTAAGCAGACTGTATGTAGTATTGCAGATTCCCTTTTCTTGCTATAAAATCGATCTCACAGTTTTTCCGCTCTGTTTTACCCTCCTGTTTTTTTCCGGAAACCGTAACAACTCCGACATCTGTCAAATACCCTCTGACCTGCAGCTCATTATATATAATATTTTCCATAATATGAGTTTCTTCCTGCTGCCGCAGCCCTAACCTGACATTTCGAAGACCGATATCAGTACAATAATATTTTGACGGATACTCGAAGTATTTTTTCCCTTTGACATCATAACGGTCTGCTTTGCTGAAAAGGAAACTATCGGTCAGATACTCTAAATACGTACTGATCGTATCCGGAGCAACAGGAATATGCTTTGTACTTTGAATGGTTCGTGATATTTTACTGGCATTCGTCAATGATCCCACCGAAGAACACAGATCGCTGGTCAATTCCCGCAAAACACACGGGAGATAAATTGTGTAACGTTCTTCTATGTCCTTGAAATAGATTTCCTCAAAGAGATCTGATAAGTATTGATATTTTTCTTCATCGGAATCCAGTGAAAGGAGATACGGCATTCCTCCATATGTTTTATATATATCATATGCCTTTGTCTCTGATAATCCGGAAGCCTGTTGGTACTCTTTAAACGAGAACGGATAGACTTGAATTTTGTCTCCGCGTCCTCTGAATTCCGTAGAAATATCTTTTGAAAGCATTTTTGAATTGCTGCCTGTTACATAGACATCAACATTTTCCATATGTAAAAGTCCGTTCAAAACACTGTATAACCGGACCGGCTGATCTCTGCTGCGCAGCTCCTCTTTTGAAATTGCGTATTGTATCTCGTCTAAAAGAATATAATATTTTTCATCGGAATTTTTGATTTTTCTTCGGATAAATCTTGATAATTGGGCAGGATCTCGATATTTCTCATTTCCATCGTCATCCAATTGCAGACATATGATATTTTTTTCAGGAATGCCGGAATCAAGCAAGTGTCGGCGGAACAATTTCAGCAGCAATGTACTTTTCCCGCATCTTCGGATACCGGTGATAACCTTGATCATTCCGTTTCCTTGTTTCCTGATCAATCTGTCCAGATAGTTTTTCCGATTAATGATCATAGATTTATCCTACTATAAGAGCTCAGTTTGTATTCGCCTGCGTGATAGTTTGCCACGCAAGGTGCAGGAGCGAGTGTTCGTGTGTTTGCAAATGCCATTTCCCGCACCTGATTCCCGGGAGCTTGCATTCCCCATACCCCCGCATTAAAATCACGCTCTTTTTCCGACACACCCACAAATGCGGCGGTCACTTTTTAAAAGTTACTGCAAAATTGCAGTAACTTTTAAATTTAGTATACCACAACAATTTCGGAAGTTACTGCATTTTTGCAGCAACTTCCGAAATTTGATGTACCGAGATGTTACGATTTACGGGTTAGTCAGTCAGGAGATCATCCCATTAAAGGACAGTCCCGGGCAGTACACATGTGAAGGGGAAAGTATCCCGTATCCGTATAAGCTGCAGAAGCCGTCAGTGAGGCCGGTTCGGCTGACTCAGCCTGCTAAGTCAGTCAGAACCGACCCGGGCCGGCTCATGAACCATGATGCCCGGATTAAATAACAGGATGCCTCTTTTGCAAGTGAGGCATCCTTTATCGTTATCTTATTTCTTACGTCTAAAGTCTAACGTCTTACGTCTATGATCAGCCCTTCACGGAACCGGCCATCATACCGCGGACGAAGTAGCGCTGCAGGCTCAGGAAGACGATCAGCGGGACGATCATGGAGACGAACGCACCGGCTGTCAGCAGGTGCCAGTCCTGACCGCGGGTACCGACGATGTTCGCCAGCGCCTGTGTGATGACCATCTTCTGACCGCCGCCCAGGATGACCAGACCGACCAGGTAGTCATTCCAGACCCACAGGAACTGGAAAATACCGAAGGAGGCGATGGACGGGACAGACAGCGGCAGGATCAGGCGGGTGAAGATCGTGAAGTTTGAAGCGCCGTCAATGAATGCGGATTCCAGGATCTCCCGCGGGATCGTGCTGATATAGTTGAAGAGCAGGTAGATCGCAAGCGGCAGACCGAAACCGGTATGCGCCATCCAGATGCCCAGGAACTGACCGGAGAGGCCGACTTTGGAAAGGTCGCTCAGCACAGGTACGATCGCGATCTGCAGCGGGACGACCATCATGGCGACAACCATGGAGAAGAACAGCTTCCTGCCCGGGAAATTCAGCCAGGCAAAACCGTAAGCCGCGAAAGCCGCGATCAAAATCGGGATGATCGTTGCCGGCACGGTAACGGTTATGGAGTTCAGGAACGCGGAACCCAGGGATGAACCGTTACGGGTCAGTGTTTCGCCGTTTTCACCGGTGTACTGGATCTTTTTCCCGGTCAGAACATTGCGATAGTTGTCAAGAGTCAGATTGCTTTCAAAACCGACCCACTTCTTCTCATAAATACGAAGTGTCTTGGTTCTTTTTGCGCCATACCACTCAATTTTTGAACCATCACGAAGCGTAATGCCTTCTTTCAGCGCGGCATAATCAGCTTCCAGAGATGATCCGTTTGGCAGCGTGATCTCCATGGTAGAGTTCACATCCACGTCATCGTCAAGTTTGATTTCGGCAGTCTGCATCCATTCACGGTGCGGAAATACTGCCCACCAGCCGCTGTTGAACACATTGGTGGAATTACGGAAAGAGGTTACAAATACACCAAACACCGGAATGAACCAAATCAGACAAAGGATGATCAGTGCCAGGTGTGTCAGGAAAGAAGAAGACTTCTTCTGCTCAGATAAACTTCCGGATTTTGCAGCCATTAGAATGCCTTCCTTTCATTGAATTGTCTCAGGTTCATGATCATCACCGGGATGACCAGGATGAGGAGGACGATAGCGATCGCGGACGCACGGCCGGTATTATACTGGACGAAACGCTGCATGAAGAATTCATTCGCGATCACGTTGGTACCGTAGTTACCGCCGGTCATGGTATTGACCACGTCAAATGTCTTCAGGGAGAAGATCAGTACCGTCGTTGTGACGGAGATGATCGTGTCGCTGATGACCGGGATGATGATCTTGAAGAAGATCTGGAATTCATTCGCACCGTCGATGCGGGCAGCTTCCAGCAGTTCGGAGGAAATACCCTTGATCGCGGAGGAAAGAATGACCATACAGTAACCGGTCTGCAGCCAGATCATGATGATGATGAGGAAGATATTGTTCCAGAACGGGATCTGCAGCCAGGCCTGCGGTTTTCCGCCTAATGCCACGATAATGGCATTGAGCAGGCCGGTCTCATTCCCCTGACCGCGATAGTTATAGATGAATTTCCAGATCACACCGGCGCCGACGAAGGAAATCGCCATCGGCAGGAAGATGATGATCTTGTAGTATTTTTCAGCTTTACCGGTGCGGTCGGCCAAAACGGCGATCAGCAAACCGAAGATCACACAGAAGGATGTACCCAGAACCAGCCACAGCAGGTTATTGCGGAAAACGATCAGCATCGCGGGATCGGTAAAGGCATAGCGATAGTTTTCCAGGAAGGGCAGTTCCGTCGCGTCTGTGCCGGCGATCGCGTTTTTGAAAGCGGATGTAACCGGGTCAAGAGCGATCCAGATGATGATGATACCGAAAATAAGGATGGTCCAGCCGGATTTCTTGGACAGGCTGCCGTTGATTTCCTTGTTTGAGGAAAACAGCTTTCCAATCAGCGTGATCAGGAGGATCACCGCAACCGCGAGCAAAAGGACAAATATTGCAAGCGTAATGCTCTGGTATACCGGATCCATGGCTTCTGTCGCTGCAACAGCCTTGAAATTTTCCAGCCCGATCCATTTCTGTCCCATCGCGTCTTTAAAGGAAAGGATGAAGGTTCTGATCGTGGGGATAAAAAGCGCCCAAAGCAGGATCAAAACCGCGGGGCCTACAAAGATATATGGCTGGATCCGGCTGCACCAGGTTTTGGAAAACCTTTCAACCACCCAGTTTGCAAGGAAGAAAAACAATGCCACCGAACCGACACCCCATACAATGGCGATGACGGTCAGCAGCACCTGATTGCCTTCGTAATTCTGAAGGAATTTAATACCGAAAGCAAATACCGCGACAATAGCCGCTACCGCGAGAATCATTCGGATAAATAACCATATCTTTCCGAATGCACCGCTGGGAGCTTTTTCGTTCATATGCGCCCTCCTATCTAAATAAGAAATAAGAAATCAGAAATCAGTAAAAGAATTTTTTATTACAAAAATGATTCCGGAAATCTGATCTCTTTCTCTTATTTCTTATTCCTTATTTCTTATTTTCATCAACAGTATCTTGTGCCGGGAAACTCCCGGCACAAGATCTATCACATTACAACAGACTTTCGTCTTTCAGAAATTACCAACCCTTGTCGATCTCGGCAACGACGGAATCAACATCGGCACCGGTAACGAGGTCGGTCATGCCCTTCCAGAAGGTGCCGGCGCCGACGGCGGACGGCATCAGGTCAGAGCCATCGAAGCGGAAGGTGTTGGCATTCTGGATGAATTCAGCGATCTTCGCTTCAGTCGGATCCTTGTACCAGCTGGCATCAGCATCGTTGTGCGGGGACAGTGCGCCGCCCTGGCCGAGCCAGAACTTCAGGGATTCACCATGGCTGAAGTATTCGAACGCGGCAAGAACTTCCGGTTTTTCATTGAAGACACCGTAGATGTCGCCGCCACCCAGATACGGGTTGCCGTAAGCTTCATCGATCGGAGGCAGATAGAACACATCATAATCCTTCAGAGGTTCGAGGCCTTCCGGGAAGTAGGCGGTAATGAAGTTGCCCATGCGGTGCATCATGCAGCCGTCCACATCGTAGAACAGCGGTTTCACGGATTCGCCGAAGTTGGTGGTGGCGATAGCGTCACGGCCGCCATAAACGAAGCCGTCAGTGAACCAGATCTCGCTCATGATGTCGATCGCGCGGCGGACTTCCGGAGAATCGAATTTCAGTTCACCTTTGGTCCAGGCATCATACTGTTCCGGGGAGACTGTGCGGAGCATAATGTCTTCCATCCAGTCGGTGGCCGGCCAACCGGTCGCGGAACCGGATTCGATACCGATGCACCACGGGGTTTCGCCGTCTTCAACCATCTGCTTGCTCAGGGCGACCATTTCGTCCCAGGTGGTCGGGACTTCGTAGCCGGCTTCAGCCCAGATTTCGGGGCGATAGTAGACCTGGGATTTACCATTGTTGCGGGCCCAGATACCGGCCATCATCGGTTCACCATCAGGACCATCCATCATGGCCAGATCCAGCCAGGCTTCGCTGTAGTTTTCCTTCAGCCAGTCTTCACTGATGACATTGCGGACATCGATCATGTAGCCCTTCTTGGCGAGGTTGCCCAGAAGACCCGGCTGCGGGAAGTCAGCGATATCAGGGGCATTGCCGCCTTCGACACGCATCTGGATGGTGGATTCGAAGTCTTTGTTACCGACATAAACAATATCGATACCGGTGGCTTCTTCAAACGGTTTAATGGATTCTTCGAAAAATACCTGGTCGTTGTCAACAAACGGACCATCGAAGATGACCTGTGTGCCCTTGAATTCGCCGTCATAGGCGCGTTCGAGCCAGGATTTTTCCTGCGCGGAAGCGGCAGCAAAAACGCCCATCAGCATGGCACAAACCAATAATACAGATAAGACTTTTTTCATTTTTTTCTCCTCTATATTTTTGACTCCGGAAATCCGGAGTTTACTCACAAAAACATTCAGTAAAAAAACTGAATTCTTTGCTGAATTTTAATCTGAACTTCCGTTTCTGTCAAAACATTTCGTACGCCATTGGAAATTAGTTACTTTAATCACATTACATTTGTCATTATTGATCGGCAGCTGAACAGCAGAAAACCTTCTGTGCCTTATCACCCCGCTGCCGGGAAGCCGGCTCCCCGGTTGTTCCCGCCGGGAGGGGAAACTGAAGACAGCCGGAATCCTCCGATCCCGGCTTCATTCATCTCTTATTTCTTATTTTTCTTCTTTTTCTTCCGTTTTTCGCGCAGTTTTTTCTTATTTCAGGACTGATCCCGGCAATTCCCGGCGGGCCGGACTCACGGTGTTCAATGTAGCGCATCCGGCGGGTGAGGACCTCGTCCGTTTCTTCCGGGGGTCGGTTTTGACTGACTCAGCAAGCTGAATCAGCAGAACCGACCCCGCCAACTGCTGCCGGACATTCTCAAGCTCCCGGCGAAGCGGTTAAGATAAAGGTCATTGGCGAAAATTGGCTGCAGGCTGCTGTGACAATGGTGGGAGGCGGTTCCCGGACTTATACATTTAGCCGGTCAGTCCGCTCAGTTACGTTATAATAGTATATACAAGGTATCTGTTCAGAAAGGAACAGTAACTTTACAGGAAGAAGAAATGTCACGACAGCAAGACCCCCTCACCATGGATTTCGTTCTGCTCGGCCTTATCGCTCAGCAGCCGACTCACGCGTACGATCTTTATCAGCAATTAAAAAATTCCGAAGAATTGAAGACGCTCTGGACTTTCCGGCAAAGCAGGCTTTATGCCGTTTTGGATAAGATCGAGAAAAACGGACTCATCTCGACACATATTGAACCGGGGCTGGTTTTACCATCCCGAAAGATATGCACGATCACTCCGGAAGGGAAAGCGGCTTTTGAGGACTGGCTCCATCGTCCTGTAGAGCACATGAACGAGATCCGTTCCGATTTTCTGGGAAAACTGTATTTTCTCAAAGACCGTCCGGAGGCCGAACGTTCCGAAGTCATCACGGCACAGATCCGGCAATGCGGGATCTGGCTGAACAATATTGAGAGGAAACTCTCCGAGTATCCTCAGCCGGATAATTATATTCATATGATCTATTCATTCCGCGCCGCCTTTATCCGTGCCTCATTGAAATGGCTGGAAACTATTTAGCACAGAGAGAACCATTATGAAAACTGACAATCGGGAAATTGAAGTCAAATTTGAGATCGGATCCGCCGCGGATTTTTCAGAAAAGATCCTCGAGGCCGGGGCGGAATGCGTCCAGCCTGTTCAGTTCGAACGAAACCTGCGCTTTGATGACAGTAACAGGACGCTGTTTGAAAACAGAGAGGTCCTTCGTCTGCGGGATAACGGAGGGAAAGCCATACTGACTTACAAAGCTGATCTTTCCCAAAGCACGAAACTCGCAGATCGGGAAGAAATCGAAACCGTTGTTGCAGATTTTGATCAGACAAAACTGATCCTGGAACGGCTTGGTTATTCAGTCTTTTTTATTTACGAAAAATACCGCTCGGTTTACAGCCTGCGGGATACCTTTATCTTCGCCGATCATACCCCCATCGGAGACTATGTTGAGATCGAAGGTCCGGATGAAGGTGCCATTCAAAAAACAGCCGAAGTACTTGGCCTGGACTGGGAAACACGGATCGGGAAAGGATATCGCGCATTGTTTATTAAATGGAAGACAGAGACAGGTTTCGCCGGGCGTGACATGACTTTCAGCGATCCGTATTGACGGATCCGGAATATGGTGATGAAGAATAAGGCCACAAAAACTTTTCTTTCTGGCGGGATCGCAGCTGCTGCCGGCGCTTTGGCAGGCACTTTTATCTGTTACTGTGAAAAAATGCAGCTTCTGCCTCTGACCGGCAGGGGACTTATCAGCCGCCTCAGTCTCGCGGCATTCATAAGCGGACTTTTCGTGTGGCTGCTGTTTCTTTTGATCAGGAAAGGGATCGAAAGAATCTCAAAAAAGGAATGGCTGCCGGTCATTCTCGTTAGCCTGATCCTTTCCGTTTGTGTACTCGTATGGTTCCCCATACCCAAAACAGGACTCTATCCGCCTCATACACTGACGATCCGTGCGCTGCCGGACGCGGAAGGAAATATACGGCCCGTCACGCTCACCTGGCTGCACACTCAAAGCGGTGACATCCCTCTTTCCGCGCTGCTTTGTGACGGAAACTGTCATCCGGGAGATAATACACTGACAATTTCCGATAAAAACACACGGCTGAGCTGGAAAGGGAAAACCGGTGATCTTGCCACTGTTGAATTCAGTGCCGATCCGGACCAGGGAATCGCTGAGATCGACTGGGACGGGATCAAAAGGACTGCCGCGCTGAACAACAACGAGCTGGATCGGCTGAGCTTTGACCACGCCTTTCCGCCCGCGGACGGGATGGCAGAGTTTTCCGCGCTCTGGCTGACCAGTTTTCTCCTGTGCCTTGCCTTTGTCATCGGGATGTCCAAACTGCTGCCGGAATGGAACCTTAAAATTTTCGGCTTTTCTGTTTTCATCCTTTTTTCAGCTATACGCATAGCACAGTTTATCTCCGTCAGCGAACCGCTTTGGTTTATTGACTCGGAATTCTACATCGGACAGTCCCGCTTCACGCTTGCTGAACTTTTGAACGGGAAAGAATACTGCCGCAGCGCCTGGCACTGCCTGGCTCGTCCGATACTCGTTCCGCTGGTTTACAAACTCTGCCGTCAGCATGTAAAGATCATTACGATCGTTCAGCTGACTGTTTCCATCCTGAGCTGGGGATATTTCGCATGGCACGCGGCAGGGCTGACCCGCTGCGATATCGGTAAAAAAGTGATCCTGGTCCTGAGCCTGGGATTAGGATGCGTACCGAACATCACCCGCTGGGATCAGATGATCATGAGCGAATCCCTTTCGCTGTCCACCGCCATGCTGCTGACGGGAAGCCTGTTTTGGCTCACCAAACCGGGGGCAGACACAGAGGAACAGGCGGAGAAAAAGTGGCATTGGTGCCCTGCGGCGGCTGTCTTCCTCAGCGCGCTGCTGTCTGCCTTTTCCAGGGATTCCGCCGTATGGAGCGTGATGCTTGCGGCTGTGCTGCTCCTTTGCCTCTGCGGCGTACGATCCAACCGGAAAGTGATCCTTTGCCTTTGCGCATTTCTTTTCGGGACGGTTTTTCTGATCTTCGCGAAAACCGGCACCCGCTGGGAATATGCTTTTGAGAATGTGCTGTTCAACCGCGTACTGAATGAACCGCAGGGAGAAAGCTTTTTCATCGCGTCCGGTATGCCCGCTCCGCCTTCCCTGTCCCGGCTGTACGGGACAGAACACGCCATGGCATATCCGCTCTTCAACTCCGAAGAAATGGCCCCGCTGCGGGAATGGATCCTCAGCGACGGGCTGAAGACCTATATCCGTTATATGCTGCTGCGGCCCGCCGAGACGCTGCGTATGGCATGGTACGCGGGATTTGAAAAAGAAGCTTTTGAAAAAATCACTTACACTTATACACCCGCCGGTTTCAAACAGATCCTTCCCGACTCCGTCATCAGGTTTTTCTCATGCAATCTGCCGGGGATCCTTTTGATCGGTATCGCGCTGATCGCCGTCATCAAGGCCTTTCGTGAGCCGGACGGTGAACGGTATGCTTTCCCGATACTGTTCATCCTTTCAGCCTATCTTCTCGCCTCCGCCACACTCATCGCCGATGAATACGAATTTGACCGTCACATCGTGGTGATCCTTGCTATGATGAAAGCCTCCGCCTGGCCCCTGATCGTCATGATGACGGAGTCAGTGAGCAGCGGTCAGCAGTCAGTGACCGGTGGTCAGTGATCAGTGTCTGAATTCATCTGCCGGACACCGGTCATATCCATTGATCATTCACAGAGCATGACTGATCCCCCAAAGATACGTTCATATAATGTTATGATCCTGAAAATTCTGATCGATATTGTGTGATGTGTCAGCGGGGACAGTTCTGTTGACTAGCACTGAATGGACGATGATCGTCATGATCCTGCCTTTTTTTCAGGCTGATGCGAGTCAACGAAAACCGTCCCCACTGACACAAAAGATCCACCGCTGAGAACTGTCCCCTGCGGTGGATCTTTTATTATCTAATCCTGTTATCTTATCCCTTATCCCTGATTCTTACATCATTTCCGGTGTATCGATGCCGAGAAGGGCGAGGGTGACAATGATCGCCCGGCGGGCAGCCGCGGATAAACGCAGCCGGTAATTTTTCATGTTCTCATCCGCCTGGATCACCGGACAGTTGCGGTAAAAATTGTTATAAGCCTGCGCGAGATCATAGGCCAGATTCGCCAGATAGAGCGTCTTCATTTCTTTCGCCGAACGCTGGATCTCCTTCGGGACACGAGCGATCAGGTCGATCAGCTGGACTTCACTGGGCGTCAGTTCATATTCCGGCGTAAGGGATTCCGGCAGCTCACCGCCGGCTTTCCGCAGGATAGAGTTCGCCCGGACTGCGGCATACTGGATATAGGGAGCGGCCTGTCCGTTGAAGTCCAGTGCGGCTTCCCAGTCAAAAGTCACGATCTTCGTGTTATCGCGGGAAAGCATGGAATATTTCAGGGCACCCAGCGCCACGGTATGGGCGATTTCTTTTTTCGTATCTTCCGGCAGCTCAGGATTCTTTTCGTTGACGATCGCCAGTGCCCGCGCGGTTGCTTCCGTCAGCAGGTCCTGCAGGAAGACCACCGTACCATCCCGGGAAGACATTGTTACATTGCCCGGCAGATTCACGATCTCATAGGCGAGATGATAGAGGTTCTTCGTCCAGGGATAGCCCATCAGCTCCATGGTCTTAAAGATCTGCTGCATATACAGCGACTGGCGGACATCGATCACATAGATCGAGCGGTCGAGCTGGAACTGGTCAAATTTTTTGATCGCAAGGGAAAGGTCTTTGGTCGCGTAAAGTGACGTACCGTCCGAGCGAAGCACCACCAGCACACGGTATTTATCCTTCGTCCCGCAAAGTTCATCCAGTTTCACGACGACAGCGCCTTCCGGACGTTCATCCGTTGCCAGTCCCTTTTCGATCAGTTCATCTACGATCACCTTGCCGGAATCTTCCACTTCGCTTTCGAAATAGAGATGGTCGAAGCGGACACCAAGCTCTTCATAAATATCATCGAAGCCGTCCAGGCTCCACTGCCGGGTCTTTTTCCAAAGGCTCACGATCTCCGGATCCCTGTTATCCCAGCGGGCAAAAAGGGCACGGATCTCCGCATCCGCGTCCGGTTCGTCATGATGGCGCCGGTCTGATTCCGCGTAAAGGTCACCCATCCAGCGGGTAATATCGCCGGTGGGCTCTTCCCCGTTGTGATATTTCAGGTAACACCACATCCACTTGATGACATGCAGCCCGATATCGCCGAGGTAATTGGCACGGACCACATCGTCACCGCCCTTTGCCAGGATGTTGCAGATGGAATTGCCGAGGATCACATTGCGCAGGTGTCCGACATGGAAAGCCTTGTGGGTGTTCGGCTGGGAAAACTCCACCATCACCCGTTCCCCGGTCCGCTTGCCCTGCCCGTAATTATCACCCTGACTGAGGACTGTGTCGATCACCCGGCGGGAATAGTCTTTTGTGGAGAAATAAAGGTTCAGGTAACCGCGGACAGCTTCCGCCCGTTCGAATCCTTCCGGCAGCATGATGGTATCCGCGAGCCCCTGCGCGATCTCCTGCGCGTGGGCAGCCACGTTCATCTTCACACCCTTCGCTTTCGCGTCCTGCGAAGCCAGCTGGAAGAAGGAGGTCGCGATCCCCCAGTTCCCGGAGAACGGGATCCACGCCCACTGGATAGCCGCTTCCGGAAGGTCGTTTTCTTTAAGGTAAGCCTGTATCTGCTTTTCGATCTGTTTTTGTTCAGTTTCAAACATGGTTTTTATCCTTACTTTGCGTCATTTTATAAAAACAAGCATTTTATATTATTTGTCAATTTATTTCTTGCATTATTATAAATAATGTTGCCGTATTTTATTCGAATTCAGGACAGAGAATTCAGGAAAGTATACTTCTAATATGAGAGCTCACTTTGTATATGCCTTCTGTATGCGGAATGAAGTGCTTCGCGAGGTGCGGGAGCAAATATGTGTGTGTTTGCAAAAAGCCGATTCCCGCACCTGATTTCCGGTGGCTTGCAGCCCCCATACCCCCGCTTAAAAAGGTATCAGGCTTTTTATAAAACTCACACGCTTTCGCGGCGGTCACCTTTTCATATGTTCAGAACCCGCCGGCGGGGACGGTTACGATCCAAAGGATGGCACCGCTGCCCTTTTTCAACGCGCTCCTTCCGGTGACAGTTCCGTTGACACGCAGCTACCCCTTTTGAACAGAAACCAATTCCCGGCTTATTGACCGGAGATCCTTTTCTGTTTATAATATAGTCAGGAGATGTGACTGCGATGAATGATCCATTGTCAAAGAAAGACAAGACGCCTAAACAAATGGCTGAAGCTGTATTGATCCCTCTGGATCAGAAAGTGAATCCCAATTCGAAAGACAGCATTTTCTGCGATCTGTTCCGGGATCCTTTTTACCTTCTGCAGCTTTATTCCGCTTTGCATCCTGAAGATGATATTACCCGGATCTCTGACATAACGCTGGTTACACTTGAGAACCAGATGCTCCGTACACAGTACAATGATCTCGGTTTCATCGTCGGGAACCGCTTGCTGGTCCTCATTGAAGAGCAGTCAACCTGGACAATAAATATTTTGATCCGCATCCTGATGTACCTTGGGGAAACCTATCAGCGGTATATTAAAAACAATAAACTGGATGTTTACGGAACCGGAAAGATCAGCTTTCCCAAACCGGAACTTTATGTTCTCTACCCAAAAGAACGCGGAAACCTGCCGGACGAAATTTCACTGTCAAAGGATGTCTTCGATAATGATGATCCTGATAACATTTTTGTTGACATCAGGGCAAAAGTCATCTATGACGGAAAGCAGGGAGACATCGTTAATCAATATGTAATTTTTACCCGTGTGTTTGATGAACAGATCAGACTGTACGGAAAAACGGAAAAGGCGGTCAGTGAAACGATCCGTATTTGTAAAGACAAAGAAATTCTGAAAGATTATCTCAGCAAAGAGGAGGTACCGGAAATCATGTTTGATTATTTAGATAAAGCTCAGCAAATGGAATATAATTTTGAAGCAGGACGGACGGAGGGGCTTACGGAAGGGCTTTCAAAAGGACGTGCGGAAGGACGTGAGGAAGGGCTGACGGAAGGACGGCTGCAGACACTGACAGAGCTTACAGCGAAGAAATATATCACAGTCGAACAGGCTGCACGGGAAGCAGGCATATCTGTTGAAGAATTTTTGAAACAAATGACAGTTTCCTGAAAGCCCGATAATCCGAAAATTCTTCCTGAATGACCGGGAATAACATTACCCATATCATATCAAAACAATAGGAAAAGCCGCTCCTCTGATCAGGGCGGCTTTTTCTGCTGCAAATCGGTTTTTTTGCATATTCAAAGAATTCAAACTAAACCGCAATTTGCGATTTTACCCTACTATAAGAGCTTTTTTCCCGATACAATAAAATTGAACATTACAGAAAGTTAACCTGATAAAAAGGTTGATGGGTTTTTGTTGGGTTTCCGGTGGGTTTTTTGAAAAATTGAATTACATTAGTCATAAAAATTATGATTTTTTTCTATTGTCAGACAATTGAAAATCAGGTATAAATAATGTAGAAGAAAAGGCAATTTGCCTGACAAATTATTGACGCATAACGATACATAAAGCTCTGAATTCTGACAGGAGGTTTTTCTATGGATTTTGAGGCTATTAAGAAGGCAGCACAGGATTACGGACCTGCCATGACAGCTTTTCTGCGGGATATGATCGCCATCCCCTCTGAAAGCTCTGAAGAAAAAGGCGTTGTCCACCGCATCGCGGAGGAGATGGAGAAGCTGGGCTTTGACAAAGTCGAGATCGATCCCCAGGGCAATGTGATGGGCTGGATGGGCAGCGGCGACAAGATCATCGCCATTGACAGCCATATCGATACCGTCGGCATCGGCAACATCAATAACTGGGATTTCGATCCCTACAAGGGTTATGAAAATGAGACCGAGATCGGCGGGCGCGGCGGTTCCGACCAGGAAGGCGGCATGGCCTCCGCGGTTTACGGCGCGAAAATCATGAAAGACCTGAACCTGATCCCCGAAGGCACGAAGATCCTCATCGTCGGTTCCGTTCAGGAAGAAGACTGTGACGGCCTCTGCTGGCAGTACATCCACAATGAAGACAAGATCACCCCGGAATTCGTCATTTCCACCGAACCGACAGACGGCGGCATCTACCGCGGCCACCGCGGCCGCATGGAGATCCGCGTGGACGTCAAGGGCATTTCCTGCCACGGTTCCGCCCCGGAACGCGGTGACAACGCGATCTACAAGATGGCTGAGATCATCGAAAACGTCCGCGACCTGAACGCCAATGACGCGGAAGAGGGCACCGAGATCAAAGGTCTGGTCAAGATGCTGGATCCGAAATACAACCCGGATCACTATGAAGACGCCCGCTTCCTCGGACGCGGGACCTGCACCGTTTCCCAGATCTTCTACACATCTCCTTCCCGCTGTGCCGTCGCCGACTCCTGCGCGATCTCCATCGACCGCCGCATGACTGCCGGCGAGACCTGGGACAGCTGCCTCCAGGAGATCCGCGACCTCCCCGCCTGCAAGAAATACGCTGACGACGTAAAGGTCTCCATGTACATGTATGACCGCCCGGCCTGGACCGGCCTGGTTTATGAGACCGAATGCTACTTCCCGACCTGGATCAACAAAGAGACCGCCCCGCACGTTCAGGCGCTGGTGGATTCCTACCATGCCATGTTCGGTGAAGAACGCATCGGTGCTGAAGGCGCTATGCACCTCCGCCACCGCCCGCTGGTCGACAAATGGACCTTCTCCACAAACTGCGTTTCCATCCAGGGCCGCTACGGCATCCCGTGCGTAGGCTTTGGCCCGGGCGCCGAATCCCAGGCACATGCCCCGAATGAGATCACCTGGAAACAGGACCTGGTCACCTGCGCTGCCGTTTACGCTGCCGTCCCGATGCTCTACAAGGGCAAGGGTGAAGAGGATGTTACCGTCTACCGAGGCGGAAAAACCAACAACGATATCAAATAAAGTGATCAGTGACCGGTGGTCAGTGGTCAGCAGCAATATGTGAGGCAGCGGGACCGATTCCCGCTGCCCGATAAGGAGAATAATAATGTCCAAAGCTTACGAACTTGCCAATCATCTTGAAAAGCTGAACATCAACAACATGTACAATAATGACTTTTATTGGACATGGGATAAGACCGATGACGAAATCGACGCCATCTTCACCGTTGCCGACGCGCTGCGCGACCTGCGCGAACGCAACAAGAGCTGCCGTGTCTGGGATTCCGGCCTGGCGATCTCCGTCTTCCGCGACAATTCTACACGCACCCGCTTTTCCTTCGCTTCCGCCTGCAACCTGCTGGGCCTGACCGTCAACGATCTGGATGAGAAGAAATCCCAGATCGCCCACGGCGAAACCGTCCGCGAGACCGCCAACATGGTCTCCTTCATGGCGGACGTCATCGGTATCCGCGATGACATGTTCATCGGTGAAGGCCACAAATATCAGAAGACCTTCATGGATGCCGTCGACGAAGGCTTCCATCACGGTGTTCTGGAACAGCGCCCGACACTGGTCAACCTGCAGTGCGACGTCGACCACCCGACCCAGTCCATGTCCGATTTCGACCACATCATCCACGAATTCGGCGGTCTGGAGAACCTGAAGGGCAAGAAGATCGTCATGTCCTGGGCTTACTCACCGTCCTATGGCAAGCCGCTCTCCGTCCCGCAGGGCGTTGTCGGCCTGTTCACCCGCTTCGGCATGGATGTCGTCCTTGCCCATCCGGAAGGATATGAGATCATGTCCGATGTGGAAGAGATCGCGAAGAAGAACGTAGCTGCCAACGGCGGTTCCTTCACAAAGACCAACAACATGGCAGAAGCTTTCGAAGGCGCGGACATCGTCTACCCGAAGTCCTGGGCGCCTTTCGCCGCCATGGAAAAACGCACCAAGCTGTATCAGGCCGGCGATGTGGAAGGCATCAACGCGCTGGAGAAAGAACTCCTCAAGCAGAATGCCGAACACAAAGACTGGGCCTGCACCGAAGAACTGATGAAGTCCACCAAAGACGGCAAGGCGCTGTACATGCACTGCCTGCCGGCCGA
>DAIMGK010000109.1:0-15968 GCA_036723985.1 Flexilinea sp.
TCAGCACGAAAGGCGGGGAGACGATGGGCAGCACCGAAATGACCCGGAACATCGGGCTGAATTTCGTTTTGGTGTACATATCCACATAGGCGAAGACGAACCCCACCAGGGTGGCGATGGACCCGGTGATAAAGCCCAGCAGCAGCGTGTTCCGCACAGCCTGCTGGAAGATGGCACGCTTGAAGAGGGCCACATAGGCATCCAGTGAAAAGGCGGTCTTGCCGAGCTCCGGTTCGTTGTTTTTGAGGATATTGATCCGGGAAGTGAAGTCTTCTTTTGTGATCGGTTCTTCCGCGGCACTGTTATAGGCTTCCGTCACCGCGTCGATGAGAGCATCGTCCATCCCCGTCAGGGCGGTTTTCAGTTCCGCCCGGGTCTTGATGACGTCCTCGGCGTTGTTGCGGCGATAGCGGTTATAAGCCTTGTGAAACCCGGATGCCGCGCTGCCCAGCGTTTCCACCGGGGCGGACAGTTCCTCCGGAAGGAGTTTCGCGGCGGAAGTAAACCATTCTCCCGCTTCCTTGACCTCCGCGATCATGTCCGTTTCACTGCGGGAAAAACTCTGCAGCATGACGGTCCACAGCGGGTAAACGATAAACAGCAGCAGGAAAGCCAGAATTGCCAGGATCGCGGTCACCAACAGCGGATCACCCAGCATTTTCTTCCGGTCCAGCTGTTTTCCTTTTCCTTTCGCCATGCGGTGCCTCCTTAATTAGTCAATAGTCATTGGTTGTTAGTTGTCAGTTGTTCGTTATTTGTTGTTAGTTATTTGTTATTAGTTTTTGGAGCCGATGGATCAAAATCGCGTCGTGATATTCCCGGCCGGAACAACGCAAAGCGCTTTTCTCATTCCGGCTAATGACTGACATCCATTGACTGACGACTAATAACTAATGACTATTGACTAACAACTAATGACTAATAACTAATTACCAGAATGGGCCGCCTCCGTATGGCAGGCGGCCCGTTGATACGATTTTATTCAGAAAATGCTTACTGAGCAAGCTTGTCGGAAGAGATAGCGCTGTTCCACTTTTCGATGATCATATCCTTGTTGGAACCGGTCCATTCGGAATCGTAGTTGATCAGCTTGATGCCCATATCGATCAGTTCCTGGGCAGCTTCCGGGTCCTTCGCGCCGTTGACGGTCAGGAACTGGAGAGAACCGACGGTCTGGCCGATCTCCTGGCATTCCGGAGTCAGAGCGAATTCGATGAACAGTTTGGCTTCGTCAAGGTGCTTGCAGCCTTCGATGATGCCGGCGCCGCCGACTTCATAGCCGGTACCTTCGGCAGGACCGCCGAGGACGAAGTTGTCATAGCCCTGGTTGACTTTGTAGTCGAGGCCGGTGTGCAGGAAACCGACGCCGCAGGCAGCTTCGCCGAGGGCAACCTGATGGGAAGTGCCGGAACCGGTCTTCACATAGGTGGTGACGTTCTTATCCATGGCAGCGATCATTTCAACAGCTTTTTCTTCGCCGAAGATCTGGAACAGGATGGAGGTGACCATCACGCCCGTTCCGGTGGCGCCGGGGTTGGCCAAGACCAGCAGGTTGCGGTAATCTTCTTTGGTCAGGTCTTCCCAGGAGGTGGGCATGGCAACGCCGCGTTCTTCAAGGGCTTCACCGTCGCAGATGAATCCGATCCAGCCGGAGTAGATCCCCACCCAGTACGGATAACCGACGCCGTAGTTTTCGCTCTTGTAGTTCTTTACGCCCTTGCAGTCTTCATAAGCATAGAGCAGGCCTTCCTTGGCAGCCGCGATATACGGATCCCAGGTGCCGCCGTACCAGACATCAGCCTGCGGATTGTCGCGTTCTTCTTTGATGCGGGTGAAGCAGTCATTACCGCTGAGGCGGATATAGCTTGTCTTGATCCCGGTCTTTTCTTCGAAGGCTTTGCAGACAGCCGCGACATGGGGTTCATCTGAACCGCCGTAGACCATCAGTTCACTGCCTTCATAGGCGCGCCAGTCAATGTCATCCTGGGCAGTCACAACAGCCGCACAGCTAAGGACGATCAGCAGTGAGAGCAACAAAACGGTAAACTTCTTCATATAAATTCCTCCATTATTTTTTGAGCACGCATGTTAACCATGGTGTTGAGAACCAAACCGGTTTTATCGGTTTATTTCAGAAAAAATGTATCATACTTGGAGAAAACTGTCAACCGTTTTAACCCCGCACCCGTAAAAAGGCCCTTTTTCACATGACATTCATCACGATCAACAGAGAGAGAGGTCGGTTTCGCCTGATTCACAAAGTGAGTCAGTGGAACCGACCCCACTGTTGCTGCCGGCAGCTTACGGGTAATTCTCTCTGCTGTCCACCATCTTCGTTGATTTGCCGAAATTATCATTTGATGGCCCGGCTTTTTTTCAGCAAGGCTATTGGCGGTGGGGTCGGTTCTGCTGACTCAGCAGGCTGAGGCAGTCAAAACCGACCCCGGGCAGGGGTGTTTTGGTTGTATAATAAGGAGCATGGAAAAAGAACGAATTATCAGCCCGGCGGCGGGGATCGGCGATGAACGCGTCGACCAGGCGCTGCGGCCAAAAAAGCTGGATGAAGTCACCGGACAGGATCAGGTGCGGGAAAACCTGGCGATCCTGCTGTCGGCGGCACAAAAACGCGGCGAACCGCTGGATCATGTGCTGTTTTACGGACCTCCGGGACTGGGGAAAACCACGCTGGCCCATGTAATGGCCAACGAAATGGGCGTCAGTATCAAGATCACCGCCGGACCCGCTATCGAAAAGGCGGGCGACCTGGCCGCGATCCTTTCCAACCTGCATGAGGGCGATATCCTGTTTATCGACGAGATCCACCGCCTCGGCCGGGCCGTTGAGGAGATCCTGTACCCGGCGATGGAGGACTGTGTGCTGGATATCATGGTGGGGAAAGGCCCGACTGCCCGTTCGATCCGGCTGAAGCTGCCCCGCTTTACCGTCATCGGCGCCACTACCCGGCTGTCCCTGCTCAGTGCCCCACTGCGGGCGCGCTTCGGGGCGGTCTACCGCCTGAATTACTACGACCTGCCCGCCATGGAACGGATCATTGCCCGGGCGGCACAGATGATCAACACCCCATACGACGCGGAAGGCATCCGCGAGATCGCCATCCGCTCCCGGGGGACGCCGCGTATCGGACTGCGTCTGCTGCGGCGTGTCCGGGATTACGCGCTGGTGCGGGGAGACGGCAGCATCAACCGGGAGACCGCGGTACAGGCGCTGAACCTGCTGGATATCGACGCGCTGGGTCTGGATGAAGTGGACCGCAAGGTGCTGAATACCATCATCGGAAAGTACAGCGGCGGTCCGGTTGGGCTGAACACCATCGCCGCCTCCATCAGCGAGGAACAGGATACCATCATGGACGTGGTGGAGCCCTACCTGCTGCAATTGGGCCTCATCGACCGCACTCCCCAGGGACGTACCGCCACCCGCAAGGCATACGAGCATCTGGGGATCCCCTGGCAGGAAAAAAAGAGCGACGTCCAGCAGGGACAACTCTTTTGATCAGAGTTCAGAGTTTAGAGTTTGGGACAGTGGGGACGGTTCTCGATGTCCCAGAAATATGTGGGACACCGAGAACCGTCCCCACTGTCCCACTTTCGTTATGAAAAGTTATGAAAACAAGTGATTTTGATTATGAACTGCCGCAGGAGCGGATCGCGCAGACGCCGGCGGAGCCGCGGGATTCTTCGCGGCTGCTGGTTTATGACCGAAAGACCGGTGTCAAAGAACACCGGGTATTCCGGGATCTGCCGGAGTACCTGCGGAAAGGCGATCTGCTGGTGATCAATCAGACAAAGGTGATCCCGGCACGTATCTTCGGGAACAAAGAGACCGGCGGACAGGTGGAAGTCCTTCTGCTGCGCCGGGTAGAGGAAAACCTGTGGGAGACACTGGTCGGCGGGAAGCGGCTTTTCACCGGGAAAAAGATCATTTTTTCGGATGGGCTCAGTGCCGAGATCGTGGACCAGTATGAAGGCTCCCGGCGCCTGCTGCGCTTTGACGGAGACCTGAACGCCTTCGTGGTCAGCACGGGCCAGATGCCGCTGCCGCCTTATATCCATACCCGGCTGGAAGACCCGGACCGCTATCAGACGGTCTACGCGAAGGACAGCGGTTCCGCCGCGGCGCCCACCGCCGGGCTGCATTTCACGGAAAGGCTGATGGACGAGCTGCGGGAGATGGGGGTCCGCTTCGCGGGGGTGACCCTGCATGTCGGGCTGGATACCTTCGCACCGGTAACGGAGGACGATCCGGAAGAGCATCACATCCATACCGAGTGGTGCGAAGTTACCGAAGAGACCGCCCGGCTGATCAATGAGACCGTGCGGAACGGCGGACGGGTGATCTCGGTCGGGACCACCAGCGCCCGGACGCTGGAGACCGCCGCGCAGGCTGCCATCCGGGAAGGCTCGTCAGAGCGTGTCATCCCCTTCTGCGGGCAGACAAGTATCTTTATCCTGCCGGGATATGAATTCAAGGGCATCGACGCCATCATCACCAATTTCCACCTGCCGAAATCGACCCTGATCATGATGATCAGCGCTTTCGCCGGCCGTGAAAACGTGCTGTCGCTCTACCGGGAAGCCATCGGGATGAATTACCGCTTCTTCTCCTTCGGCGACGCGATGCTGATTTTGTAAAATTCTTAAAATTTTCAGGACAGAGGGGGCGGTTCTCCCGAGGCGAAGGCCGAGGGAAACCGTCCTTTAGTTTTCGGGAAAGCATGGCTGACATTTACCGAACATAAAAGAACGCCCGGCTGACAACGATCAGCATGTGTGTTTTCGTCAACGGGGGGACGGTTCCCCTCGGCCTTCGCCTCGGGAGAACCGTCCCCGACATTTACTGATAACTAATAACTATTGACTATTGACTAATGACTATTTCCTGCTGTTATAGTCGCCGCGGATGACCCATTTGTAGGTGGTCAGTTCTTTCAGGGCCATGGGACCCCGCGCGTGGAGGGGCTGGGTGGAGATGGCGATCTCGGCACCGAGGCCCAGTTCGGAACCGTCGGTGAAGCGGGTGCTGCAGTTGACGTAAACAGCGGCGGAATTGACCTGCGCGACGAAGGCATCGGCGTTGTCTTCATCCTCCGTCAGGATGCTGTCGGAATGTCCGGTGCCGTGCTCCTGAATATGGGCAATGGCTTCTTTCAGGTCATCCACCACCTTGACATTCAGGCGGAGGCTGAGCCATTCCTTGTCGTAATCGATATCTTCCACCGGCTCGTAAGTCCCTTCGGGAACACGGGCAGCGTGCAGGATCTCATAGGCACGGGGATCGGCACACATCACAACGCCGTCTTCGGCAAGATATTCACAAAGATCCGGCAGCGCGGCATTGGCGATGTTCTGATGGACCAGCAGTGTTTCCAGCGCGTTGCAGACCGTGGGGCGCTGCACTTTGGCGTTGCGGATGACCGGGAAGGCCTTTTCCATGTTGGCGGTCTCATCCAGGAAGATGTGGCAGACACCGATTCCGCCTGTGATGACGGGGATGCGGCTGTTTTTGCGGCAGAATTCATGCAGGCCGGCTCCGCCCCGGGGGATCAGCATATCCACATACTGATCCATGGCCAGCAGTTCACCCACCAGCGCCCGATCCGGAGACAGGATCGCCTGGACACACTCTTCCGGGAAGTCCGCTGCCTTCAGCGCGTCCGTCACGGCTGCCATCAGGGCCGTATTGGTCTGTACGGTCTCTTTTCCGCCCCGCAGGATCGCGGCGTTGCCGGACTTGACCAGCAGGGAGGCGGAGTCGATGGTCACGTTCGGACGGGATTCGTAGATCACCGCCACCACGCCCAGCGGTGTCCGTTCTTTATGGATCTTCAGGCCGTCTTTATGGGGCATTTCATCGAAGACTTCCCCCACCGGGTCGGCAAGTTCCGCCACATGCCGGACATCGCGGATAATGCCGTCGATCCGGGCATCGTTCAGCAGGAGCCGGTCCCGCATGGCGGGGTTAAGGGCTGTGGCGGCGTCATAATCAGCCTGATTTGCCGCGAGGATGGAAGCACGATTCGTGTCCAGCGAATCGGCCAGTTTCAGCAGGAAATCATTTTTCCGCTCAGTTGAGGCATTCATCAAAAAGCGGGAAGCCTCACGCGCCGCTTTTCCCATTTCAAGCATCGTTTTCATTTGATAAGAACCTTTCGAGAGTCAACGGAGGCCAGCACTTTAAGATGCGAGCTTCGCCCATTGACTCTTTATGAACAACTGCCAGCCACCAACCAATGACTAAAGACTAATGACTGACAACTAATTCAGCACCATGAAATCGTGATGGATCACTTCATCACCATAAGTATACCCGAGAATCGTTTCGATCTGGCTGGCTTTGCAGCCGATCAGGCCGGTCAGATTTTCCGAGCTGTAGTTCGTAACGCCGACACCGACCTCATGGCCCTCGGTATCCATGATGCGGATCGTATCGCCGCGGTCGAAACTGCCGGTGAAAGAACGGATCCCCGCCGGGAGCAGGCTTTTCCCGCTGACGATCGCACGGGCAGCCCCGGCATCCACGATGACCGCGGAATCGCTCGTACGGTAATCCGCCATGATAAAGCGTTTGCGGCTCTCCAGAACGGAGTTCACCGGTTTGAAGAGTGTTCCGAGTTCCCTGCCTTCCGCGGCTTTGATGAGGATATCCGGTTCCTGTCCGTTGACGATCAGGACGGCGGTCCCCAGCCGTCGGGCGATATCGGCAGCATGGACTTTCGTCGCCATACCGCCGGTTCCCAGCCCGCTGATGCTGTCCCCGGCAGCTTCCCGGACGGAATCCGGAATTTCCGGTGTGTCTATGACCTTGATCAGCTCCGCGTCGGGATCCTGGCTGGGATCGGCTGTATACAGGCCTTCCTGATCGGTCACCAGGATCAGCAGATTCGCGCCGATCAGGCCGGAGACCAGGGCGGAAAGCGTATCATTGTCGCCCAGTTTCATTTCATTGATGGAAACGGCGTCGTTTTCATTGATAACGGGGATCACCTGCTGGTCCAGCAGCGCGTTAAGCGTATTGCGGGCATTCAGGTAATTCGCACGCTGCACGAAGTCATTCCGGGTCAAAAGGATCTCGGCGGCATTCCTGCCATACATGCGGAGGATCTTATTGTATACAGCCATCAGCCGCGGCTGACCGACGGCGAAAAGCATCTGCTTTTTCGGGATATGTTTGGACAGATGCGGGAAGTTCAGGGCATCCCGCCCGACAGCGATGGCACCGGAAGATACGACTGTCACGGAAGCGCCCCGGTCGCACAGGGTACTGATCTGCCGCAGCAGGTCGATCAGGCCGGGATAATCCACGCTGTTTGTACGTCCGGTGATCGTGGAAGTTCCTAATTTTACAACGATTTTGTTATAAGCCAGCGTCATGAAAAAGTCTCCCATACTGATTAAAAAAGGCGCCCTTTTTTTTGGGGCGCCCGGATTGGAGTTGGTATATCAATATGCCTATCCGACTTTGTTGTTCAATGTGCGGGCGAGGATATCATCCTGCTCGGCATTTGTAGTTTTCTTCTTCTTGTCGTCAGAACCCTTGCGGCCCTTGGCTTTTTCCATCGCAAAGCGCCAGGCGATTTCCATCGCGGTAGGTTCTTCTTCAGTGGCATTTTCATCAGTAAAGATGAAGTTGACATTTTCATTCAGTTCTTCGCGTTTCTTCGCGCTGCGTTTGGCGGGGCGTTTTTCGCGGGGTTCGGAACTGAATTTACCTTCCTTCAGCTGCTGCGCACGGGCGCTCATCGGGCGCGGTGCTGCCGGTTTCGCTTCATCGGTCTCTTCGGTTTCTTCCGTCTTGGCTTCCGGTTCCGGCTGCAGAGCTTTCATACTGAGTTTGATCTGCTTCTTGCGTTTGTTGACTTCAAGGACCTGGGCCTGCACTTCATCGCCTTCTTTGAGAATATCGGAAGGCTGGCGAACATAGCTGTGGGCCATTTCGCTGATGTGGACCAGACCGGGGCGTTCCGCACCGATCTCAACGAAGGCGCCGAATTTTTCGAGCTTCGTCACGGTTCCCTTGACGACCATATCTTTCTTGATCTCGCGCCATTCAAGGGCAAGAGGTTTGATCATGGTCAGCTGAACGAGTCCGTCCTTCACGCGCTTAACATAGACAGTGATCTCATCACCGACGTTCATCAGTTCAGCGGTGTTATTGCAGTTTTCTTTGCCTTCGGGGCGAAGGATTTCGGAAATGTGGAGGACTGCGGGTTTATCTTTTCCAATATCGACCAGAGCTCCGGGAGCGCCCACTTTCAGGACTTTCCCCGTGATCTGTTCTTTCAAGGTCACACCAAGCGCCTGCGCTTCATCAACAACTGTCTTTTCAGCTTTTTCGACAGTTTCTTCGGCTTCGCTCATAACAGCTTCGACCTTGTCTTCAATGTTTTCAACGATCTGATTAACTTCTTCCATATTATTTATAACCATTCTCCAATCAAGATTTTTTCACAATCCCAAATTATACACCTTTTTGCAAAATATTACGAATTTCATGAAAAATTCATGAAAATAAATGACATTTGTGTATTAGTCGATAGTCAATAGTCATCAGTCAATAGTTAGTGGTTGATAGTTGATAGTTGATGGTTGGTGGTTATGCACTGAGAAGCAGCTTCCGCTTTACGAAAAATCGACCAAAACCCATTGACCAATGACCATTGACTAATGACTAATGACTATTGACTGATATCACACTTCATACACGGCGACGATGCCGGGCATTACGCGGATCTCGCTGAGTATCATCTCTTTGCGTTTTTCCGAACGGAGCTTCAGGATAGCGGAATATTCGGAAGGACCGTCACTGTGCGAATGGATCTGCAGATTTTTGATGGAACTGCGTTTATCTTTGCAGAAGCGCATGACCCGGTCGAGGGAATCCTTTTCATTATATAGGATCTCAATGGTGAAATCCGCGTCCCGCTGGATCCTGTGGCTCAAAGGCGCAAGCACGATCTGTATGACCAGCACCAATATCGTTCCCAGCAGGCCGCCTTCATAGAAGCCGCTGCCAAGGGCAAGCCCGATGATCCCCGTTGTCCATAATCCGGCGGCAGTGGTAAGGCCTTTGATCGTCAGGTTCTTTGTCACGATGATGGTCCCTGCGCCGATAAAACCGAGGCCGGTGATGACCTGTCCGCTCAGGCGGGTGATATCGGCGGGGATCCGCAGTCCGAGATAGATATAATGTCCGGTCACGGCAGTCACCGCGGCACCCAGGCAGACCAGGATATGGGTGCGGAAACCCGCAGCCCGGTTTTTCGCGGACCGTTCCAGTCCGATGAGCGTTCCGCAGAGCACCGCCAGAAAAAGGCGGGCCACAAGGGATGTAAATTCAATATCTCTCAGCGGATCTAAAAAATGGATCATTTGTTTTTCCCCTCCGGCCCTGTTTAACAATTACTGAATAATTAAGATTGAAAACCAGATAATTACGGAAGACGCTGTGAGCCGTGTAATATTCATTGTTTTCCGGTGATCAGTTCCCTCTTCTGTTACCCTCTTACGTCTGTTTCTAAACTCCAACCTATGACATCAAATAACAGTCACATCCGGCTCATTGCTGAGTCAAGAGGCTCAGTCCCGCAAATGTCTGAACTCTGAACTCTCAACTCTGAACTCCGCATTAAGCGATCAGTTCCTGGACGGAACGGACGCAGTCCATACCGGCGATGGAAGTCAGTACTGCCGAGTGGGAAGCATGTTCTTTGCTCAGCTTCAGGACGAAAATCGCCGAAGCCGGCGCGGGACCGGTTTCAATATCCATATCGCAGATCTCGGCATTCAGCGACCGGATCAGGGCGGAAATTTCCTCAATATTGTCGGTGTGCTCCATATCGATCGTCAGTGTAATACTGCGGAGATGGCGTTTGTAACGAGCTTCCAGCGGCGTCATCAGGTTTAGGACAACGACCACCATCAGCATGGCGAGGATCACGCACTCATAGAACCCCGCCCCGGCGGCGATGCTCATACAGACGGTGGCGAACAGGCCCGTTGCCGTCGTGAGACCGTTCACCTGCTGATGGGCAACTTTCAGGATCATTCCCGCGCCGAGAAAACCGATGCCGGTGATCGCCTGGGACGCGAGTCGGGACGCGTCGAATTTTTCGCCGACTTCCGCCGTGATGGGCGCCCACACGGTATGCAGCATCTGATATTCATACTGTGTGATCAGGATGCTCATCGCCCCGCCCAGGCCGACCAGCATATAGGTGCGCAGACCCGCAACGCAGCCGCGTTTTGTCCGCCCGTACCCAACCAGGCCCGCGCAGAACAGCGCGAGGATCAGCCGGCAGAATACGCTTAGAAGATCGAATTGCCGCAAAGGATCCAATATCGGAAGCATGACTTATTTCCTTTCAGCAGAATGGGGATTGGTGGCTGGTGGTTTTTCATGACATTTTGATGAGTTGTGAAACACCTTATTTGCTGTGTATTCCCATTGTAAAAACGGAAGACAATTTTCTTATAAATGTGGTGACAGTTCCCTCCGGCTCTATGCAGAGCCTGCGGAAACCGTCCCCGATCAGCCTGCGGAAACCGTCCCCGACCGGTCTGCGGAAACCGTCCCCTTTCTATTTCCGGCGCTTTTTGGGGTTTTGTTTTTTGATCTCCTTCTGTTCTTTTTCCACCTGCCGGATCAGCGGAGGGCGGCGGAAGCGGCGGGGGCGTTCCCTCGCGGGTTCATCTTTCCGGCGGTAAAGGACCAGGACCATGAGGAAAGAGAGGATCTGCCCGATCGCCACGCGGGCGACCAGCATTTCATCCGTTCCCGTTTGAGTGACGACGTGGAGCAGGTTGGTCACCACCAGGTTGTTGAAGAGGTGGTCCGTCATGGACTCCCAGATGTTCCCGTCGATCTCCCGGAGCATGGACCATTTGATCCCCATCATCCCGGAGAGGACGAAGTACCCGAGGCACATCAGCGCGGTCTGTTTTATGTCCCATTCGCCGTCAATGTAACTCCGCAGCGGGAGCAGCCAATGCCAGATCCCGAAGAGGACGGCGGAGATCAGGGCGGAGATGAGGAAGCGGTATTTCGTATTCAGCAGGTTGATGAAGAATCCGCGGAACATCCCTTCTTCCATCCAGACGTTGATGATGTTGAAGATCAAGCAGAGGAGGAAGGCTTTCAGCCCGGCGCTCTGGACACTGTCACCGGTCAGGGAAAAGCTGCCCGGATAGATCTTAAACCGGGGCATCCCGCCTCTTGCCGAGAGGTAAAGCATTTCGAAACAGTAGGCGAAGGTGAAGCTGAGTACGGCGAGCTTCAGCCCTTTACTGATCCCGTCACCCAATTCGTCAAAGTCAAAGCCGATCTCCTCCCAGGTCCAGAACATCTGCCTCAGCAGGAAAAACAGCGCGGCGACGCCGAACACCTTGCTCCAGATATTCTCGGCAAGGGCTGTCTGATCCGTTCGGAGGACCAGCGTTTCGAAGGCGTGGACCGCCATCAGAATGATGAAAATGATGACCGTGCTCAGCACGGGACGTTTCAGGATTTTTTCTCTCAGCATATCGGAAATGGTCCTTTCTGAAAACCGGCAGGAGGCGGTTGATGGTTGATGGTTGGCGGCTGATCAAGAATCAGCGGAAACCGTCCCCCTGACGCTGTCACTCGATCTCGCCGGCGAGCATGCGGGCACGCTTCCAGGGGGGGACGTCTTCCAGGTCGGCAAGCAGGCCGCGCATCTCGTAGACCTGGTCGCGGAGTTCGGCGGCCTTTTCGAACTCGAGGTTCTTCGCGGCTTCCTTCATCTCCCGTTCCAGCTGCGCCAGCGCGTGCTTCAGTTCATTCTTCGGCAGGCGCTTCTTCGCGTCCCGTGAATCTTCCTTCGCACCGGAAACCGCGGCGGAAGTGGTCAGCCGTTCAGAGAGGTCATAGATCGCCTTCTGAATGGTCATCGGCTTGATGTTATGTTCTTTATTATAAGCCATTTGTTTCGCGCGGCGCCGGTTGGTCTCGTCGATGGCGTATTTCATCGAATCCGTCATATTGTCGGCGTACATGATGACCTTGCCGTCCGCGTTGCGGGCAGCCCGGCCGATGGTCTGTATCAGCGAAACGGAAGAGCGCAGGAAGCCTTCCTTATCCGCGTCCAGGATGGCGACCAGCGAGACTTCCGGCAGGTCAAGGCCTTCCCGCAGCAGGTTGATGCCGACGATGACATCATAGACACCCGAACGCATATCCCGCAGGATGGAGATCCGTTCCAGTGTATCCACTTCGGAATGCAGATACTGGACCTTGATGTCGTTATCCTTGAGGTAATCCGTCAGGTCCTCCGCCATGCGTTTTGTTAAGGTCGTGACCAGTACCCGCTGATGGATATCCGTGCGCTTGCGGATCTCGGAGATGAGGTCGTCGATCTGGCCTTTGATCGGGCGGACTTCCACTTCCGGGTCCACCAGCCCCGTGGGGCGGATGATCTGTTCGGCAACGTGCTCGGCGTGCTGCATCTCATAGGGACCCGGGGTGGCGGAGGTGTAGATGGTCTGTCCCATCACTTCCTCGAACTCGTCGAAAGTCAGCGGGCGGTTGTCCAGTGCGGAAGGCAGGCGGAAACCGTATTCGATCAGCGTATTCTTGCGGTTGAAGTCCCCGTGATGCATGCCGCGGATCTGGGGGATGGTCATATGGGATTCGTCGATGAAGAGCAGGTAATCGGTGGGCAGGAAGTCCATCAGGGTCCAGGGATGGGAACCGGCGGGACGCTGGTCCAGGTGGCGGGAATAGTTCTCGATGCCTGAACAGTACCCGGTCTCCCGGATCATCTCCAGGTCAAAGTTGGTGCGCTGCTCGATACGCTGCGCTTCGAGATACATCTCCCTGGACTTGAAAAACGCGATGCGTTCCGCCAGTTCGCTCTCGATATCCGCCAGCGACTTTTTCAGGCGGGCTTCATCGGTAAGGTAATGCTTGGCGGGGAAAATATCCACCGTGTCGAGGACCTCCAGCAGTTCCCCCGTCAGCGGGTTGACCGCGGTGATGCGCTCGATCTCGTCATCGAAGAAGGATACGCGGTAGGCGAGGCTGTCCTCATATGCCGGATAAATATCCAGCGTATCGCCCCGGACCCGGAAGGAACCGGGGGTGAAATCCATGTCGTGCCGTTCATAGTGGCTTTCGATCAGGCTGCGCAGCAGGGCATTGCGGCGGGTGATCTCCCCTGTCTTCAGTGTGATGATCATTTTGCCGTACAGCTCCGGATCCCCGAGACCGTAAATGCAGGAGACGGAGGCGATGATGATGACATCTTTCCGCCCGGTCAGCGCGGCGGTCGCCGCCAGCCGCAGCCGGTCGATCTCGTCATTGGTGTCGGTCTCTTTCTCGATATAGAGGTCATGCCGGGGAACGTAGGCTTCCGGCTGGTAGTAATCGTAGTAGGAGACGAAGTATTCGACCGCGTTGTTGGGGAAGAATTCCTTGAATTCGGCGTACAGCTGAGCCGCCAGCGTCTTGTTGTGGGCCATGACCAGGGCGGGTTTCTGCACCTGCTGGATGATGTTGGCCATGGTGAAGGTCTTGCCGGTACCGGTGGCACCCAGCAGCACCTGATGTCTGCGGCCCATCCGGATCCCTTCGACCAGTTCGTCGATCGCCTGCGGCTGGTCGCCCATCGGCTGAAACTGTGCTTTCAATTCAAACGGTTTGTCGATCATCGTTTCTCCTTTTCCCCTATTATTATAGGACTGTATTGGTTGGTTGAGCGGCAAGGAAGGAGGAAATGAGGATAAAGGAACAAGGATCGAGGAGCAAGGATTCAGGATTCAGGATTCAGGATGCAGAATATGCCGTTTTTTAGAGTGTAATAAGGTAACCGCCGCGAAAGCGTGTGAGTCTTATAAAGAGCCTGATACTTTCCTAAGCGGGGGTATGGGGGGCGAAGCTCCTGTCCCGAATCTGACCGGACGAAGTCCGTACCTTACGGAACAGGTTAATAGCCCCCGGAAATCAGGTGCGGAGCGAAGCTCGGGAGCCGAATCATAATTCAGCGCAGCGGTTCCTTACGGCTCCCGCTTTTGCAAACACATATATATTTGCTCCCGCACCTTGCGAAGCACTCCATTCCGCAAACAGAAGGCAAATACAAACCGGGCTCTTATCGTAGAAAATGGGACTGTCACCGGCGGCTCAGAATTGAACCGGAAGTGACAGTCCCAAACGAACCATCCTGACTAATGACCAATGACTATTGACTACTGACTATATCACTCTGCCAGGTCTGTGGAGAAGAAAGTGATGATAGCGGTGTTCAGGGCATTGACGGTGGTCGGATCCTGGCCATAGAAGTTGTAGGAATGATCCAGGATGCTTTCCGTAATGACGATGGAGCCGAAGGCATCCGCGCAGCCCTGGGAAACGGACGGGCTCACGATGGAATCGTTGGTGGAATAGATCGTCAGGGAATCGCCGTCGTATTTCGCGGCAGCCAGTTCAGCCATATCTTCACCGTAGGCTTCCAGATCATTGAAGAACTCATTGGAAAGCAGCTGTTCTCCGTACGCGCCGGGGAAAGGATACATGTCATCGGTACCCTTGATGGTTTCCTTCATCATGTCATAGTTTTCCTGACCGCCGAACATGATGACCATATCCGCGAGGCTGACAGCGGGAGCGACAAAAACGATGGAGTCGAATTTGATCATATCTTCAATGAGCATCTGGGAAACGATACGGCCGCCCATGGAATATCCCATCGCGCCGACTTTGGTCACGCCATAGGTTTCTTTCGCGTAATTGATCACATCCAAAACGTCCTTGCACATGTAGGACATGGCATTGAGATGGTAATCTTCAGCCGAAGCGCCGCAGCCGGGGAAATCCAGTTCCGCGACGAGGATGCCGTTGGCAGCAAGACCGTTGGCGACGACATCATAACCGCCCCATTCATTATGGTTGCCATGATGGCCGTGGATCAGCACCGCGACCGCATCCGCTTTCCCTTCCGGCAGAAGGAAATAAGCCGGGATGGAGGCATCTCTGGTGGTGGAAGGAACGGATACTTCCAGATAATCCGCGTCGGCGAAAACACTGACACTGATGACACAAAGCATCAAAACACAAACAGCAAATAACAGTTTCTTCATGATTTTTCCTTTCTCCGGCAGCTTTTCTGCTGCCTTGTATTGATTATAGCATTTATTAGCTGTCAGGTGTCAGGTATCAGGTGTTAGTTTGTGGTTGATCGCTGGCGGTAATTGGTCACTGGCCGGGAAACATCAAGCGGCGGACATTACCTGTTCACCATTCTTTATTCATTATTTTTTAAGACCGGCAGCATCAGGGTACAATTCAGGGAAACAGCTGAAACCGGGATCGGTAAAGGAGCGGGTATGGAGGAAAAGGACAGAATAGATGAAGCATCTCTCCCTGATGAGGTGTACCTGGACGCGAACGGATGGTATCGATGGACCTATTACATGGACCGGAAAACCAACCGCTCCTACCTTTATCTATATATGAAGATCTTCGCCCTGGTCATCCTGATCCCCGGAGCGATCCTTTTCTTCATGATATACGGGCGCGATTTCACCGGGGCTGGAGGGTATCTGCTGATCTGGATGGCGATCCTGGCGGGCGCGGAGCTGCTGACCTGGCTGATCTACGTTCTGATCGATAAGCTGAACGGCGGCACGACGCCGATCTCCTACGCGATGGATGGGGAACTCGTCAAGGTCCACGCGGAGAGTACCAAAACACCGCCCTACTATCTGGAAACGGTTTTCTCTGACGTGAGAGAGGTGAAGTTCCGCCCGGAAACGGATGAGATCGTCCTGTGTGAGCTGCTCCGTGTCATGCAGGTCTATGTCCCTCCCGCCGCGATCCCCTTTGTTCTCGGCTTCATCCGCGACCATGTTCCCCCTTCTGCCAAAATCAAGGAGTAACCCCGCCGGCTACCCGGGGACGGTTCTCCCGAGGCGAAGGCCGAGGGGAACCGTCCC
>DAIMGK010000109.1:15978-16170 GCA_036723985.1 Flexilinea sp.
TGAAGCCGGGAAGGGAACGATCAGCAGACATGCGTTAGCCGGCGGGATAACGGTTCCCCTCGGCCTTCGCCTCGGGCGAACCGTCACCGTCATGAAAGGGAACCGTCCCCGAACTGGAACAAGCCGAAATCCTCCGATTTTCGGCTTATTTTCTGATTTTTATTCAATTTTTATATGAGCTTTTGGCTCATC
>DAIMGK010000110.1:0-16115 GCA_036723985.1 Flexilinea sp.
ATTCGTGGCCGGCCAGGAAAGCGAAGCACTTGGTATCTTCGCTCAGCAGCATGGAGCCGAGGTTGCCATGGCCCAGGCCGACTTTGCGGTCTTCAGCGACGGAGCCGGGAATGCAGAAGGCCTGCAGGCCGACACCGATCATTTTCGCGGCTTCCGCGGCGGTCTTCACGCCGGATTTGATGGCGATGGCGCAGCCGACGGTGTATGCCCAGCAGGCGTTTTCAAAGCAGATCGGCTGGGTTTCTTTGACGATGGTATAAGGATCAATGCCCTTTTCCTTGCAGATCTCAGCACATTCTTCGATGCTGTTGATGCCATATTCTTTAATAACAGCGTTGATCTTGTCAACACGGCGTTCGTAACTTTCAAACAGTGCCATTTTGTCCTCCTCTTATTCGTGTCTCGGATCAATGTATTTCGGGGCATTGTCGAAGCGGCCGTAATGACCTTTTGCTTTCTTCAGCGCTTCATTGGCGTCTTCGCCCTTCTTGATCATTTCCATCATCTTGCCGAGATGGATGAATTCGTAACCGATGATGGCGTTTTCATTATCCAGCGCGAGGCGGGTGATGTAGCCTTCGGTCAGTTCCAGATAGCGGGGACCCTTCGCGGCAGTGCCGTAGGTCGTCCCGGTCATGCTGCGCAGGCCTTTGCCCAGGTCTTCCAGACCGGCGCCTACCGGCAAACCGCCTTCGGAGAAGGCTGTCTGGGTGCGGCCGTAAACGATCTGCAGGAACAGTTCGCGCATGGCGGTGTTGATGGCGTCACAGACGAGGTCGGTGTTCAGTGCTTCGAGAATGGTCTTCTTCGGCAGAATTTCCGCGGCCATGGCGGCGGAGTGGGTCATGCCGGAGCAGCCGATGGTTTCCACCAGAGCTTCCTGAATGATACCGTCTTTGACATTGAGGGAGAGCTTGCAGCAGCCCTGCTGCGGAGCGCACCAGCCGATACCATGGGTCAGACCGCTGATATCCTTGATTTCCTTCGCCTGTACCCATTTTCCTTCTTCAGGGATCGGGGCCGGGCCGTGGTCTGCGCCTTTTAAGACACAGCACATCTTTTCGACTTCGTTTGTGTAAATCATGTACAATCTCCTAATGGTTATATATGCACGCTTATCAAACATGCACATTGATATCACTGAATAAATTATAACTTAAAATGTGTCAAGCGGTAAAAATTCAGCGCATGGAGTTTTGGTAAAATGTAAATACGATCCACCCGGATACGTCTCCCTCTCCCCCGCCCATTTTTTCAACCTGTGAACAGTGAAGCAGGGCTCATCATATGTCATAATAATAACTGACAACGAATGAATAAGTTTACAGATCCGCCTTCCCTTTATTAAAACAAAGCGGATAGAGCCCGAGAATGACAAACGCGCTGATGGCATAGCGGGCTGTACGGATGAGAAATGCGGTGACAGTCGCTGCGGAAAGCAGTTCATCTGAAAATGGCAGCTTCAGCAGTGTTGAGCAAAGCAGAAATATGCCAAACCCGATAATGAGGCGCAGTAATGCGAACGGTAGGTTTTTGGCCTGTTTGAAATTTACATATTTTTTCTCGAACACAAAAGCAAATGTACTGCCCAGGATCAGCCCGTATGATGTATAAAAATCCGTGCTTTTACAGTAAAAGAAACCCGGTATGCCAATGACCAGAAGAATAACGCAGATCCAAAGGCTGTCAGGCAGCTTTTTCAGCAGGATATCAATGATCAAAGTTACCAGAAGCCCGAAGAACCAACCGGCAAGCACGTCTGTCGGATAGTGGACTCCCAGGATAAAGCGAGACACGCCAACGAGAAACGGGATGGTCAGCAGAAGGATCTTTATGAAGTTATTTTTCGCATAACGGGCAAGCAGGGTAAAAAGAGTTGCCGCGTTCGCGGAATGGAGTGACGGAAACGAAAAACCCTGCAGCGAAATGTCGTGGATATCGCCCTTTTCGACCGGGCGGAGGCATTGGATCGCTTCATGATCAAAATACGGCCGGCGCCTGACGGCGATATTCTTGATCATTGATCCTCCAAGACAGACGGAAAACAGATTGATCGCCAGATATTTCCCGTATTTTTTATCCATCCCCCAGTAAAACAGACCGACGATCATGACCAAAATCATTGGTTCCCCGAATAGGGTGAAGAAACCTGCCAGTTTAATGCCGAAAGCGTCAATATGTGTCTGGATCCATGCCATCAGACTGACCTCCCAGCCGAAATAAAAAGTGTTGCCGATCATTTCCATGTGTGCTTTTGCCTCCTCGTTGTATGAGTATCGTTCCTACCTGTATTCTTATTGAATACAGGTAGGATCAACGGACAGAAATTGATTCTTTACCGCTGCAGGACCGGATCTCCGGCTCTGACCTTCAGGATAATTGTGTCTTATTATATACTGTTTTCTAAAGAGAATCTGTCATATCTTATCGCATTTGAACACAGAATAACAATGACAGTATTTATCCTGATATCCGCTTGCGTTTTTTCCTTCCGTACAAAAAAATAACTATATAATAGTTAAAAAGCTGCTTTTCAGCATATACGCTTTTGGTCCGGTCTCTTTATGGATCTGTTCCGGCCATGATGTATAGTATTATGAGGTGACAGTCCCATAAAAGGACAGTCACGCGATGTATCATCTTCTGAGCAGATACATTAAAACGTAAACATACAGGATGTTCTTATGAAATCTTATATAAATCTTTTCAGAAATTATGCAAATTTTTCAGGTTATCTGAAACGGGGATCGTTTTGGTCAGCCATATTTGTCCATCTGCTGATCCTGATCCTGCCTTTGATCCCGGGTGCCTTTTTTCAGTTCGGGAAAAGTCAGATGCTGCCGGAGGTGCTGGACCTTTCAAATCCGGCATGTAAAATCAGCGGGATCTATATGCCGTGGGTATTGCCGCTGTGGTGTTTTTATTTCCTGCTGACGCGGCTTCCGCTTCTTTCGGCTGCCGTGCGGCGCCTTCATTCTCTTCCCCGTAATGGCTGGTGGATCCTGATCGGTCTGATTCCCGTGATTGGCTGGTTTATTCTGCTGATCTGGTTCCTGCAGAAGGGAAATTATGAAGAACTCGAGAAGCGCCTGGGAAAAGCGGCGACAGGGGTGTTCAGAGAGGCCGAAAGGCCGCGGAATGGCGGATGGTTTTTCGTATTTTTTATTGTTTTGGCAGCCGGAGGGTATTTCCTGAATCGGGAAGTGAAAAGGTCCGGTTCATTGACCGCCGCGATCCGGAATATCAGAATGGAGATACCCGTGGATTTGGCTTTTCTGAAACCCGGGCAGGCTGAGAAGGCAGAAATACCGGGAGTGGATGAAAAGGAAATAATAACAGATATTGAACCGGAGAAAAACGCGGAAAATGGGCCTTCGGAGTCAGGATTCCCGGTAGATGGACCTGGTGAAGTTGTTATTGATACAGAGCCGGAACAGAAAGAAAAAGAGACCCTTGTGATGGACATTCTTTCGGGTTCTATCACCGTGGACTCTGATACAGGAACAGAAACCATGCCGGAACCTGAAATTCCCTTAGGATCGGAAATTACGTCCGGACCTGAAAATGAAGCAGGAACTGAAATAGTGCCCGGACCGGGATCTTTGACGGAACCGGAGGAATTGGCTGAACCGGAAATTACGGAAGAACCTGTGGTGACATCAGTTTCGGATAATACGATTTCGGTATCGGAAGGGGTTTCGATCGTCGCAAAGAAGGATGGATCTGTTTTATATCTGACTAAGGATGATGTTCTTGCTTCCCTTTATGCGGTGACAGTCGGACAGTATGAGCAATGTGTCGAAGATGGATCCTGTAATATGCCGGAAGCTCTGAACACGCTTGCCTACCGCGGGATGCTGGATGATCCGGAGGAAAAGACCGGGGCGGAAAAGCTGCCGATGGTTTATGTGACCCGGGATGATGCGGCGGCTTATTGTGAATGGGCCGGAATGCGGCTGCCGACTGAGGAAGAATGGCGGGAGGCTGCCCGTATGGCGGAAGGTGCGGTCTTGACAGAAAGGGATGTCAACTGTGTAGGGGCAAACCGGAAATCTTATATACATTCCGCAAATCAGGCCGCCCTGACGATTCCGGTCACCGCGAACCGCCGTAAAAACACATCAGTTTACGGTATGGTGCAGATGTCCGGGAATGTCTGGGAATGGACGGCCGGGGATGACAGGACGTCCGAATCAGCGCTTGCGCTGGGCGGAGCCTGGAACAGTTATCTCTCTGCTGTCGGTGCTGATGCGGAACTGGAAACGCTTTCGGATTATGCCGCGGACAATATCGGCTTCCGCTGTTTCGCGGATGCCGGCAGCATTACAACAGATCATTTTGAGCTGAGCGAAGCCAGCCTCAGCGTGCTCTCCAATCCGGAGCTCTGGAAGGCGGAGGGTATCCGCGCAAAGGACGATGCGGAGATGGTTTACATCCCGGCTTCAACATTTAAAATGGGTGTGTCCAACGGTGCTGTGGACGAAAAACCTGCCCATGATGTTAACCTTTCTGCTTATTGGATCGATGCCTATGAAGTTACCAATGCCCAGTATGCCTTGTGTGTGGATGACGGAGTTTGCAGCGCTCCTCATGAAACCAAATCCTTCCGCCGGCCTTCATATTACGGGAATCCGGAGTTTGACAATTTCCCCGTTATTTATGTTGATCGTGAGCAGGCTGAAACTTACTGTGAATGGGCGAAGACACGGCTGCCAACCGAAGCGGAATGGGAATTCGCGGCGAAAGGACCCGAGGGTTATTCTTATCCATGGGGTAATACTTTTTCAGCTTCGAAGCTGAATTATTCTGGCAACGGTAACTATGATACGCTTGCCGTGGACGCGACTCCCGATGATGTCAGTGATTGGGGCGTTTACAACCTCGGTGGGAATGTGGCGGAATGGGTCTATGACCGTTATCAGGAAAACTGGTACAGTGTGACTGATCAGCCGGATGACCCAACCGGACCGGAAAACGGTAAGTATTATGTGATCCGCGGCAGTTCTTCCCAGATGTCGGATAACAATGCCAGGACAGCTGACCGTTTTTATGCACAGATGAATACCTTCAATCTTGACCGCGGTTTTCGCTGTGCGGTGCAAGAGGACAATTGATGAAAAATGAAGTATGGTGCGTTCCTCTCGGAGCGGATACAGCGCTCCTTTACGCACCTTTTCACGGGATACTGACCCTGGCCAACCGCGCTCTGGCGGAACTTGTAGCCTGTTTTCTGGACGATCCCTCAGAACGGATCCCGGAAGAAATGGACTGGATCCGTTCTCTGCTGCTTCCGGGAAAAGCGCCGGGACGGAAAAGGGGAAAACCGGATCCGCTCTATCTGGGCCTGATCCCGACCCGCGCCTGTATGATGCGCTGCGCCTATTGCGATTTTATCCCGCTGCGGAACCGGCCCGCGATGTCATTTGAACAGATAAGGCGGGCGGTGGATGGTTATGCGGAACTGATGAAAGAGCAGCCGGAAAATGCGTGGAACATACATTTCTTCGGCGGGGAACCGTTTGCGGCGTTTAAGGAAGTGGTGTTTGCGGTCAATTATGCGCGGAAACAAGCCTTGCTTCATGGGGCATCAACTCATTTCGAGGTGACGACAAACGGTTTTTATTCAGCGGATAAATGCCGCTGGATCGCGGAAAATATTGATACGGTCGTACTCTCCATTGACGGTTTCCCGGATGTACAGAACCGCCATCGCTCGGGACCCTCCGGAGAAGGATCTTTTCCGGTGGTTTGCGGAAACGCGGATATTTTGTCCCGCGGCAGCTGTCAGCTGATCATCCGTTCCTGTGTTTCAGCTGAGAATGCTGGCATTCTGCCTGAGTGGTCCGCATGGGCGGCACGCAGATGGTTTCCGGATGCGGTCTGTCTGGAACCGATGATCGAGAGTCCGCAGGCACGGCGGAATGGGCTTCATCCGCCGGATCCGGTTCGGTTTGCCCGTTCCTGGGCAGAAGCCTTCCGGATCCTGAAAGCGGAGAAGATCCGGCTGGTATATTCGTCAGGCGAGATATCTTCTGTCAAAAATTCTTTGTGCCCTGTAGGACAGGATGCCCTGATCGTATCTCCTGATGGCATTGTAGGCGGCTGCTGGCAGCTGGCAGAAAACCAGAATGGAAACGGTCTGGATCTGCGCTTTGGCAGCCTTGCTCCCGATGGACTGTATATTGACAGGGAACGGCTGGAAAAACAGCGGGTCCTGCATGAGGCGAATCGGGAAAGCTGCCGGGGTTGTTTCTGCTATGCCCATTGTGCAGGCGGATGTATCCTGAATCGGGAACGGAATGGCGGTTTTTGCCGTCTGACCCGGATGCTGACGCTTTGGCAGCTTCTGGAAAAATTAGGATACGGAGGATTTGCCGATACGCTCCTTGCCGACCCCGTCTTTACGGATCAGCTGGCCGCTCAGAACGATTTCAGCTGCCGGGCGGCTGTTTTTCCCGATACAGTCAGAGATCCGGATGATGCAAATCCGGTCCGGGCCGAGGTCTCTTCTGACATGGAGCCTGATTTGGCATCCCTTCCTCCTCTCCCGGTTGATATGGAACAAGGCTGGGTCCGGGACGGTGAGGATATTTTATTCGCGGATCTGTCTTCGAATCTTGTCTCAAGATTTCAGGGACAGGAGGCGGTCCGGTTTCAGCTGGATCATTCCGGTTTGCTGCCTGCTGAAGCTGAAGCTGTTCTTTCCGCACTGGAGGAAATGGATCTCTGATGGCGAACCTGATCCTGACCAACGACTGTAATGCATCCTGCGAATTCTGTTTTGCCGCGGAACATCGGAGCCGTTCCCGCAGGAACGGTCTCCGGATGATGGACGGACCGGAGTTCTCGGCATATCTGGAGTTTATCTGCCGGACGGGGATCAAAGAACTGCGGCTGCTTGGCGGTGAACCGACACTTCACCCGCAATTCAGTGATTTTGTGGGAGCCGGCAGGGACCGGGGAATGTCTATACTGGTATTCACGAACGGTTTGATGCCGGATGCCGCCCTGAACACACTCGCTGACCTGGCACCGGATGTTTGTACCGTTATCGTCAATATGAATGCCGCACTGACATACGGTAGGCAGGAGCGGCTTCGGGAAGTGCTCCAGACACTCGGCAAAAGGGCTGTCCCGGGTATTACCCTGACTTCTCCCAATTTTTCGCTTCTTCCCATTCTGTCTGTGATCGAACAGTTTGGGCTGGAACGGAAGATCCGTGTCGGATTGTCGCATCCGGTATGGCGTGGAAACAACATTTCCCTCCATCAGAAGCGATATCCAGCGGTGGGAGAGGCTCTCTTTGAACAGTCTTTTCTGACCGGAAAATACGGCATTATTCTGGAAGCGGACTGCGGTTTTGTCCGCTGCATGTTCGGTGAGTATTTTAACCAGCTCTGTGCCAACGGATTCCGTTACAGCTCGAACTGCACGCCGGTCGTTGATCTGTGTTCCGGCGGGACGATCCTGCCATGCTTTGCTTTATCCGGTCTGATGAGCCTGAACAGGGATGATTTCCCGGATACACAGGCTGTATATGAAGCATTTTCAGGAAGGCTGCGCCCCTGGCATACCTTCGGTATCTATCCTGAATGTACATGCTGTCCGTATTTTGAAAGCAGCGAATGCTGCGGAGGATGTATCGCTGCCCGCCTGAAAAGGATCAACAGTTTTGCATTGCCGGACCGGTCCGGAAATGATGGAGCGGAGGTTATATGAAATATCTGATCGATACAGACCGCCTTCCGGATCAGAATATGGAAATGAAGATCAAAGTATCCCGGCGCGGAGTGCTGACAGCCGCGGCGGATGCCGCGGAAGAGCGGCTCCGCTCACAGCAGGGACTGCCGAGCTTCCGCATTGAGGACCTTTCTTCATTTGATGACGATGCGCTTGGGAATATCCGGCCGGCTGTCAACCGGAAAGCTGTCATCAGTCTGGAAAATGCTGTGGTCTATGCCGGGACATCTGCCGCGGTGGATCCGATCCCGCTTTTTCCGCTGAACTCTCCCGCGTTGTATATCTTTAACCAGTTCAACGGGATGCAGCCGCTTTCAGAGATAATCGGAAAGGTGGCTGAACATACAGGCTGGGATGAGGAAAGGACCCGCCGGATCGTGCGGTCGGTATTTTTGAAGTTATGTGAGGTGCGTGTCTGTGAACCGGGAAACGCTGAGTGATATGACCGGATTCCTGCGGCTTGAAGGGATAACGCTGCCGGTCTATTCCCGAAGGGCGGATGATCTGACGCTCTTTTACGCGCCGGGTTTTCTCGCCGCTGCCCGTGACAAGGAGGCGGCGGAGATCAGGGGTGTCCTTGCGGGGGAGCTTCCTTTCGGGGAAAACATGACGCCTCATTATCTGATGGATGCAGCCCGATCTGCACAGGACAGGTGGCGAATGGTGCATGATCCGGATAATTATGATCCGGTCTGTATGACGGTCTATTCTTCGATGGCCTGTAACCTGAGATGCGCTTACTGCTTCTCGGAAAATGAGCGGAAACCGGTGCTGCCGGTATCGTCCAACCTTATAAAAGAGTATGCGGACCATATTATCCGGAAGACTTGTATCCCGAAAAAGGAAACTTTCACTGCCGTGTTCCATGGCGGGGGAGAACCTTCCCTTGATAAGAGGCTTCCTGCGATCGTGAAGATTTTACGGCAGATGTGTATGGATGCCGGGGTTCCTTTTCATTCTTATATTGCCACGAACGGTGTCATGGAAGTCCATACAGCAGAATTGATCGCTGAACGGTTTGATGAGATCGGGCTTTCTGTGGACGGTCCTCCGGATATCCAGAATTCCCAGCGGCCGCTGCGGGATGGCAAGGACAGCTCGGCTTTTGTAGAAAGGACAGCCGCCGTTTTCAAAGAAAAACAGGGCGGCTTGAGTGTGCGTGTGACGGTCCTGCCGGAAAATTTCCCGCGGATAGCGGAAATTTCCGATTATTGTATGGATGTATTGAATGCGGATACGATCCGTTTGGAACCGGTCTATATCCGGGGAACTGACAGGCGTACAGAGGCGGACCGGAAACTTGCGGATGTTTTTTGCAGTCATTTTTTACACGCGAAAAAACGCTGTTCGGAAAGACATGTCAGCTTGCTGTACAGCGGCAGCCGGATCAGAGAGATCCATGGCCGGTACTGCAATATCTTCCGGCAGGTGATCCAGTTTGTCCCGCGGATCAACAAAGGATTGGACAGTATTCCGTCAATGGATGGTTTTAATACATCATCGTGTTTCGCTGTTTCCACGATAGATCAGTCTGAAAGGGAAAATCCGGGATCCGGTATGAGATACCGGGCTAATATTTTTAAAAGATTGTCCGCAGAAGATCCGGATTGCGTGAACTGCTTCAACCGCTGTCACTGTGCCCGGGGATGTCCGGATTCCTGTCCGTTACTGTTTCCGGAACCGCGGGATGCCGGTTCATTCCGCTGTATTGTCAACCGGACCCTGGCGGAGGCTGAATTACGGGACCTGGCGGGAAAATTGCTGGCTGATATGGCCCGGCAATATGGATATGCCGGAATGAAATTGAGGGAGATATAATGGCCGGAAAATCGCTTTATCTGATACCGTTTCAGGATAAATACCTGATCTACCGTCCGCTGCGGGGACTCTTGTTTCTCGGAAATCGGGCTTTGGCTGAATGCGCTGAACGATATTGCGCAAATCCGGTTCGGGACACGCTTAATGATTTTCCGGAAGTGTTGAATTATTTTGACCTGATCGGTTTTACACAGCCGGACCCGCCTGAGCCGCCGGATCCGGACCTCAGCGAATTTCTTCCGACGTCAGCCGCTCTGCTGATGAGCAACCGCTGCAATCTGCGCTGTGTTTACTGTTATGCTAACGGTGGTGAGACAAATAACCTCGATCTTGATCCGGACATCGCGCGCGCGGCCATTGACATGACGGCGGAAAATGCCGTAAAAAAGGGCCGCGATCATTTTTCAGTGACTTTTCACGGCGGCGGGGAACCGACACTTCACTGGCAGGCCATGACGGAGCTGGCGGCGTATGCCCGGAAGAAACCGCTGCCCGCCTCGCTGCATATCGTTACGAACGGTTACTGGAATGAAGAACAGGCAAAATGGCTGATGGAATGGATCGACGGCATGACGATCTCCATGGATGGGGCCGCGGAGACGCAAAACCGGCAGCGTCCGACTGCCGGCGGGAAAGGATCTTTCGTTCATGTGATGCGGTCCGTGGATCAGCTGACAAAAGCAGGATATCCTTTCAATATCCGCATGACGGTGACGCCGGAACGTTTTGAAAACCTTCCGGAAGACGTACTGTTCCTATGTGAGCATACGGGCTGCCGGGAGATCCAGGCGGAACCCGCGTTTTATGAAGTGCGCGGCGCTCATGGAACGGCATTCCGGGAACAGGGCCGGCGGTTTGCGGAAGCTTTTCTGAAAGCCTGGGAAATCGCGGATTCCCATGAGATCTACCTTTATTATTCCGGTTCCCGTACGGAGGGCGTGACCTCTTATTTTTGCAGCGCTCCGCTGGGGGAAAGCCTGACCGTCAACCCGCTGGGACAGGTAACCGGCTGTTACGAGACCACCGGACGGGACGGTCAGTGCGGCGGTGTGTTTGGTTCAGCCTCCAAATCCGGCATTATAATTGATGAAGAAACACGCATAAAACAGATGTCGGAGATCCTCCACCGGAAAGACAAATGTACCGATTGTTTTTGTTACTATCATTGTGCCGGTGACTGTTTTACCCGCGGTATACCGGCAGGGGATGGACCGTGGCCGTATAACCGCTGCGAGATCAACCGTTATATTACACTGGAATTGCTGCTGCGGAAACTGGCGGCAGCTTCGAAATAAGGAGAATGAATTCATGAAAGATAAAAACCTTAAAGAAAAGCCTGAGGTTTATGCTTTGCGGCAGGATGACGGGAACTGGCATATCAGCCGCCGGGATTTCCTGAAAGCAGCCGGTGCAGGAGCTGCAGCCTTCGGTGCCGGACTGAACAGCGGATGCTCCCGGACAAAGGATCTTGAAAAATTATGCCCGGAAGTTCCGTCAACGGTTGGCAGCATTCTGACTCTGATTTCTTCATATGACGGAAAATATCTTTTGTCCAGTGATCACGGCATGACGGATCATGCTGCAAAACAGAATAAAAAATCAACATCACACGGCGGGGTGATACGCTGCTGGGATTTTGAAAAGCATTATCTGACAGGAAGCGGCAGTGCTGTCAATGGCCATTGGTATGCAGCCGGTCCGATTGAAGGAAAACCTTCTTATGTTTATAATGAAGGCGGTTCGGCTTTTTACTGTTTTGATTTGCCAATAAAGGATGGCGATAAGGCAGTTCGAATTTCTCTCCCGGGCTCAGGCTGGTTCCAAATCGACAGCAGGGAGAATATTTATACAATATCCGGGAAAGAAATTTATTATCATACGAAGGAGAGTAATTATAAACAGTCTGACCTGCTTTATGAGATCCCTGAAGGTATAACAGGAGTTATAAATAATATCCATCTGTTCAATAATGAAAAAAGCCTTTTTGTGATTTTTGAAACAAATCCGGATGAAGAAAAGAAAAAAATGTTTGGGGTGTTGGATCCGGAAAAAAAGGAAATGAAGATTTTTGATGAAGAATATGAGGATTTTGCGTTATTCCCATATGAAAACAAGGCTCTGATCTGCAACGATAATGAGTATCGGATGATATCCTTTGATGATGGATCAACAGCATGGTCGAAAACGATCGCAGAGGAATTAAAATCAAAGAAAGAAGAATCTATCAGAGCTGCTGTTGTTGCGCCTGACGGGGCAGCAGGGTTTCTTCTGATAAAAAATCTTTACAAAAACAGCTTGTATATGATTTCCATGGCAGACGGTTCTTTGATTGAGAAAATATATTTGGGCGAAGGGAAGTTTGCCGGTCCGGTCATCAATAAAGACGGAACACAGCTTGCTGTTTCGGTAAAGAATACGCTTTTGTTTTTCAGCCTTCCTGATCTGAAGCTTATTTCCTGTCCTGTTGATATGAGTATCCTGCCGAATAAATCAAAAGGCGTCAGGATCACCGCGAAGGATTCCGGCACCGGAGAAGAATATGAATTTACCATGCCCTGCGGTTCGGCTATACCGGAAGGTGCGGTTTGTACGTGTAATTGTGTGTCAGGCTCAGCCTGCTCCTGCTATGGTCATAAAAGTTCCGGAGGAAGCGGCGGCAGTCACTATTGGCATCCGAATTAATAACGAAAACGTTATACAGGCAGGAAACAGGAAAAATTGACAGTAAGTGTTATCAGAGCGGATCATTATAATATTTGGTAAGAGGAAAAGCCATGGACGATCAAAACAAAAATTATGAACGACCTGAGGTCTATGCCCTTCATCAGGATAGTGGAAACTGGCAGATCAGCCGCCGTGATTTTCTGAAAGCGGCCGGGATCGGTGCGGCAGCATTGAGCACAGGTCTCAGCAGCCGTTTCGTCCGTCCTGCTTCGGCCGCGGAGAGCCTGGAAACACTGTGTAAAAACTCGCTGGCACATTCCGATCCGATCACCCATCTGCTTCTCTCTGCTGATGGAGATTACCTGGTCTCCCGTGACAGCAAAGGCAGGGTAAAATGCTGGAATTTCCGGAATTACGCTCTGACAGGAAGCACGATCAGTGTATACAGCGGCGACCCGCCGATCCTGGCCGGTTATGTTGACGGAGAATCCGCTGTGCTCTCCGCGGAATTGCATTGGTACGGCGTCCCGATCACAAATTCATCTTCTATCAATACGATCACAACCTCTCAAAGAGGCCTGGATCTGGCTGCGTTTGATGCTTCCGGGAATATTTACGCCATTAAAAGCGGAAACGATATTCACCGCCTGAAAAAAGCGGATAAGTATAGTCAGGATGAGATTTTATGCACGATGGATCAATCGGTGAAGTCCCTTCAATATCTGGACGGCAGCCGGAAGCTTTTCATTCAGCTGGCAAAGGGTTTCGCCGTTCTCGATCCGGAAACAAAAAAAATGAGGACATTTGATACGTCCTGTCCGGTTTATGCCGTCGCGCCCGGTGATGCCCGGGTCCTGGTTTGCAGCGAATCACAATATAAGCTTGTTTCAATGACCGACGGAAAGGCGCGCTGGGAAAAGACCGCTTCCGAACTGAACAGTACGCAGCCAAATCTTTCCGGTGCCGCGGTGACGCCGGACGGGTCTGTCGGGATCCTCTGCGGCGGAAGTTCCAAACGTCACTTATGGCTGATTTCCATGGCCGACGGCTCTTTGCTGAAAGAAGCGGAAGCGGGCGAGATGTCATCGGAAAATTCCTCTCAGATCGCGTTGGCAAAGGACGGGACAAAATTCGCTGTGGCGGCGGGGAAAAGCATCCTCTTTTTCAGCCTTCCGGATCTGAAAGTCATCGGCTGTCCCGTTGACCTGACGCAGATGAAGGATACATCAAAAGGGATCGAGATCAAAGAAGTAGATTCTGTCACCGGACAGACGATCACTTATACCCTGCCCTGCGGCGCTCCGATCCCGGAAGGTGCGGTTTGTGTCTGTAATTGTGTTGCCGGAGAAGTCTGCAGCTGTGTGGGGCATAAGGTCTGTACCTGTGACACGGTATGTTCCTGTGTCGGGAATACAGTCTGTACCTGTGATACGGTCTGTACCTGCAACAGCGAAGGGCATTACTGGCATCCGAATTAATGGGTAAACGTAAATATTTTGAAATAGATTTTATAATTATAAATAGTTTGAATTTAGTCAGTAGTCGTTAGTTTTTGGTTAATAGCAGGACCTTTTTCATTGCATATTGATGGATCAGGACTCACTGTAATAAGGTTATATCTTTTCAATGCCCGAGACGGAGATGGTTTCCGCAGGCCGGTTGGGAACTGTGACCAAATTGGATCGACTGTCATCACGAAAATGGTTCTGACAGCCGCAAAAGAGTATTAAAACGATCAGATCAGACAGCTGTTGATGGAGGAAGAAATGGGAGATATGAAAAATAACGAACGTCCGGAGGTTTATGCGCTCCGGCAGGAAAGCGGAAACTGGCAGATCAGCCGGCGGGACTTTCTGAAGGCAGCTTCGATCGGTACTGCCGCGCTTGGCATTGGATTGAACAGCCGTTTTGTCAGCCCCGTTTCTGCTGCTGAAAGCCTGGAAGAATTGTGCAAAAATGCGCTTGCCCATCAGAGCAATATCACGGATCTTCGAATTTCTCCGGACGGCAGTTACCTGTTTTCGATCGATGAAGATTCCAAAATGAAATGCTGGGATATGGAGTCCCATGCCCTGCTTACTTACAGGGAAGATTCCGGCAAGGCGAAAACTTTTGACTGTACCGCGTCGATCGACGGTGAGGAGGTCGTTCTGAAGGCAGACGGTGATAAAGGTGTCAGGGGTTATCAACTTTCGGTATTGGAAGAAATCGCAGGGCGAATCGCTGAAACTTCCGAAAATACAGGTGCGATAAAATCTGTTGCCTGGAGCCGGGATGGATTTCTTTATGCCGTGACGGATAAATATATCATCCGGCTGACTTACAACGATGCCGAGCCATGGTTCGCAAATGAGGAGATCCTGTATGCCTCTCTGGACAAGGTGGAAAAACTCGGAGTCTTTTATGATGACAGCATCCTTTTCATTCTGAAGGAAAAGGGGTACGCTGTTTTAGATCTGGAGACCGGAGAGATGAAGGATCTGGAGAAGAATTCAGCGTATGATGCTTTTGCTCCGTTTGAGGATGGCAATGAAGTGTTGATATGCGGGAAGAACAGCGATGCTTACCGTTATGTCTCTATGACGGACGGATCTGTGCTCTGGGAAAACAAATTGGGACATAATATCACCGCCGCGGCAGTTACGCCGGATGGTTCCTGCGGGATCCTGCTCGGGAATGATAAACTGATCCGGCTGATCTCCATGAAAGACGGGGCTGTGGTGAACCGTCTGGAAGCAGGAAGTGTCCCGCTTGCGAGGATCGCGGTCAGCCCTGACGGCAGCCAATGCGCGGTGGCAGTGGGGAAAAGCATTTTGTTCCTCAGCCTCCCGGATCTCCGTATTCTCGGGTGCCCTGTCGATCTGCTCGATATGAAAAAGGAGACGAAAGGGATCGAGGTCAAGGGGACAGATCCGCTTACAGGGCAGACGATCACCTATACCCTGCCCTGCGGTGCTCCGATCCCGGAAGGTGCCGTCTGTATCTGTAACTGTGTTGAAGGGAAGGTCTGTACCTGCGATACGGTGTGCAGCTGTGTGGGACATAAGATCTGCACCTGCGATACGGTCTGTTCCTGTGTGGGATATAAGATCTGTACCTGTGACACAGTCTGTTCCTGCGTCGGTCATGTTGTCACGTCTCACTACTGGCACCCCAATTGATCCGATGCCTGATCGGAAATGATCCGGTTTGGAAAAAAATATTTGAAACAGGAGCTGCTTAAATTGTACTGAAGCGGCTCTCTAATGGATTTGAATATCGATAACTGATCGCTGATCCGCCGAATGATATGCTGACATTTCAAGCCCGTCTCAAAGAACAGAAATTTGCTTTGCTCAGGTCTGATACACCGGACCTGGGCGGGCTTCTTAAAGAAAGGGAAATGCCGCGGCCGCTATGGGCCTGCCGTCCGATGACGGATTCCGCGGATGAGCTTCTTCGGAATGTGCGCGCAGCGGCTGAAGAAAGTCCCGCGGATACTTTCTGTATTTACACCCATGTCCCTTACTGCAGGACACGCTGCGGTTACTGCGACTGTTATTCTTTCCCGCTGACCCCGGCAAGGATGCCGGAACTGCCTGTCTATTCGGATCTGCTATGCAGAGAGATCCGCTGGTGGGGCGAAAATGTTCCCTCTCTTTCTTCCAAGCGTCTGTCTACTGTCCATTTTGGCGGGGGAACGCCGCTGATGATCGGTACAGACGGATTGGCAAAGGTTTTGGATGCGATAAGAAGTTTCTTTAAGGTTGATGAAAAAACCGAGCTTGCCCTTGAGTCAACAAGCTCTGACATTAACGAAAACGTACTGGATGAACTTTGGAATATTGGCTTTACCCGCCTGCATGTCGGGGTCCAGACGCTGCATGACCCGATCCGCAAAGCCATCGGAAGGA
>DAIMGK010000111.1:0-16093 GCA_036723985.1 Flexilinea sp.
AACCTTTATCCATTATCAAATAAAGTGGTGTTTTGACACCCAAACCAATTCTGAGCCTGCGGAAACCGTCCCCAAGCCTCCGGAAACCGTCCCCAAGGGACAGAATAATAATCGGGAAAAAATCCGGTTATTTTGTAAAAAAATCATATTATAATTTTTTCCAATGTGAGAAAACCGGGTGCTGACCGGCGAGCATATCGGCGGTAAACGGTTTCTAACGATCCTATCGTTACTTGCATCCGGTATCACTTTCATAAAACCGTTATGAAAGACATTTCCCGGAAAGCAGGAATCCTATGAAAAACAAGATCCTTACCTTCTTACTCGGCCGGCGGCTGGAAGACACTGAACTGAGTGAAGAAAAGTTCAATGTATTGTGGGGCATCCCCATCTTTGCAAGTGACGCGATCTCATCTGTCAGTTACGCCGGTGAGGAGATCCTCCTCGTCCTCATTCCCGTTCTCGGAATGGCGGCCTTCACGAAATTCATGCCCATTGTCGCGGCGATCATCTGTCTGCTGGGCATTCTTGTTTTTTGTTACCTTCAAACGATCGAAGCTTATCCGAGCGGCGGCGGCGCTTATATCGTCGCGTCCGATAACCTGGGCGAACATGTCGGCCTGATCGCGGGCGGGTCGCTGATCATGGATTATATTCTGACGGTCGCGGTCAGTTCCTGCGCGGGCGCTGCGGCAATTACCTCCGCTTTCCCTTCGCTCCTGCCTTATAAGGCGATCCTTGCCTTTCTGATCATCTGTCTCCTGACCTGGGGAAATCTCCGCGGTATCCGGGATTCATCCGTGATGTTCGGGATCCCGACCTATCTATTTATTCTGACGATGCTCACGATGATCGTTACCGGTATCGTAAAATACAGCATGGGTATGGTCACACCCGCGGAAACCGAAGTCATGATGGCAAACACGACCGAGCTGGCGACGGACGCGATGATCATCCTGATCCTGAAAGCCTTCGCGTCAGGCTGCACGGCCCTTACCGGCGTGGAAGCGGTCTCCAACGGTGTGCCGAACTTCAAAGATCCCGCTCCGGAGCACGCGAAAAAGGTCCTGCTCGCCATGGCGGGTTTTGTCTGCGTGATCTTTTTGGGCGTCAGCGCGCTGATCACGATGTATAAGATCGTCCCCTCCGATGAAGCTACGGCTGTCAGCAAACTGGCGGCGGCTGTTTACGGAAACGGCAGCGTGATGTTTTATATCACCCAGATCATGACGGTGGTCATCCTTTCGCTTGCGGCGAATACAGCCTTCGCGGACCTTCCGCTCCTGATGGCGCTGATCGCCAGCCATGGCTATCTGCCGAAACAGCTGGTGAACCGCGGATCCAGGCTGAATTTCTCGAACGGTATCCTTTTCCTCTTCGGCATGGCTTCCATCCTGGTTTTCATTTTCCGCGGCAGCCAGCATCTGCTTCTTCCTTTGTATGCCAGCGGCGTGTTCATTTCCTTTTTCCTCAGCCAGCTGGGCATGTTCGTGCACTGGCGGAAGAATAAAGGACCTCACTGGAAGCTGAAGGCGGCGATAAACGGCTTCGGTACGTTCCTTACCGGTTCGGTGCTGATCATCATCGTGATCATGAAATTCGCACGGGGCGCCTGGGTCGCGCTTCTGCTGATCGGGCTCTTTATTTTCATCATGCTGAAGATCAAAGCCCATTATGACAAAGTGGGCAAAGAGCTCGAGATCACTGTGAAAGAGGCGAAAACAATTCTGGCTGCTGAAAAACCTTACAAAGTGATCCTGCCCGTGCAGGCTTTCAACCGCTCGTTTATCAAGACCTACTCTTACGCAAAGAACTGCGGCTTTGATTCCATCGAGCTTTACAGTGTCTGCAGTACGGAAGAACAGGCGAAAGAACTGAAGGCGGAAATGGAAGCGCTGGATATTGACGGTACCTTCCGCTATGATATAACGACACTGCGCAATTCCAACGAGGTCCTCCTCGGCCATATCCGTGATGAATCGGAAGCGTTCCAAAACGGCCTGATCTATGTCATCATGGGCGGCGTTGCGGTTAAATCACCCTTTGCCAAGATCCTTCACAACAGCACGGTAAACCAGCTGGAAGATGAAATGGTGACGTATCCGAATGTTTCCGTTCTGATTGTGCGCTATGTGATCTGACAGATCGTATTCTTTGGGGATAATTTCCCTTACCTGAATCGCCGGGGGCCGCGCGGGAACATGTTCAACGCGTGCCCCCTTATGATTTAAACAAGATATGGTTGATATTCGGAAAGTACATCATGGGCCCATCCCTAAAGCGCCCATTCAGAACAGTAATTTGAACTCTCAACTCTGAACTCTATTCCCTAATCCCTGGCATCCTCATAAAAAAACGGTATAATTCATGTTTGTTGAGAGGTGTGATGAATATAAAAAGATTTTTTAATGACAAATGGCGTGAGCTGAATTCGACACAGATCATCGTGCTTTTCTTCCTGTTAGTCATTTTACTCGGTGCGATCCTGCTCGATCTTCCGATCTCCTCGCGGGACGGGCGTTCATCGGGTTTTTTTGAGGCTTTGTTTACCTCTGTCTCCGCTACCTGCGTTGCCGGCTTTTCTCTGAAAGATCTCTGGACGCAGTGGGGACCCTTCGGCCAGGTCATTATCCTGATACTGATCGAGATCGGCGGTCTGGGCTTCATGTCTACCATGGTCTTCTTTATTTTCCTTGGCCGCATGCGCATAAGTATGCGTCAGCGGATGGCGATGGCGCAGGCCCTTGGTTTGGGTGATACCGGCGGGATCGTCCGTATGGAAAAATGGATCATTAAAAACAGCCTGATCGTTCAGGGAATCGGGGCGGCTTTGCTGACCTTCGGTTTTCTGCCGCATTACGGATGGAAGCGGGCGATACAGATGGGTATTTCACATTCCATTTCGGCATTCTGCAACTGCGGACTGGATTTCATGGGATTCAGTGAGCCCGGGATCGGATTTGCCAATCATATAACTGAACCGCTGGTCATCATTCCGATGATCCTGCTGACCGTTTACGGTGGGCTGGGCTTTATTGTTCTGGAACAGATCTACAGACTGAAAAGCTTCAATAAATTAACCGTCTACGCCAAGCTTGTCCTGATCACGACAGGCTTTCTGCTGGTTTTCGGTATGCTCGTTTATCTGATCTTCGAATGGGACAATCCGTATACATTCGGTCCGATGACGATCCCGCAGAAGATCATGGCGGCATTGTTTCAGTCTGCCAACACCCGGACAGCCGGATTCGCGGGAATTTCGCAGACAGGGATGCTGGAAGAAAGCAAAGCGCTCACCTGTCTGCTGATGCTGGTCGGCGGCGCCGCGAGTTCAACATCAGGCGGTATCAAAACGGTAACGCTCGCCATCCTGATGCTGTATACCCTGGCGCGCTGCCGCGGAAAACGGACGGTCACGGTGTATAATCGATGCATATCGAATGAGCAGGTCCTGGACGCGGTCACGATCACAGGATTGATGACGGGGCTGGCTATTCTCGGCGGTATTTTTATCAGCGTGAATTCGGACGTCACGATCGGGCGGTCGATCTTTACAAGCATTTCGGCGATCGCGACCTGCGGTTTATCCATGACAGATACGGCAGGATTGCACCTGGCCTCCCAGATCCTCCTAATTCTCTTCATGTTTTTCGGAAGAGTCGGCATCCTCTCGATCAGTCTGAGCTTTATGATCTCAGACCCCGCTGAGGAACGGATCCAGCGGGCGGAAACAAAACTTATTATCGGATAGGAGTCAAAATGAAATCATTCGTTGTGATCGGTCTGGGAAAATTCGGTACCCGTATGGCGAAAAGGCTGTACGCGATGGGATGTGACGTGCTGGTTGTGGATATGGACAACGAAAAGATCCAGCAGATCGCGGACTTTGTGACGCAGGCCGTGACGGGGGATGCCCGTGATAAAGACGTCCTGCGGGCGTTAGGTGTCCGAAACTGTGACTGTGCCATCGTGGCAATGGCCGGGGATGTGGGTACTTCCGTGTTTATTACCATGCTCCTGAAAGAGCTTGAAGTTCCGTTCGTCGTCGCGAAAGCCCAGGGCCCGATGCATCAGCGAATCCTTGAAAAACTCGGCGCGGATACGGTCGTGATCCCGGAACGTGAAATGGCGGACCGGCTCGTTCATAAACTGGTCGAACCGAATATTCTGGATTTTATCGATCTGTCCGAAGAATACAGTCTGGTCGAAGAGCAGGCTCCCGGTGCCTGGTTCAACAAAAGTATTCGGGATCTGAGCGTACGCGCGAGGCTGGGCATCAACATTATCGCGGTGAAAAACGGCGAATCAATTATTGTCGCTCCCGGTGCGGATTATATCGTGCGGGAGGGTGACATCTTAGTGATCGTCGGAAAGAATGAAGCCCTTGCAAAGCTCCGTAAATAAATATCAGGTTGCTGAAATATCTTTTCCTGTTATAATAGCGATAGGAGAGATGACTTATGGCACAAGCATGGCAGCCTCACGCAGGCGATGATTATTATGATATACCGCAGATCCTGAAGCGGCTTGAGTGGCTCGACGGGGAAAGACGGAAGGATAAAGACGCGATCTACCTGCTGCAGGAACAGATCACTCAGCTGAAGAGTGAAAACCTTGCCCTGAAGAATGATATCAAGGAATTGCAGAAGGAGATCAGCGTTTATCCGAGTGTATTTCCGCGTCTGGATCACCTGGACGCATCGATCGCGCAGCACCGCGGTGAGCTGCAGATCATGATCGAGGAAAACAATAAAACACATACGATCCGGGAAGCGGAAATTGACGCGAACCGGCAGAATGTTCAGGAAAGCCTGAGCCGTGCGATCCTGGAGCTCCGCAAGCAGATCGAGCCGATCGGCGATATCAGAAAAGCCGTACAGGCCCGGATGGATGATATTTTCACGATCAACCGCAGTGTGGAGGAACTCAGTCACCGCATCGAAAAGGTAGCCCTGGAGCGGGATGATTTCCTGCGGTTCCAGAAGACCAATGAGGAAAGCCGGAAACAGGATATCAAGCGCCTCGGTGACATGCAGACGGAACTGAATGCTTACCGAAAACGAAATGAAGAGATGAAGACAAAGGTCGATCTCTCATCAGATGCGATCAAACGGATGGAGACACGTATCAACGATGTGCTCTCCGGTGAAAACGAACGGAAACAGCAGTGGCTGGCATTTCAGGAAAAGATCAATGTCGCTGATGTCAACCGTGAAAAAGAATGGGCGGAGTGGAAGGAATCCTTCGCCGAAGTTGTGGAACGGGCTTCATCTCTGGAAGGCCAGGTCCAGTCGCTGGACGCGACGAAACGCTCCATCAAACGCTCACAGGATATTCTGGATGAGGCTTCAGTCCGTTTTGACCGCCGGACGAACGAACTGACGGAAATGCAGCGCCTGACGGAAGAAAAATTCCATCAGGAATGGGCAAATTTCAAGTCGGAAGACCAGAAGCGCTGGATGAATTATACGCTCGGGCAGGATGAGATCCAGGCGGAATACAAACGGTCGGTGGAGATGATCATGGAACGCCTGAACAAACTGGAAGATACTGCCGTGACGACTTATGATGAAGCAGCCCAGCAGGCGGAGATCCGGACAGGACAGCTGCAGGAACTCTATTCCCTGCTCCGAAGCTGGCTTGAAAAGAATTAGTCATTAGTCATTGGTCATTAGTTGTTAGTATACAGTTGTTCCCCGGCAGAGTCTTTCCTCTTTGCTTCATTTTACTAACTGTAAAAATGTAAAAAAACACCTTCTGGATCGCATCGAAAAACGCTATTCGGAAGGTGTTCTTATTTTGATTTTTGATGTAAGCCTTTATAATTTGAAGACTTATTATCAAAACATTGATCAATGATCTCTGATCTTTGTTCTTAAGGGACAGTCACCTTCGACTCGATCCTGAGTCTGCGGTGACTGTCCCACATATTATCTGAACTCTGAACTCTGATTAAAGCTTTGAACCTTAGTCGTTGGTTTTGACGAGGAAGTAGTTCTTCTTCCCGCGGCGCAGGACGAGGAATTTCCCTTCGATGAAGTCGGAAATCGTGATATTCATCGCGGGGTCGGTCACGCGGCGGTTATTGACATAGATGCCGCCTTCCTGGATCCCGCGGCGGGCTTCACCCTTTGACTTCAGGAAGCCGGTCCCGGTCAGCACATCGACCACATTCAGCCCTTCACCGCCGAAATGGTCCGCCGGCATGTCGAAGGACGGGACTTCAGAGAAGATGTCCCGGATGTCATCAGCGGAAAGCCCGATGATATCACCGCCGAACAGTGCCTGGCTTGCCTGTCTGGCATTTTCAAGGGCAGTCTCGCCGTGCATCATCTTCGTCATTTCCACTGCCAGTGCCTTCTGGGCAGCCCGGGCTTCCGGATGTTCCTTCGTTTCGGCTTCAAGTCCGCTGATGGTTTCTTCATCGAAGAAAGTGAAGAATTTCAGGTAGTGGATCACATCGTTATCGTCGGTGTTGAGCCAGAACTGATAGAACTTGTACGGAGATGTGCGTTTCGGATCCAGCCATACAGCGCCGCCGGCAGTTTTGCCGAATTTCGTACCGTCGGATTTCTTGATCAGCGGGTAGGTGAGTCCGTATACACTGTCACCGCTACGTCTGCGGATCAGATCTGATCCCGCGGTGATGTTGCCCCACTGGTCGGAGCCGCCGCACTGCAGAACGCAGCCCATTTCCTGATGCAGATGGTAGAAGTCATAGCTCTGCAGCAACATATAGCTGAACTCGGTAAAGGAAAGGCCGGATTCCCGGTCCATGCGGTTCTTTACGGAATCTTTCGCCAGCATGTAGTTGATGGTGAAGTACTTGCCGGTGTCACGCAGAAAATCCAGCATGCTCAGTCCGCCAAGCCAGTCCATGTTATTGACGATCTTTGCCGGATTGGCTTGAACCTCAAAATCGAGGAAATGCGCAAGCTGTTTCTTGATACATTCCACATTGTGAAGCACTTCTTCCCGGGAAAGCAGGTTCCGCTCCGCGGAACGGCCGGAGGGGTCTCCGATCATACAGGTGCCGCCGCCCGCCAGTGCCAGAACATGATGCCCGTAACGCTGGAAACGGGCCAGCGCGATCAGCGGGACCATGTGGCCTACATGCAGACTGTCCGCGGTGGGGTCAAAGCCGTTGTAGAGCGTGACCTTCTGTTCTTTCAATAACTTTTCAACGCCGTCGATCTGATCATGGATCATTCCGCGCCATTTCAATTCGTCATAAATATTGTCGTTCATTTTTCCCTGCTGTCAGTAATGATTTTTGCATCGAGTCAGAAAATGATCCGCATCACTGCCCGTCCGGAGCGGAAACCTCCGGAAAGCAAGTGTTCTCTGTACCATTTCTGAATCGTTATTTAATTTTTTTGATATCACTGTGCTGTGAACGCAGTGTCAAGGTCCGCCAGGCGGCTTCAATGCTGATCCCGAGGTTCATCTTTGAGGTCCCCATTGTGCGTTCCTTGAAGTAAATCGGTGTTTCGACGATTTTGAAGCCGAGCTTGTAAGCTACATAGTTCATTTCCACCTGGAATACGTATCCGTTTGCTTTGATGGCGTCCAGCGGCATGGCATTCAGGGTCTCTTTTTTCCAGATCTTGAATCCGCCGGTCACATCCCGGGTCTTCATTCCCAGAATGGTCCGGGCATATGCGTTTCCGAAACCGGACAGCCATTTGCGGTAGAACGGCCAGTCTTCATCAAGTTTCCCGCCTTTGACATAACGGGATCCTATTACCAGATCCGCGTCCGCGAGCAGGGAAACCATCACCGGGATCTTATCGATGGGGTGGGAAAAGTCCGCGTCCATCTGACCGATGTAATCGGCTCCTTCTTCAATAGCTTTGCGAAAACCTTCTTTATAAGCAGAGCCAAGACCCATTTTGCCCGCCCGGTGCAGACAGTGGATCCTGTCGTTATATTCGCTCCTGAGCTTTTCCGCAAGGTCGCCGGTGCCGTCAGGACTGTTATCATCTACGATGAGAATATTGATGTCGTCCAGCGGCAGCGCCAGCACTTCCTTTACCAGTTTGGGCAGATTCTCTGATTCATTGTAGGTCGGAATGACCATTGTGATTTTCATTCTCTATCCTCCGAGGCTGTCTTATTAGACGATGATTCATGAATCATTATATCCTTATTTCTTTTATGTAATGAAGAATTCACATATATTATATTCTTATTCTACTATAAGAGCTCAGTTTGTATTTACCCTCTGTATGCGGGATAATGTGCTTCGCAAGGTGCGGGATCGAAAATATATGTGTTTGCAAATGCGAGAGCCGTAAGGAACCGCTGCACTGAATTATGTTTCGGCTCCCGAGCTTCGCCCCGCACCTGATTTCCGTGGGCTATAAACCTGTCCCGTAAGGTACGGACTTCGTCCGATCAGATTCGAGACAGGAGCTGCGCCCCCCATACCCCCGCTTATTAAGTATCAGGCTCTTTATAAGACTCACACACTTTCGTGTTGGTCACCTTTATTTGTAGTTATTTTTTTCCAATCCTGCCAATTCATTATTTTTGTTCGTCCTTTGAGTTCTTGATTATCTTTCCCAAAAGATTTTGACTGGGCATTTGAAATTGATTTTGCTGATTTCTTATTTTTTTTCTCAATTTTTTCGTTTGTTTTTTTCCGTTCGGCACGGCTGGTCTTGTGCAGCGGTTTCTGCTGCCCCGGCTTATTGAATGTCTGACGTTCTCCGGTTTTGGCGATGGCTGCCGCCTGTTTTTCAGCCCGGGGTTTTCCGGAAATCAACGCCCGCAGGGATTTTACCTGATTTTCGCTGAGAGGTTTGTATTCGCCGGATTTCAGATCACCCAATTCCAGCGTACCGATCCTTACCCTGATCAGACGTACGATGGGAAGCCCTATGGTCTTACCGATCTCCCGTATCTGACGTTTCCGGCCTTCCGTCATGACGACTCTCAGCCATGCGCCTTTGCCGGAGACGCCGCTGACGGTCACCTGTGCCGGGCCTGTTTTTTCTCCGTCCTCCAAAACCACGCCGTGCCGCCAGGCTTTCAGCTGTTTATCGTCCGGACGTTTGGCTACCAGTACCTGATATTCCTTCTCCTTCCCGTAACGCGGATGTGAGAGTTTGTTTGCCAGTTCACCGTCATTTGTCAGAAGCATCAGCCCTTCACTCTCGAAGTCCAGGCGTCCGACGACAAAAAGGCCGTCCGAATTTTCAACGATGGAGAAAACACTGCGGCGGGGATCGGAGCTGTCACGGTCGGAGAGAACGAAGCGCGGTTTGTTCAGCATGATGTAGACCTTTTCAGGTTCGGTGTATTGCAGTACCTGTCCGTCAACGCGGATGGTATCTTTCACCGGATCTGCTTTGCTTCCCAGCTCCGCAGTCACGCCGTTGACCGAAACGCGGCCCATTTGTATATATTCTTCGCAATCACGCCTGGAACCGAATCCGCAGCGGGCTAAAATTTTTTGAAGTCTTTCTTCCATGATCCTGTATCACTCCTTTAATATCTGTATATCTTCTTTGATCTCGTTCATCTCTTCCGTCTCAAATGGCGGGAGGTCTTTCAGTGAAGTGAGCCCGAAATAGAGCAGAAAATCCTGTGTGGTGCCGTAGAGTATCGGACGTCCTGTGGTTTCCGCCCTGCCGACTTCCTCGATCAGTCCCCGGGTCTGCAGACCCCGTAAAATATACTCGCTGTTTACTCCCCGGATGCTGTCAATGGCCGGTCTGGAGATCGGCTGCCGGTATGCGACGATCGTAAGCGTTTCCAGCGCCGCCCGGCTGAGCTTTTGAGTCGCTTCCAGCCCGAGGAAAGTCTCGACCGCGGATGAAACTTCCGGCGCTGTAGTGAGTTGTGCCTGCCCGTCCAGAAACTGCATGCGGATCCCTGCACAGCGCTTTTCATATTCATTGGAAAGTGTCTGACACATTTCGTGAATGACGCCGACCTTCAGGCCCAGTGTTTCAGCTAATCGGGTATACGCGACCGGTGCTGCGGCTGCAAAAAGCACGGCTTCCAGTGCTGTCAGTGTTTCTTGTGTGTATTTTATATTCTCTTCCATCGTGTCGTGCTATAATCTCTAAAAAGCTGTCTGCTCATATCCGGCAGACCGTATGAAAACCTGAATTTGTGCGATCCTTTAGCTATTGACCGGTCGGCTGTTTGTTTTCAGAAACTGTCCGAAACAGCCTGAAACTATTTTAAAGCGGGGTTCGTTCAACCATCGGAGGTATTAAATGAACAAAACTCAATATTATATTTTACCAATACTTGTCTTAATCGCTGCATTATTTTTCGGATGCAGTACAATATCAGCACAAACTATAGAAAAACTGGAGAACCAATATCGCGAAATCGAAGCTCTGCCTTCAGGCTCTGTGTTCAATCTGGTGGTCACGGATGATGATATGTCTTCCGCGGCTACCGAATATCTGATCATGTTTGAGCATGAAATACAGAATATGATCCAGGAATCTACCGGGATGAGGCTGGATGTTTCTGATCCTTATATCGAATTCAAAACGGATAAGACTGTTCTTTCGATTAAAGCAGGCAAAGGTTTCCTGAAGGTTACTGCATCTCTTCAGGCTGAGATCACCTGGGACGGAAGCATCCATGTCAATGTTATTTCAGTGGATGTACCGCTCGTTACCGTTGATCCGGCTACGGTCAATTCGTATATTGAATATCCTGTCAGCCAGGGTATGGCAAAGCTGGAGGAAAAATACGAGATTCGAGATCTCCACGTCGGAGACGGGATGATCACCCTGGAAGCGATGAAAAAATAAATGGGAAAACGGAGCCGGTACCGGGATATTTCCGGGACCGGTTCCATTTTAATTGGAATAGTGTAATATTAAGCTCAGCCGACGCGGACGAACTGAAGTATGGTGAAGATCAAACAGACAAACGAAAAACAGAAAACAGCCCGACATTTTTGCCGGGCAATGGTTTTTCTCTGTATTTGCCTGATTTTTGCCGGCTGTGCTGAGATCAGAAATTTTTATGCGGACGAGGGCGTGGGTCAGCGGGACGTTTCAGTCTCTTGTGACGGTATGCTATATCTGAGCAAGGTATCTTCTGATGCAACAGTCGCGGATGCGCTCAGGACGGTAGGCGTCAGTGTCGGATCCCGGGATATCGTGTACCCCGCGCAGGCGATGCCTATTCCTCTCAGCGGGGAAATACAGGTCATACGGGTTACAACGGAAGATGTTATCGCTGAACAGGTCATCCCATTTCAAAGCCAGACGGTCAGGAATGAATCGCTTTCTAACGGTGAGACAAAGATCATTCAGCGCGGACAGAATGGCAGGAGGGAGATAACCACATGCTTTACTTATGAAGACGGGATCCAGAAGAGTAAAACAGTGGTTTCCGTCGTTACGGTTAAAGAGCCTGTACCCGAGATCCTGATGCGCGGGGCGAAAGCTGAATACGCTCCGATCAAAATATCCGGCCGCCTGATCTATGTATCCAATGGAAATGCCTGGATGATGGAAGGATCCACGGAAAACCGTACACCGCTGGTTTCATCCGGCGATCTTGATGGCAGAGTCCTGGATCTGTCTTCGGACGGAAAATGGCTGATGTTCTCCCGCACCGGAAAAAGCACCGAGGTCAATGGTTTGTGGATGCTGGATCTGAGTGACTGGAACGCAGAGCCGATCTCGCTCCGTGTTTCCAATGTGCTTCATTTCGCTTCCTGGCTCCCGGGCAATACCCGAAGGTTTGTTTATTCTTCCGTGATCCCTTCTGAAGAAGCACCGGGATGGAAAGCGCAGAATGACCTTCGCATGCAGTTTGTCAGCGATACGGGTATGCTGATGACGCAGGAGGAGATCCTTCCGCCGGATGACACAGGATCTTACAGCTGGTGGGGAACAGAATTCGCATTGTCTGATGACGCGCGGCAATTGTTATTCGCGGGAACGGAAAGTGTTGGTGTCGTGGATCGTCTCAGCGGTGAGAAACGGGAACTGATCCATTTTACACCCTATGAGAAAACTCGCAGCGACTGGGCCTGGATCCCCGGGTTCTGCTGGAATACAGATAATACCGGTTTTTATTTTACTTTCCATGGCAAGCCAAACGGCAGTGTGCAAACCTTTGATGAGGCGGATTATCATATTGCCTATTATGACCTGCAAAACGGAGATTTCCGGGTGGTGGCGGAACAGGCCGGACTTTTTTCTTACCCTGCCATGTCCCCGCGTTTTGACAACGGAACCTCATGGCTTGCATGGCTGCAGACTGATTTGCCTCGTCAGGTGGAATCTGAACGTTATCACATCATGCTGAGTGACGCCAACGGTGAAAATTCCCGGATCGTATATCCTGTCCGCGGCAGCAGCGGATACATATCCCCGCAGCATCTTGTATGGGGGCCGGGAACTGCGGAACAGTCTTCCTGGATCGCGTTCCTCGTGGATGGGAATATCTTCCTGATCAATCCTTTTGCCGGTATCTCCAACCAGATCACTTCTGACGGGACGATCACGAAATTCATCTGGGAGTAGGAGGAAAACACCTGATCGTTTGATGCCTGTGGCTGACCACCGGTTTTTTATGTTCTCCTACTATAAGAGCTCAGTTTGTATTTACCCTCTGCATGCGGAATAGTTTGCTTCGCAAAGTGCGGGAGCGTAAGTTCGTGTGTTTGCAAATGCAAGAGCCTTAAGGAATCGCTGCGCTGAATGATGATTTGGCTCTCGAGCTTCGCTCCGCACCTGATTTCCGGGGGCTTGCAGCCCCCATACCCCCGCTTAAGAAAGTATCAGGCTCTTTATAAGACTCACACACTTTCGCAGTGCTCACTTTTTTTGAACGGTCATTTTAGACTCAACCCTGAAAGGTCAGTGCCGGTTCCGGGGTTTAATGTTAGTTATTTAAAACAAGAGACCGCATTTGCGGTCTCTTGTAAATAGAAACAATGAACTTTGAACTAAGCGTTGTAAGTCGAGGCGGCGGTGTCTCCGCCTTCCCCGGTCCAGTTGGTATGGAAGAAAGTCCCGCGGGGCCGGTCCAGACGCTCATAGGTGTGGGCACCGAAATAATCACGCTGGGCTTGCAGCAGGTTTGCCGATAAGCGTTCGGTGCGGTAGGCGTCAAAGTAGTTCAACGCACTGCACATGGCCGGAACGGGAATTCCGCAGCGGATCGCTTCCGCGCAGACCTCACGCCAGCCGGCCTGAGCTTTCTCAACACGTTCCCGGAATGAATCGTCCAGCAGCAGATTCTGCAGATCCGGGTCCGCGTCAAAAGCTTTCTTGATGTCACCCAGAAAAACACTGCGGATGATACAGCCGCCGCGCCACATCAGGGCAATATTCCCATAATGGAGATCCCATCCGTAGGTTTTGGCTGCGTCACGGAGAAGCGTAAAGCCTTGCGCGTAGGATATGATCTTCGAAGCATACAGGGCATCTTTGATCGCATTGATCATGTGTCCTCGGTCAGGAGAGTATTTGTATTCCGGACCTTGCAGGACGCGGGAAGCTGATGTCCGTTCCGCTTTCATGGCACTCAGGCAGCGGGCGAAGACGGCTTCACCGATCATCGTCAGCGGGATCCCTTCATCCAAAGCCGCGATGGAAGTCCATTTACCGGTGCCTTTCTGCCCGGCTGTATCGAGGATCTTGTCGACCAGCGGCTGACCGTCCTCGTCTTTGTAAGCCAGAATGTCCGCTGTGATACCGATCAGATAGCTGTTCAGTTCACCCTTATTCCATTCAGCAAACACCTCGTGCATTTCATCTGCGCTCATCCCGAGAAGATCGCGCATTAATTGATATGCTTCACAGATCAGCTGCATGTCGCCGTATTCGATGCCATTGTGGACCATTTTAACATAATGTCCCGCACCGTTGGAACCGACCCATTCGCAGCAGGGGGAACCGTCTTCCACTTTTGCGCAGATGGCCTGAAAAATTGGTTTGACATACGGCCAGGCTGCGTCGGACCCGCCCGGCATCATGGATGGTCCCTTGAGAGCGCCTTCTTCGCCGCCTGAAACCCCGGTGCCGACAAAGAGCAGCCCTTTGCTTTCCACATAGGCGGTCCGGCGGATGGTGTCCGGGAAGTGGGAGTTGCCGCCGTCAATGATGATGTCTCCGGGCTCCAGCAGCGGGATGAGCTGGTCGATCATCTCATCGACCGGTGAACCTGCTTTGATCTGGAGCAGGACTTTGCGCGGGGTTTCCAGCTGGGAGACCAGTTCTTCCAGAGAATAAGCGCCGCGGATGTTTTTCCCTTTTGCCCGTCCGTTGATGAATTTTGTGACTTTTTCGGTGGTGCGGTTGAAGACGCTGACGGTAAAGCCCCGGCTTTCCATATTAATAGCCAGATTCTCTCCGATGACAGCCAGACCGACGATACCGATATTTGATTTTTCCATATATTCTTTTCCTTTCCAGTCAGTTTTTAATGACTGAATTTACATCCTTTAGTATAGCCGATAAATCACAAAACCAAAATTTTCATTGGGAAATGCATGAAAGAGAAAAAATTGGTGATATTAAATGGAAATGTATCGCTGATGTCAGCTGTCGAATCGGATCTGTCCGCGTGACTCGTTATGAAAATGGTAAGAGTTACATGAAAAGAACGGAATAAAAAAAGCGGTATCCTGATCAAAAAAAGAGACATGAACAACATATCCTGCTGTCCATGTCTCTATCCTATTTACCTAAAAACTGATACCTAATTTTTTTTTTCGATCCAGCTTTCGTCTGATGGGTTGGCGCGGAAGGCGCGGAGGCGGACGATGTCGTCGGGAGCGATGAGCCCCATTTCCGCGGCGGTTTCGGCAAGCGCGTCAAAGTTGGAGAGCGAAACATTGCGGACATTGGCATCCGCGAGACGGTCAAGACCCTTCTGCATACCATAGGTGAAGATGGACGCGATCCCCAGAACCTCGGCTCCGGCTTCCCGCAGGTTTTCGACCACATCGACTGCTGAGCCGGCGGTAGAGATCAGGTCTTCGATGACAACGACTTTCCATCCGGGTTCAAGGCGGCCCTCGATGGTGTTGGTGCGTCCGTGGTCCTTGGCTTTGCTTCGGACGTAGCCCATGGGAAGGTCAAGAATTTCGGATACATAAGCAGCATGGGCGATGCCTGCGGTGGATGTGCCGAAGACAGCCTGGCATTCAGGATATTCTTTCCTGATCATGTCTGCCAGGGCTTTTTCCACAACACGGCGTACCTCAGGATAAGACAGTATCAGCCGGTTGTCACAGTAGATCGGGCTTTTTATGCCGCTGGCCCAGGTAAAAGGGTCGTCCGGGCGCAGAAATACGGCGCGGATATCAAGAAGATGTTTTGCAATTTCGTGTTCCATGATCACAGTCCCATGAATTCGTTGTAAATTTTGATGTAGGCTTCCACCGGATCCGCTGCGCGGGTGATGGGACGGCCGACGACGATGAAATCAGAACCGTTCCTGGCAGCCTGGGAAGGTGTGGTGAAGCGGGCCTGGTCATCTTTTACCGCGTCCGCGGGACGGATACCGGGTGTGATGGTGATAAAGTCCGGTGAAGTGTTCTTTTTTACAGCTGCGGCTTCCAGCGGGCTGCAGACAATACCTGCCAGCCCGGCATCCCGGACGTTCTGTGCGTATTTAATGACAGTGTTTTCCATGGAAGCGTTGATGAGCAGTTCATCACGCAGGGCTTCCGGTGTAGTGGATGTCAGCTGCGTAATTGCGACCACCAGGGGTTTGCTGCCGTCAGATCGTACAGCTCCTTCCATCGCGGCTTTCATCATGGCGATGGTTCCCGCGGCGTGGACGTCGATGATGTCTGGATCCAGAGCGCAGAGGCTCTTCATAGCGGACATGACAGTATTCGGGATGTCATGAAGCTTCAGGTCAAGGAAGATCTTATGCCCGCGGGCTTTGATCTCGCGGACGATGGCGGGGCCTTCGAAATAGAAGAGCTCCATACCGATCTTCACGAAAGGTTTGCGGTCAGTGAACCTGTCGAGAAAATCGAGGGTGGTTTCCTTGTTTTTAAAGTCGCACGCAATAATAACGTCTTTCATAGATACTCCTTCAGAAATGTTTTATTGACGCGGAGAGAGACAGAGCTGCGAAAAAAAAG
>DAIMGK010000112.1:0-16058 GCA_036723985.1 Flexilinea sp.
CATTGTCTATGTGACAGGAGTCGTAGAGGATGCAGAGATCGCCGCGGAAAACGGCCTGAGCTATACCGTCCATCTGCCGCTTGATCTGAATTTTTCGGACAAAGACCGGGATATTTCCATCGAAAAGGCGATGAAAGTCATTGATGGGACCCGGGATCTGGATCCGTTTGCTTATGTCTGCCATCTGGAATGCGGGGATATTCCTTCCGGAGAGGGAACCGTGCCTGCGGAATGGCAGAAGCAGCGGATCCGGGCTGTCAACGCTTTGGCGGATGCTTCCTGTGTCCGGGAAAAGCTCGCCATAGAGAATCTGGAAAGTTACCCCGCCGGCTGGAATGGACCGGTCATCCGTGCCTGCGGGACCCGGGCCTGTCTGGATATCGGGCATCTGTTTGTGCAGGGACTTGATCCGGTGCCGGAAATGCGGAAATGGCTGCCGCTCACGTCCGTGATCCACCTGCACGGCGTCGGTACGCGGGATCATCAGTCGCTGGAACGCATGCCGAAGGAAAAGATCCGGGCTGTCCTGGGGGAATTGATCCGGCAGGAATTTCACGGGGTGCTGACGCTGGAAGTTTTCAGCGAAGCGGACTTCCGGAGTTCCATGGAAATGGTCAGGGATTGCATATGAGTGACCGATTGGGAAATCTGAGCTTTATCCTCGGCGGTGCCCGCAGCGGGAAATCCGCATACGCCGAACAGCGCGCCCGGGGATCCGGTGACGCGGTGATCTACTGCGCGACAGCGGAGATCCTGGATGAGGAGATGGCGAACCGCGTCAGGCTCCATCAGGAACGCCGGCCCCATAACTGGCGGACTGTTGAAGCTCCGCGCATGGCAGCGGCGAAACTGGAGACGGCACTGGCTGAGCAGAAAGCCGGCTGCGTCCTGTTTGACTGCCTTTCCGTTTTATCATCAAATGTACTTCTTTCTCTGGATGAAAATGTCGGGGAAAAAGAAGCTTTTTCGGCTTTGTGCGCAAATGAGCTGGATGCCCTGCTGGATCTGGTGTCCCGCACTCCCCGGGTTTACTGGTTCATCGTATCCAATGAGGTGGGTATGGGGGTAGTGCCGGCATATAAACTGGGCCGAACGTTTCGGGATATGCTGGGACGGGCCAATCAGGCCGTTGCCGCCCGGGCGGGGGAAGTGATCTTTATGGTCGCCGGGATCCCGGTGCCGATCCTGTCAGGATCTCTTTTCGGCGGGATATAACTGCCTGCCGGACCTATGATTCCGGTACACGCAGGTCGATGATATGAAGCTGCAGCTTCGTTTCATCATGGTAGGTATTCTTTTCAAGATGGCATAACACGTCCACCCGGTCGTGATCCTTCAGCCAGTCACACCAATTCGCCAAACCGAAGGCGACGCCGTCAAGGATCCGTCCGCCATTGCCCGCGAACATGACTTTCAAATGGGTCCCATCCTTACCGATTTTCTTTGCGGATAACACCTTCAGATTTCTGAATACGAACAGCGGTTCGGGATTTCCCTCCCCCAGAGGCTCCAGCTGCTCCAGCTGCGTGACCAGATCAAGATCAGCGTAGGCGGGGGTCAGTTCCATGTCATAATTTTTCGTAGGGATCAGCCGTATGCCCGCCAGCTTTCTTTCCGCGGACTCGTTTATGCGTTTCGTAAACTCATCCCATTTATCGTTCTCCACGGTCAGGCCTGCCGCCTTCCAATGACCGCCGTATTTTTTCAGCAATCCCGGGAACTTCTCATTGATCTCATCCAGCGCCTCAATGATGCTGAATTCATCAATGCTCCGGCAGGAGGCACGGGTCTCGGTTTCCCCCTGTGCCCCGATGATGGCAGGACGGTAAAAGGAATCCATCAGACGGGCCGCGCCCAGACCGACGATCCCCATGTTGTAACCGGGATCCCGGCTGCATATGACCATGGGCACATTTTCCCTGGTCAGTCCTTCCGCGGACTTTTTCTGGATCATCGCGGCAAGATCCTTGCGTTCCTGATTTTTCCGGTCGACTTCACCGGCAAGTATTTTCGCTTCAGCCAGACTGCCACTCATCAGCAACTCAAAGGACAGCCCGGCCTTATCCAGCCGTCCGGGAGCGTTCAGCCGGGGAGCGATGCCGAAACCGATGGTCTGTGTGGATATGTCGGCGATATGGAACTTCCCGACCTCGGCCAGCGCCTGAATGGCGTATCGGGGCTGTGTCTGCAGTTTCCGCAGGCCGTCTTTTACCAGAGCCCGGTTTTCTTCTGTCATTGGGACGATATCCGCGACAGTGCCGATCGCGGCGATATCCACCCAATCCCGGGCTTCCATCCCTTTCCTCGGGCGGGCTTCCAGGACAGCCTCCGCGATCTTATAAGCGACTCCCACACCTGCCAGATTTTTTTCAGGATAAGGATCTCCCGGCTGCTTCGCGCAGATCACCACATCAGCGGCAGGGATCACCTCACCGGGCTCATGATGGTCACTGATTATCAGCTTCAGTCCCAGTTCGCGGGCGTAATCAGCCTCTTCGTTGGACCGTATGCCGCAGTCGACGGTGATAACAAGATCAATGCCCCGGTCGGAAAGGGTCTTCAAAGCCTCTTTATTGAGTCCGTACCCTTCCTCAAAACGATCCGGGATATAGCTGACCGGATCAGGCGCGCCGATCTTCTGTAAAAGCTGCACCAGGATGCAGCTGGCGGTAATGCCGTCAACATCATAATCACCGTAAACCGCGATCTTCTGTTTCCGGTCCACCGCGTCGAGGATCATGCGTACAGCCGAGGGCATTCCTTTGAGTCCACTGTCTTTATCCAGCGGATCATAAAGACTGCCGTTCTGTGTAAGAAACACTTCCGCATCCTTACGGTTGCAGATCCCGCGGACACGCAGCAGTTTCTGCATGATCCGCGGGTATGCGGAGAGTTCATGCAGATCAGCCGGTGTCAGTGCGGAATAAGGCTTCCAGCGGTACAGTGATTCTGGTGCTGAATTGATGACCATATTAATGCTCAAGAACATTTCCCGAAAAAGAGCGGGATGAAGATAATTTATGACAAAATATACAGTTCCGGTTTATGAGTAGAAGCGGTTTACACGATGGGCGATGCCGCAGGTCACTTCATAGTTGATCGTACCCCAGGACGAGGCAACTTCTTCAACCGTGATGGACCGGTTTCCCTGTGACCCGATCAGGACAGCCTCATCTCCGATCACCGCGTCGGGAATATCGTTCAGGTCGATCATGCACTGATCCATACAGACATTGCCGATCACGGGAACGATGCAGCCATGGACCAGCACTCTGTTGCCCTGAATGCGGCGATAGCCATCCGCATAACCGACAGGGATAACGCCCACACGCTGTTCGGTACCGTGGGTAATGTATCGGTGACCGTAACTGATCCCGCGTCCGCCGGGGATCATCTTAACGGAGGTGATTCCCGCCTTCCAGGACAAGGCGTATTTGAAGCCTTCAGGCAGCATAGCGCCGGGTGCCGGATGCATGCCGTACATTGCCTCTCCGACGCGGACCATGTCATACTTTCCGCAGCGTTTATGGAACAGCGCTCCGGCTGAATTTCCCGTATGGACCAGGCGCGGCCGCAGTCCGCAGGCTTCCGCTTCAGCGACCAGACGGTCAAACCGGTCCAGCTGCCAGTCTGTCGTATCCGCTTCCGGCTCATCAGCCCGTGCCAGATGCGTACAGAGGCCTTCCGAATCCAGATAAGTGGAATCCTTCACTGCCTGCAGGAGCTTCAGTCCGTCTTCCGCCGGAAAACCGAGCCGGCCCATACCGCTGTCGATCTTGACATGAACTTCCAGCGTGTGGCCGGTGCCGCGCAGGATATTTTCATAGAGCGCGATCTGCTCCGTGTTAAAAAGGATGCCGCGGACCTTCATGATCGAGGCTTCGATCACATTTTCCGGCGGGATCATCCCCAGGACCAGGATCGGTTCTGTAAATCCGGCATTCCGCAGTTCCCGCGCTTCCGAAAACCGGGCAACCGCGAGAAAGATCGCGCCTGCCTTCACAGCAGCCCGTGACACAGGGAGGACACCGTGCCCGTAGGCATCCGCTTTCAGAACCGCAGCGGTGGGAAGTCCGGAGATGTTCTGAACCAGTTTCAAGTTGTTTTCAATGGCCTGAAGATCGATCTCCAGCCAGTTTTCATATGTTTTATTTGCCATAGCTCTATTTTACCTTAAAAAAACAGGGCGGCAGAAAATCAGGAGTTTTCAAATATATATATCATGGTATAATGTGAAAAATGAGGGGAACCCGCGGAACAGTCTGACATTTGTCCGCCCTCAGAAATTCATCTGTCCCATGTCTCTTCGAAGTACTTTCTTCGGCAGACGCTGTCAGGCCATTGAACAGTAATAAAACGATCTATCGAATGAATGTCATGTTTAAAATATGACAGATGTAATTTTGTGGCAAAATAAAACAGGAGGAATCAACAGCCATGTACGTCATAATGTTTGTACTGAATGATTCAAAAAAGCTTGATATGATCCTTGACGGCTGGAAAAAGATCGGTGTCGGAGGGGTAACGATCCTCGAAAGCATCGGTGCGTACCGTGTAAGGAAACGTATTCCCGGGCGTTTTGCCTTTACGACAGCGAATTCTGACGAAAACAGTAAAACGCTGATCGCAATGGTGGAACATGAAGATACCGTGAGAGAGTGCCTCGCGGAAACAGAACGCCTCATCGGTGATCTGTCCGAACCGAACACAGGTATCTTTACATACTGGCCGGTAACGGAAATCAAAGGGATCCATAAGAATTACAACAAAAAATGATATAAAACGGCGGTGGGTTTCATAAACTCATCAGGCCGGGACGGGAAAATCGCCATTTCCGGATCTTTTCATCCTGAGATGGTCTAAAGGTAAAACAGAATATGTTTGAATCAATTCAAATCGCAGCAACCACAGGCGGCTGGGTATGGGTTACATTTGTACTCGCAGCAGCTCTGATCGTCATTTCAGCGATGCAGTTGGCCAAATACGGCGACGTTATCGCTGCCCGAACCAAACTTGGCGGAATGTTTATCGGCGTTCTGCTCCTTGCAGGAGCCACCAGCCTTCCGGAACTTCTGACCTCGATCAACTCGATCCGTATGGGTTCTCCTGAACTTTCAGCGGGCAACTTCTTCGGTTCGAGCGCTTTCAATATGTTCATTCTGGCGATCCTTGATGTACTCGGACGGGATCAGCGCATTCTGCGCACATCCCAGGGGCGGCATCTGGTATCCGGCGGATTCGCGGTTTTTATCAGCACGCTGGTCCTTTTCTCACTGGTAGCCAATCCGACGATCTCAAAACTGAATCTCAATATCGGCTGGGTCGGGATCGATTCCATTCTGATCATTGCCGCTTATGTGTTTGCGATTTACATCATTGAACAAAGCGAACAGGACAACGTTTCGACCGCGATGACGGAAGAGGAACTTGCGGAGATCCCGAGCCTTAAGGTCGGTTTGCTCGGCTTTGCCGCGGCTGCGGTCGTGCTGGGTATCGTAACGCCTTTCATGGTCCGGGCTGCCGAACAGATCTCCGAGATCACGGGGCTGGGCACAAGTTTTGTCGGTTCCTCCCTGGTAGCGCTGGTCACATCCCTGCCGGAAATGGTCACATCCATCTCAGCCATCAGCATCGGCGCGGCGGATATGGCGCTGGGCAACCTGTTCGGCTCCAACATGTTTAACATGTTCGGCATCGGTATCGCGGATATCTTTTATACCAAAGGCCGGTTCCTTTCCACAGTCGACAGTTCCTTTATCGTGGTCGGGATGCTCGGCGTCCTGATGACTTCCTTCGGCCTGCTCGGCAATATTGTCCGCTTCAAGCGCATCGGCAAACTGATGGACGTCGATGCCCTCATCCTTACGGTCATGTATTTCGCCGGGATGTACCTGCTCTTCGTCATGAGCCGGTAAGAAACAGGCAATTCAATAAGGTGCAAAAAAAGGGCGTTCAGCGCCCTTTTTTTATATGTATAACAACCATTCCGAAGATGCCCGGTCAATTTCCTCTGCCGTACCTGAATACAATTTCCGGCTCTTTCTTTCAACACCGAAACTCTTTAAAATTTTTTCGTCATTCTTATAGAAGCAGGTTTAGGCTCATCATCTCATGATAAAACACGAAGAGCCACCACCAACTTACGTCTGACGTCTTACATCATACGTCTGATTAATCTTCACTGCCAGTTATCAGCGGGAAGCTTTTTCCGGAGGGAACGGCAGTCTTTGAGCGCCTGAGTTTCGATCTCAGCCCATTCCGTGAGGTCTTCCACCCAGTCCGCGTAAGCTGCTTCCCTGCGGTGATCCGGAAGGTCATAATTTTCATTCAGGTAATTGATGAAATATGAGGTGTATTTTTCGGCACCCAGCGTGTTGAGATGCCGTTCGTCGTAGAAATCCGTTTTCAGATCAATGCCGATCTCATCGAAAACCTCATTAAAGTCAAAAGAACGGTAACCTTTTTCCGCGATCAACTCCGCGGCACTGTTGTACAGCATCCGGGATCTTTCCGATTCACAGTAAGGGGCCATCACAAACAGCAGGTCAAAGCCCCGCTCATCGGCTTTTCGCATCAGGGCCAGCAACGCCTTTTCGACCGTTTCGCTCAGCGGCAGCGTTTCCGTAATTCCGGGAACGGAGGCATCCCTTTCCTGCGCCTTATGGAACGTTCTGATCAGGAAGCCTTTGGTGTTGCTTGTGAACTCCCCGAGGCGGCCGAAATTGTATGAATCCTCCCAGATATCATCCCAATTATCATGATATTTCCAGATATCGAAATAAAAAGGCAGAATGTCGAAGATATTTTGTGTAGGCAGCCCGCTGCCGCCCTTATCGGTACCGTCAGACGTCAGGACGATATTGTGCCTGTTGCGCCAGATCATTTTCCAGCGATTGAGGGATGTATAGGGCAGGGTGTCTGTAACAGACCGGAGCGCGGCTTCCTCAACGGTGTCACCGCTCTCAAGGATCGTCCGCATACTGACAACCACAAGGGACGGAGACTGGGTTTTCAGCGCTTCATCCAGCAGATCCTCGAACATCGAGGCACGCATCATGCTTTTCCCGTATGTATACGATGATATCCCGGCTTCACGGAAGCCGTTGTACGGCATCCAGTAGACTGTCGCGTCGCTGCTGCCGAAGTAAAGCATATCAAAGCTGTTTTTCGCTTCCCCATAATATCCCAGGAGATTCAGTTTCTCATTGTTTTCGATCGTCGTGATCGTCGGACGCAGGATATAGGAAAAACGGAAAAGCAGCCCGAAGAAGATCAGGAGAAAAAGCAAAACCTTGCAGACAGGGAGCCATCGGGTCTTTTTCATCTAAAAGCCTCTGTAAATAAAGTCTTCGGCATGATAGCCCGGACCGTATTTTCCGAAGATGATCACGGCAAACAGCAGGGCAAACCATATGAACCAGCGGAAGTAAATGTTCTGCCGGCTGATCTTATCCCGCACGCTTCCGCTTTCCTGAAGTGCCGAAACGATCAGGAGAACGAACAGCCCGACGGCCGTCAGCGTCACTTCCCTTTCGTTGATGCCGAGTTTGGCGAATGAGCCGTCTGTAAAGATCCAGAGATTTGGCCGGGATGTGAAGCCGATACGGATCGCGGTTATGGCTGCCTTGAAGCTGCCGGCGCGGAAGAAGATATTTCCGAAGGCGACAAGAACGAAGGTACGCAGCGACTGGAAAAGATGCCAGCTGAAGGACTCCGGCTGAACCTTAAAGAAATCTCTCAGCTTTTTCCATAACGGTTCTCCTGCCTGTCCGATGACGATGCACAGCCAGAACCAGAACCCCTGTCCGGCAATGAATTTATACGCGCCGCCATGCCACAGTCCGATGACCAGCCAGACACAGAGCATGGCAAGATACGCGGGGATCTGTTTAGCGGCTTTCTTCCCGAAACGGGTCCTGATGGTTTTCGTCATCCGGGTCCAGCGGTTTGTGCGCAGGATCGGGTACATGACATAATCCCGCATCCATGCGCCCAGCGTGATATGCCAGCGCTGCCAGAATTCCTGCACGGACCGGGAAAAGAAGGGTGTTCGGAAATTTTCCGGAAGCCGTATGCCATATGCCTCCGACGCCCCGATAATGATATCCATGCATCCGGAAAAGTCCGTGTACAGCTGCATCATGAACAGCGCGGCGGCAGCCCATACGTAGAAACCGTTATAGGTCTCCGTATCGTGATAAATCGTTTCAACAACGACCGCGAGGCGGGAAGACAGAACCAGCTTTTTGAAAAGTCCCCACAGCATGCGCTGTATACCCCGCAGAACAGCTTCCCGGGAATAATCATGCCCGCTGAAAAGATCTTCCTTCATTTCCTCATAACGGGCGATCGGACCGGAGGTCAGCTGGGGATAATACGCGATAAACAAAGCGGTTTTCAGGAGGTTATCCTGCGGTTCACTGATACCCCAGTATATATCGGCTATCATTCCGACCGCCTCCAGGGTGTAGAAGCTGATCCCCAGCGGAACAAGCAGATCCAGGCTGTCCACCGCCCGCGGGAAATGAAAGACCGCGGAAAGGGCGTTGTAATGCATTAAGAAGAAGCTGTTGTATTTCAGCAGGGCAAGTATGGAAAGATCTGCGGCAATACCGAAGATCAGGATGCGTTTCGCCCGGGCCGGATCCTGTTCACGGCACCTGAAAATGGCAAGGCCGCAAAAATGGGAAATCAGGACACAGACCAGCAGATAGAGTCCCGTGACCGGAGCGGAAGAAAGCAGAAAAAACGCCGCGCTGAAACCCAGCAGGCTGATCCATCGATACCGCTTCGGCATCAGATAATAACAAAGCAGGCTCGCGGCAAAGAAGACGAAAAACGGAAAGGAAGTGAGTGACATCACCCTGTTTTCTTCAGTTTTTATATCAGCGGGAGGTCAATTCCCCGATTTTCGCAGCCATTTCCCCGACATTTTTCATTTTGAGCACATCTTTCATGTCAAAACGGATGCCGAATTCGGATTCCACCGCGGCGATGAGAGAGATATGGGACAGTGAATCCCAGTCATCGATATCTGCGGCTGTTGTCCCTTCACTGACACAGATATCCTCGTCATCGAAAACATCCCGAAATACGCCGTTCAGTTTTTCAAAAATTTCATATTTACTCATGGCATTTCCATCCTTTTTTGTGTTTTTCCGTAACTGTTCAAAAATTCATCACGGGACTGTTCCTTCATTGGAATATCCCATCCTGATACTTTACTTCATTGTTGGGACAATCCCATAAAGGGACAGTCCCGAGCAGATGCGGGTCAACGGCGGTATTCCGCGGCGGCACTTTTCCGGCTTTCAGACGTTGACCGCGATCACGGTATTTTTGTTTTCATAGCCGCGGCTGATGTCAAGCTCCCAGACCGCGTTTTCATCCTCGTCTTCGGAGATCTTTGTAAACCCCTGCAGTCCGAAAAATTCCTTTACCATCCTGTTTTTTTTCGTCGGATAATAATATCCCCGGATCAGCCCGATGCCTTTATCCCGGCAGCGCCGGACAAGTTCATCCATCATGGCAAATTCCATGTCGCGTTTCAGCACCCTGCAGCTCATCAGCCATAGATCGATATGGAAGATACTGCCTTCCGCGTGTCCGAAAGCAACGGAAACCACACCGTTGTCGCCGAATTTATCCGTAAGTTTCCCGTATAAGGTGATATACTCCGGATCCACGGTGATCTCCGAAAGTTCCGCTTCCGTACAGCGCCGGGTCGTCAGGTTGTACTGGTTGCTTTTGTTGGTAAGCTGGGCGATCCGGGACATATAAAGGGAAGAAAACGGCTGTATTTCCGCTTTCATTTCCAGGGAAAGCAAGTAATCATGATAGTCCGCGAATGCCGCCTGCTGCCTGCTGCGCTCGATGTTTGCTTTATACATCTCATTTCGGTGCAGGTCATCTTCCGAGATACTGGTCTGCTCAAAAAACCCGGAACGGTCCAGATTGATGATATATTGCTGCGGTTCACCGATCTCCGGAACAGCGGCATCCGGCACCTGAGTGCGGACCCTGTGCCGCTCCGCCGGGTTGTCATCAACAAACACCAGCGCGTCGGTACCGATATTCAGTTCGGAAGCGATATTGATCAGGTTCTGATCCTTCGGCTCCCAGTTGGCTTTGATGATCAGAAAATCATCGGGGTTCAGGATACTGTCCGGACGGTTCAATCCCGCCAGTGCGTTTTCCTCGTCATTTTTGGAATCAACAGTCAATACCGTACCGAAGGCCTTTTGTGCTTTGATATAGGTTTGGAACTCACTGTAAAGCTGTCCCATGGATGTTTCCTGACCGATCTCAATGCCTTCCGGTCCGTCATCACCGACGATACCGCCCCAGAGCGTGTTGTCCAGATCCATCACCAGCGCTTTTTTATTTTTTCCGAAAATCGATTTGATGATGTTGGCAAGATTGAAGGCAAGTTCCGGTATTGCCGGTAAAGCGGGAGCATATTTATACATATGCCAGTAATAAGGATCATTCCAGCGCTGCAGCCCGAAACAGGACGCGAGAAAATCGATGTCATTGATGTAAAAATTCGGATGAGTCTGAGCGTAATTGTAAAACAGACTGTTTAATCTGCTGACAAAATTGCTCTTGCCGTGAATGTCGGAAATATCCTTATTTCCCATCAGGCGGTACCATGGCCGCTCAAAATTATTCTGGATGACCGGACAATGATACACCCCGGCGATCCTGTCCCACATCCGGCTGAAGGGCTCAAAGACCGAGCGGATCTTTTCTTCGATCACTCCGCCTTGATCCGTGATCTCCGGAAAAGCGCTGATATTGCGTGATGTCGTATGAATGCAGATCAGGTCCGGATGAAAGTTCAGAAGCTCCGGATTATCAAACATGATATCCTGCCAATATTGGTTATAATCCGATTCATAAAAGACAGGTTCGATCCCGGCATCCAGCAAAAACAGTTCCAAAATATTTCGTATCTCCGCCGTAGTGGACCCGCCCAATATGGCGATCCTTTTTTGGATCCGTTTTCCGGGCTGCGCAAGCAGTTCCCTGCGGAGCTTCTTTTTTGTCCGCAGGATCAGCTGCGAATCGAATGGATATTGCAAACCTTCCACCTGAACCTCTTGATTATTATCGGCAGTCATCTGCCGGTCAAATATTCTGCTATAAGAGCTCCGCTTGTTTTGCCTTCCGTATGCGGGATGGTATGCTTCGCAAGGTACGGGAGCGCGTATCGCTGTGTTTGCAAATGCGGGAACCGTAAGGAACCGCTGCGCTGATTTATGATTCGGCTCCCGGGCTTCGCCCCGCACCTGATTTCCGGGCGCTGTAAACCTGTCCCGTATGGGGCGGACTTCGTCCGGTCAGATTCGGGACAGGAGCTTCGCCCCCCATACCCCGCTTAAAAAGGCATCAGGCTCTTTATTAGACTCACACGCTTTCGCGTCGGTCTCCTTTTCCGGAATCGGGCATCATGACAATTTTCCGCAAAATATCCGGCAATCACCGAGCCCGCCGAAAAATTTTTCAGATAAAACCTGACAGTTAAATATACGGGATATTTTTCATAATAACAATTAATCCTGACAGTCCATAATAAAACTTATGAAAATCGTGCTTCGCTGCGGGCGGGTCGAAATCGGCCGTGCCTGCCAAAACGGGACCCGACAGGAACCGCTTCGGCCGGTTGGTGCAGTATCGGAACTTACCCTCATGAATTACTTGGATAAGCACGGCTCATCCGTTTTTGCCGGAATGTCAAGGATCTTATTCTTTCCGACAATTAAGCCGGAATTTTTTCTGTCAAATTCCATCTCATTAATATCATTATTATACCGTTATCACAGAGAAATAGGCTGAAAACAGATAATAAAAAATTCATTTGTTAATTGGTATTATAATTGCACTATATATGTTGATGGATGAAATCTGTCGAAACGGAACTTTTTTCATTCATTGATCGTATACATATATAATCAATGGTTATATAAGGAGAGACGGCGTTTTCGGACGCCGGTAAGGAGTGTATATGAAAAAACAAAGATGTATCTTAATATTTCTGTGTCTGCTGCTTTTGGCAGCTCTTCCTGCTACAGCAAACGCGGCAAGGGCAAAAAAAGTCGTCATTTTATATAATGGTGAAGTTTTAGATCCCAAGACTGTTATATCGATCGAAGTTGGAGATACGATCGATCTGACAGCAGAAGTCGTCGGTAACGCTGATCCGGAAGAAAGCAATTTCTCCTGGAAGATCGGGAACTCAAATATCGCATGTATCGACGGAGCCTCCGGTGCTGAGGATACGGATTCTGTTACGGTGGAAGGGATCCATAAGGGATTGACCACTGTCACCGTCTTTTCAAAAAGCCGCTCCGCGAAGTATTCTGTCAATATCCGGGTGATCAATGCCTCCGTCGAAAGCATCGAAGTCGTTCCCGATGTCAAAGCGCCTGATTCTTTTGATCCGGATGAAGACGCCCTGATCGATAAAGGAAGCCTGCAGCTGAGGGCGATCGTCAGCCCCGAAAACGCGGACATAAAATCCGTAACATGGAAAGTCACTTTAGCTGACTGCTCTGATCCCCTTGACAAGACAGATCCAGCCTGCACTACCAAACCCCCGGCAACGATCACATCATCAGGCAAGCTGACCGCAAGCGGTGTCTCAGATTTGACTGATGTAAAGGTTTGGGCGATCGCCACTGACGGCACCGGTGTCACCGGTGAACTTGTCATTACGCTGATGCCTATGGCACGCCGCCTTCTGATCTTCAACCGTGAAGACATCGGTGATTATTCCATCGAGATCCCGGCTGCTCACGCGGACCCGTACCATTTCTGGGCATGTCAATCCGATGACCCGGTATGTTATAATCCTGACCTTACCAATAAAGTCTCTCCGATCATTAAAGACCTGACCACAGAAGACAAATATGTATATCTGGCAGCAATGCTTGACTGGGGAATTTTCCTTGAGGATACAAGATACGGCGAAGATCCGGATATCATCAGCTGGAGTTCTTCCAATAGAAAGATCGCGGAAGTGGATCGCGACGGAAGGGTAACATTTTACAATGCCGGCACGGTAAACATAACGGCAAAGACGACAGATGGCTCCAATTTAACCGCAGTGGTACAGATCACCGCGAGGATCATGGTCGAACACATAGAGATCCACGAAATTCGGGTCCCCGAAGATACATATTCGCTCGCGGGAGGCCATACGAAACGATTACAGGCTGTTGTCTATCCATCGACAGCCACAATTAAAAAACTCGAATGGTGGACCAGTGATCCGGCTGTTGCGACTGTAAGCGGCAATGGCACCGTAACAGCCGCAAAAGTGACAGTACCCCGAACTGTGACAATTTACGCGAAAGCTACTGATGCTGACTCCCGGAATCAGACAGTATGTGAAGCTTCTTACGATATCACGGTATATCCGGCAGCAACGTCAGTGAAGATACTTGACCAGACAGGAAGAGTTGTCACAGGAAAAACACTCAATTTAGACATAGATACAGAGACACCATATTATCTGAGAGCAAGGATCGAACCTCTGGAATACGCTGTTCAGGATTGTATATGGAAATCCGGAAATAAAAATATTGCTGAGGTAGATCAGGAAGGGAACCTGATCCTGTGGCGAGAGGGCACGGTCACGATCAGCGCATGGGCTGCAGACGGAAGCAATCTGAGTGCTACTGTCAAGCTGGTTATCAGCAGATTGACCCAAAGTATTGTGATCCTTCCGGAAGATTCAGAAGTACGCGGCGGTGATAAAATGCGGGTTTACGCTTCTCTTTTACCAAACCCGACGAAAAGGGCTCTCAGATGGTATTCCACCGACACAGACTTATTTACCGTCAGTGGCAACGCGACGTCAGCCACTATTACCGCGAAAAATGTTAATGAAAGACGCTGCGCCTATGTATACGCGGAAGCCGCAGATGGATCCGTCTATACTGAAGACACCGGAGACCGCAGAGCGGGTGATCCGATCAGAAGTAATGCAGAAGAAATCTGTGTCTATCCGTCAGTTCGCTCTGTCAATATTTTTGCGGAAGTCGATGGCGTAAGGGAAGACATAACCGGAAGAACTTATTATCTCACAGTGGGTCAGTCACTTGAGGTAGGCTCTGATCTTGAAGCCGAAGTTTATCCTGACACGAGTAAGCCGGATTACTTTAACTGGTCCTCCAGCTCCGGTGGTATATTGTATTTTGATGGAAGCTCTTTCACAGCGCTGAGACTCGGAACGACAAAAATCGTTTTGAAAGCGTATGAAGGAAATAAACAAAAGAGCGGATCGATCACTGTCAAGGTTGTCAAAGATGAAGAGTATTGGAGACTGCCGTCAGTTATCTACAGCACATCGGAAAAATCTTTGACATCTTCTGTCAGTTCCGCTGAATCAACCTCAGGCGATATTGCCGCAGCGGATGCGGCAGTCAGCTTCGGCATTTCCGGTCCTGCCAACGCGTATCCCGGTGATACCGTTTCTCTGACAACATCCGGGGCAGGCGGTGATATTTACTGGTTCAGCTCGAATGAAGGGGCTGCTGCAGTGGACAACAACGGGAATGTGAAGATTTCTGAAACTGCTGAGATCAACTCTGTCCTGACGATCACCGCGCTGGTGAATGACGGAAAGGGAACAAACGCAGTTCATGAGATCACTGTCATTGCGTATCCTGAAACCACCATTGAAGATGCCGGGATCCCTGCCGCTGAAGAAACAACCGGCGGCGAAGCAGAGACAACTGTTGAAGTAGTCACCGCAGCACCGCAGCAGGAAGAAGACAATACTCCGGCCTATACCGAAGAAGCCCCGGCTGAATGGGAAAGTTCTCCCGCCGTGATCCAAGAAACACCGGTGCCTTCAGAAGAAACCGTGCCTGAAGGATCCGCAGCAGCAGTATCCGGTGAAATATCGGAAGAAACTGAAACAAACACCGAAGACAGTACGCCTGTTATTCCGGAAGAACCTGTACTGTCAGAAGAACCTGAAGCGGATGAAACCACCGCAGAGCCGGAAATTCCGCCGGTCGAAGGGATCTACTTGGATATCGAGAATGATACGGTCAAAATCACCGCGGGTCAGACGTTCAGGCTCGAAAGCTATAAATTGATCATCGCCCCGGCAGACGCCGATTGGAATACGCTGACTTTTGAAATTGAAAATGAGTATCCGGCAAATCTGGAAAGCGATGAGATCGCGAATATCCGTGTAGATGGCTTGCAGATCAACGCGCTGGCTGCCGGTGAAACGAATCTCATTATCAAAGCCGGTAATGTTGAAAAGGTTATACGTATCATTGTTGAAGCCGCTCCGATGATCTCTGAGGAACCGTTCACGGAAACTCCGGTAACGGTTGAAGAACCTGTCATTCCTGAAACAACTGTCGATGAGGAAATCCGGAATACAGAAGAGGGATCACAGGACGTTCAGGATATCCAGGCGGATCCTGCTGAGGCTCCAGAGGTATTCACAGAAGTGACCGAAACAGAGGAACCTGCCGCAGAACCGATTTCTGAAGATATGACTGTCTCAGATAATACAGAGACCGGCACAGAAGAAGGCTGATCCTCAGCTTACAAAATACAGAACGCCCATCTGCCGTTTGCTTGCAGATGGGCGTTCTTTTTTACGTTCTTATCAAAGCCCGATTTATCGTTTTCCGCTGTAAGGACTCAGTTTATATTTATCCTCCGCACGCGGGATCATATGCTTCGCAAGGTACGGGATCGGGTATTCATTTTCTGCAAAAGCAAGAGCCGTAAGGAACCGCTTGAAAACGTTTCACCTGCTCCCGAGCTGCGCACATACCTCCGCTTAGGAAGGTATCAGCCTTTTGTCAGACTCACACGCTTTTGCGGCGGTCACCTTTTGTATGCGGGACTGCGCGCTTCGCATGGTGCAGGAACGATCATCCGTGTGTTTGAGAAAGCGAGAAGTGTAAGGAACCAGTGCTGCGCTGAATTATGAATCGGCACCCGAGCTTCGTCCTGCACCTGTTTTCCGGTAAGCGATCAATAATAGTACGTTCAAAATTAGTAAGGGGTTATCAAATTAGCGC
>DAIMGK010000113.1:0-15942 GCA_036723985.1 Flexilinea sp.
GCCTGCGGTATTCGCCGCACCAGCTGTCGGGATCCAGAACGTCGTAGGTGTCTTTCGGTTTCCAGAAGTTCCAGGTCACCCGTTCGCCGTTCCTGAATCCCATATCCACCGTCTTGCTTTCCGGGTGCCAGATCACCGACTTGTCATCGATCAATCCGTCTTCGGAAACGTATCCGGGGATGATCACCAGCTCGTCCAGCTCCGGATCATATTCCACGGCTTCCGGAGGCATATAGCGGTAACGGTTGAAGACCTCCGGGATCGACGGAACGGGTTCTCCCACGGGAACCCGGGCGGGCGGGAAAATGATGGCGCGGGAATACAGCTTCCCCCGCGGGAATTTTCGCTTGATCTTATTGAAATATTTACCCGTCTCGATCTGATCTTTCAATAAATAGGCGGTATAGTCTTCGCCGCTTTTGAAAAGATTCATAAACCGGTACTGAGTTTTCAGCGCGGAGCGGAAAAACCAGTCGGCGTTATCTTCGGCGGTTAACAGTTTTTCGATCTTCTTCTCTTTATCCGGACCGTCTTCCAGGACTTCCTTCTGAATTTCGATGTGTGTATGGAGGTTCTTCAGGCGGATGCCGCTTTCTTTGGTGATGCGGTCGAGGATCTCCAGCGCGGACTGCTGCTCTTCACCATTTCCCTTATTGATGATGAACCAGACTTCCGCCCAGCCGGTAAGACGGCCGGCGGAACGCTGCCAGTTTTTGGTCAGGGCGGGAAGTTTCGGGTCTTCAGCATGGGAGGAAAGGAAAGCCGTGCGGTCGGCGTCATAGGTTTTCGCGGTCCGGACGTAATATTCTTCGACCTGGCCGTAGTCGACCGTGAGCGCGGTGAGCCCATCAGCGGGTTGATTCGCAATTAATGGTTTTAATATAAAATTCGCTACATTCGCGCTCATCTTTCCTCCTTTCCCGAGTCACCGGGAACCGTTCCCTCTGACTCTTGTTCATTCTGACCACTGACCACCGGCCACTGATCACTTTTAGTAACAGTTTACAGCACGAATTTCAAAAAGTAAACCGTCAATGTTGACAGTTGACAAATCGCAAAAAATGTGGTACCGCGAAAAAGTGGGACAGATGCACCTGGTGCATCTGTCCCACATAAGGATCGGCAATTAATCGACAGACATTTTTCCTAATTGCCAGGATATTGTGGCATAATCGAAGAAATGAGTCAGGGAAAACAGGTCACTTTGACTCAGAAATGGGAGGATATGAATACAGACATTGATGATCTTTTCCGATTGATCCGGGCGGCGGAACCGGTTTTCTGGCAGAATCCGTCAGCCGCGGGGGAGCCGGAATTTTCATTTACTTCCGGGGATGTGGAAGACGCGGAAGAAAAGCTGCGGCGCTTCGCGCCCTGGATCAGGCAGTGCTTTCCGGAGACGGAAGCGGCTGGCGGGATCATCGAATCCCCGCTTACGCCCATCCCGGCAATGGCGGACGCGCTGCGGCGGGAAGACGGGACCGATATCAGCGGGCCCCTGCTGCTGAAACGGGATGACAGCCTTCCCGTCAGCGGTTCCGTAAAAGCCAGAGGCGGGATCTACGCGGTGCTCAAACATACCGAAAACCTGCTGCTGGATGCCGGACTGCTGCGCCTTACGGACGATTACCGCGTCCTTTCGGAAGAACCGGTCCGCGGCTTTTTAAGGGGGAGGAAACTGGCTGTGGGGTCCACGGGGAACCTGGGGCTGAGCATCGGCATCATCGGCGCGGCGCTGGGTTTTCAGACTTCGGTCTATATTTCCCGGGAAGCCCGCCAATGGAAGAAGGATCTGCTGCGCTCCAAAGGCGTCCGGGTGGTGGAGTCCGAACAGGATTACGCCGCGGCAGTCGCCGCGGGACGGGCGGACTCCGATGCCGACCCGGAAAGCTATTTTATCGATGATGAGCGTTCCGTGGATCTCTATCTCGGGTATGCCACTGCCGCTTTCCGGCTGAAAAAGCAGCTGGATGCCCTGGGGATCGCCGTTGACAGCGGACATCCGCTGTATGTCTGTCTGCCCTGCGGGGTCGGCGGAGGTCCCGGTGGGATCTGCTTCGGGTTGAAGCTGATCTATGGGGACGCGGTGCATTGTTATTTCGCCGAACCGACCCAGGCCCCCTGCATGCTTTTGGCGCTTGCCTCCGGAAAAGGCTCCGCGGTATGCGCGGAGGATCACGGCCTGACCGGTATCACCGCGGCGGACGGCCTTGCCGTCACACGGGCATCCGAACTGGTTTACCGGGAAATGCGCGCTGTGTTGGACGGCTGTTTTACTCTTCGGGACGAGGACCTCTTCCATTATCTGCGCATGCTGGACCGTACATGCTCCATCCGCATCGAGCCCTCTGCCTGCGCCGGTTTCGCCGGCCTGAAATACACCGGTTCCCTCCCCGGCACCCACCTCATCTGGTCCACCGGCGGCGGCATGGTCCCTGAAGCGGAGATGGAGAAATACCTCTCGGGACCGGTTTGAGTAGGTTCCCGGGGCCGGTTTGTGAAGGCTCAGTCTTGAGCCGGAGCGAACCGTCACCCTAGTATGAGAAAAAGGGGCAGAAAGTTATAGTTATAGAAGCAGGGGGGACAGTTCCCTCCGGCTCTATGCAGAGCCTCCGGAAACCGTCCCCGATTGTGAAAGGAGAAAATATGCCGAGGCAGGCAAGACAGTACAGTGAATCCGGGTATATGCATATTTATATCCGCGGAAACGGAAAACAAATCATTTTTGAAGACCGCAAAGATTATATTTATTACCTTAACCTTCTCAAACAATACAGTATTGAAACCAATGTGTCTATATGTACTTTCTGCCTGATGGAGAACCATGTTCACCTGATCGTATATGATCCGGGACATAATATTTCACAGATGATGAGGAAGCTGGGTATGACATACGCGGGGACCTTCAACAAAAAATATCACAGGACAGGGCATTTGTTCGATGGCAGATTCAGAAGTGTTCCGATCGAAAGTGAAAACTACCTGCTGACGGCTTTCCGCTATGTATTGAACAATCCCCGGAAAGCCGGGATCTGCTCCGCATCGGAGTATCCCTGGAACAGCTATTCCCGCTATGGCCGTCCGGAATCTTTTGTGGATACATCGGTCTTTCAGAAACTGATCGGAAGCAAAGAAGAATATGAGGCATTTATCAATGCTAAATATGAAGAGGATAACCCTGAACTGGAAGGCATCATCATGAATGATGAATGGGCTTTATCCGTGATCCGGAAATATCTGCATATTGAAAGCGGATCTGCGCTGCAGACTTATAACCGGAAAGACAGAGACGAAGCGCTTGATCTTCTGAGAAAAAAGGGCCTGACGATCCGTCAGATAGAACGTCTTACCGGCATCAACCGCAGCGTGATCCAGCGGGTAGGGATGATCCAACGGACGGGACCGGTTTGTGAAGGCTCAATCCTGAGCCGGAGCGAACCGTCACCCCAGTTTACGAAACCGGCAATACCCGGGGCCGGTTTGTGAAGGCTCAGCCCTGAGCCGGAGCGAACCGTCACCCCAGTTTACGAAACTGGCAACACTCGGAGCCGGTTTGTGAAGGCTCAGTCCTGAGCCGATGCGAACCGTCACCCCAGCCAAAGAAACCAGCAATATCCGGGGCCGGTTTGAGAAGGCTCAGCCCTGAGCCGGAGCGAACCGTCACCCCGGTTTAAGAAACTGACAGTATCCGGAGCCGGTTTGCGGATGCTCAAACCGGAGGGTTGAAGTTCCTGCACTGCATCTTTCGGGCGATGAGAGCAGTTATCGTCCCGGTTTATGAAGCGGTAGGGAAGTTGAAGCTGAATAAACAGGGGGGACAGTTCCCTCCGGCTCTGTGCAGAGCCTGCAGAAACCGTCCCCGAGCCTGCGGAAACCGTCCCCGGCTGTTTTCCGTGAAGACCTCAGGCGCTTTGACCGGTCTCATTGATGATCTCCTCGATGGATTCCGGCTTTCCTGCCCGGAACAGGGTCTCAAATTCCTCAGTACATTCAAGCGCGATGGCGAGCTTGATCAGCGAGGTGAGGGAAATGTTTCCGGTCTCCTCAAACCGTTTCAGCGACCCGTAACTGACATTCGATTTCTTCGAAAGCTCCGCCCTGGACAGTTTCTTTTTCTTCCGCATCGCCCGCTCCCGCTTCGCGATATCCAGCAGATATATCTCCGGGTATATAGAAATGTTGTGAAATAATTTGGAAGACCACCGATAGAAATTATTATCTTTTGGTGGTCTTCTTCAATTTCAATAGTTTAATGTGTACTACAAAATTGTTATTCAATAAAATTATCTTATTAGACATGCAGCGCAACTTCCGTTTTGTAGGAGTATGTTAGCGACTGATTTCCAAAAAGCCCTTCGTATTAAATCAAATTCAGAACGATCAATTCCACTGGACACGCTATGTAAACCGGGTAAATCATGCTCTTTACTGGTAAGAATAGCGAGGAAAGAGTCATTGTTTTGTCCTATATGATGTAACTCATATTTTTGGCCTGTTGAATCAAATGCTGCTTTTCCATCTAGCATTAGGTCCAGATTAGTCTTGTTTTCCGATGTCATTGCACAACAATTAATATCATTTCGAATCAATGCAAGTTTATTATTTAATAATACAGCAAAGCAAGTTGAAACTGTGCATCAGGATCGCCTTTATCTGCCAAATCAATGATTCTTTGTGATTGGCTGAATGAACTTGAAAATGTACAAAGAAAACCGATAATCGATAAAAAAATGAGTTTTATATAATGGTTCATAGGGATCTCCTGTGATTGAATTTCATTTTACAATCTTGATGTTGGTTTCAAGTTTTTTAGGCAGCTAAGTTAAAAAACGGATATTGTCCGGATTTTGATAATAATCATAATTCAATTACTTTGTTTTCACAATGTATGCATTCATTAATCGGATTTATGTGCACGAAAAATGATGTGTGATATTTGATGTTTATTATAATTTAATGCTGATTAATTGACCATACCCGAATTTAATTGGGTGTAATAAAACGGACACAAACAGCGTAAATGGCGGAAAAAGATCAGGTTTCTTATACACCTGTTGAAATTTCAATAACACCAGGTATTTGTGCCTGACAAAGGAGTTGATCCAAATAATGGTGACGTTCCATCCTTCGGATAGTAACCGTCCCCGTCTGCGAGAAATGGGCCCATCATCCGGATCTTATGATATCGCCCAGATCCGTGTTTACATATTCGCGGATCATATCAGCGGTTGGTTTATAGAAATCCGGTGAGAGCTTGAATATTTCTGCTATGGCATACAGATCGTCAGGTCCGGGATCTTTACCGTTCCCGTTTACAGCGGTCGCGTGTTCACCGTAATATGAGCGGCTGAAGGTCAGGTCATAGGCAGGCGAAAGTCTCCACCTTCCGTTTTCATAGAGATATGAGAAATTCTTCGCGTGGTCATCCTGATTGTGTGCAAATACATTGAAACACATGAGCCGGTACATCTTCTCGAGTTCATTGAAATCATGGGTGAGGAACATTGTCAGCTGCATCAGCGTGATGTAATCCAGAGAAGGAACACGGTGGGAAACTTCCAGCAGCGCTGCCGCGGAAAGCATGTGTCTGCGGACCGTTTTTCCGTGCCTTGTAAACCTGTCAAACCGTTTTGAAGCGAAATAACCGGAACAGATCCCGGAAGGGAACAATTTAATTTCAGGGATCTCAATACCGCAGCGCTCCGCGCATAAATGATATCGGAATTCCCACAGCCCCACATCTACGGGATCATATCGTCCGGATGGGAATTTTACGATCCAATCCGAAGAATCTTCATTAATGAGGATCTTTGGCCGTGCTCCGCCGGATGAACCACCGAGGCGGTAAAGTTCATCCAGGTCATCCGGCTCCCGGCTCTCCATGAGTTTCCGGCATTCAGCGGCGATCTCATCGAAGCTCATTGAGGATACGTCATTTTCGAATTCAATAGCAGGCCGATAACTCAGCGCTCCTTTGCCGTTTTCTCCGATCAGCGCTAACCGATGCAGCACTGTAACAGAGCCCGGATCGATACCATGCCGGATCAACTTTCTGTCTGTAAGAAGACGCCCCCACCCATCCGGAAGACTGTCGTCAAAGACCCCGAACAATCCGTCAAAATTATCATTCTTCGGATAAAAGACTCTGCTTTCCAACGGAAGGGATATCGGACTGATCGAAAATCCGGAAGCGATCCATTCCCTTGTATATTGAAATGCAGCCAGACCTTCAGCGGTCAGTGCCAGTGTTCCGACTTTTTGGTTTTCCAGAAAGACTTCAAGCGCTTTGATCGGTTCCATTGATGATCTCCTCGATGGATTCCGGCTTCCCTGACCGGAACAGGGACTCAAATTCCTCAGTACATTCAAGCGCGATGGCGAGCTTGATCAGCGAGGTGAGGGAAATGTTTCCGGTCTCCTCAAACCGTTTCAGCGACCCGTAGCTGACATTCGATTTCTTCGAAAGCTCCGCCCTGGACAGCTTCTTTTTCTTCCGCATCGTCCGCTCCCGCTTCGCGATATCCAGCAGATACGTCTCCGGTGTCTTCAATGTTCCGTTAAAAATAGCTAATATATTATCCATAATTGTTTATTTTCCGAAAAATTAGCTAATATATTATCAATTATATCATTTTTTGAATGTTTCTTTTCTGGAAGTAATTAAAACAAATCGTATATCAATATTGCTGATTATGAGAACATTATATCCAGCAAAAAAATGGGTACATATCAGCATGATGACGGTTCCCCTTGGCGACGGAGCGCCTCGGGATAACCGTCCCCGTTCGTACGCCAGGCACAATAAAACAGGTTTGATTTTCCGGGGATAATACCGGGCAGCAATAGCGGGGAGACTATTTCCTTCGGATAGGCAGGGGGGACAGTTCCCTCCGGCTCTGTGCAGAGCCTGCGGAAACCGTCCCCGAGCCTGCGGAAACCGTTCCCGAACTGCGGAAACCGTCCCTGTCGGGGAATAAGATACCCTGGTGGGGTCGGTTCTGCTGACTCAGCGGGCTGAGTCAGTCAAAACCGACCCCGGGTGGGGGGGCAGGCAGAACCTGCCCGAGAGGGTTTACGGTTCGACGATGTTGAAGGTGGGGAGGAAGGGGGTCATGTATTTGACCAGACGGGACGGGACGGTGGGGTCGCCTTCGGGGGTGAGGGAGGCGAAGACGTCTTTATTCCCCATCATCATGCCGAGGAGCTGCATTTTACCGCATTCCAGGGTGCAGTCGGCGTCATCTCTGAGTTCGCCGGAATAGACCAGGAGCGTGCCGGCGGAGCGTTTGACGAATAACTGTTCGCCGGTATCCGTGATCTTGAGATTCAGGGTCAGGTCGTCATCCTGTGCCGCCATGGCATCCGTTCCGATGCCGATGTAATCCAGGATCATATCCGTTGTCATGGCCTGCCGTACGGATAGGCCGCCGTCCGCGCCGCCGGCTTTTTTGGCGAATTCGGACAGGTTCCCTTCCCTCAGCTCCATGGCGCCGGTGAGGTAGGCATTGCGCCAGGGGCCGCTTTCGGACTGATAGCCGAGCTGTTCCAGTGCGTCTGCGCAGAGGTCACGGGCGGCCTGATTGGCAGGATCGGCAAAGACAAGTTCCTTTGTGACCTGCGCCACCCACTGATATTCACCCTTCTCAAAATCGGCGCGGGCCATCTCCAGGACTTTCTCCACGTCTCCGAGGTATTCCACCCACTTTTTCGCGGTATCTTCCGGCGTCAGGGGATTCAGGCTGACCGGATTGGCGTCATACCAGCCCATATAACGCTGATACACTGCCTTGATGTTGTGGCTGAGGGTCCCGTAATACTGTCTGGTATACCAGACCCTGTTGAGCTTTTCCGGGAAGGTCAGCGTGCGGGAGATCTCCGCGCTTGTGTAGCCAAGGTTGATATAATGCAGCGTCTGGTCATTGATGAACTGATAGACCGCGGCGGTGTTTTCCATATAGGCCTTGATATTGTCCGTGCCCCAGTGCGGCCAGTTGTGGGACTGGAAGACCACGTCGGTCTCATCGCCGAAGCGCTGTTCCGCCGCCAGGATATAATACGCCCAATCCGAGGCGTTGCGTATCTGGGCGCCGCGGAGGGTATAGAGGTTATGCATGGTGCCGGTGCAGTTTTCCGCCAGCCACAGACCTCTGTATTTGGGGAAGTAGGCGTTCATCTCGGCAGGGGCTTCGGTGCCGGGGGTCAGCTGGAACTGAATTTCCAACCCGTCGACGGTGACTGTCTCATCAGAGCAGACTTCATAGGTGGGCGCGGCCAGGCCGGTGGTGCCGACAGACTGTCCGAGGCCGATACCGATGGCGAGCCTGCCCGTTTCCCCGGTTTCCAGCAGGGAACCGTACTGGTACTGCGCCCGGCGTCCCATGGCGTTTCCGGCGTAAATGTTCTCACTGACGGCATGTTCCAGGAAGCCTTCCGGAGCGAAGATCACAACTTTCCCGGAAGCGAGCTGTTCCTCCAGAGAGAGGTTCACGTCGGCGATGTCTTCCTGCCCGATCAGGCCGAAGATACCGCCGTAATGGTCCACATGGGAATGGCTGTACAGGACGGCTTTGATGTCCAGCGGGCCGAAATGCTTTTCCATCAGGGCTTTGGCTGCTTCCATGTCTTCCTTGCACATGAGCACATCAAAAACGACCCAGCCGTTATCCGTGCGGATGAAGGTGGCGTTTGCCATATCAAAGCCGCGGACCTGATAGATCCCTTCGCAGACCTCGAACAGACCGGCGTAAGAATTGTAGAGCGTGTTCCGGAAGAGGCTGGGGTTGATGGTGTCGGGAATGGTTTCCAGTTCATTCAGGAAAGAATAATCGTCCACATTCCAGACCATATTGCCCGCTTCATCGTAGATCACGACGCTTTCCGGGGCTTCGATCAAGCCGCGCAGGGCGTTTTCCTTCTCGCTTTCGTCGGAAAAGTCCAGCATGTCATACCAGGCCCGATTGGCGTCAGCGGTGAACTGCGTCGCGGGCTTGTTTTCGGCTGCCGCCGGCAGGGCTGAAATCGCGCACAGCAGGGCAGTCAGGATAAAAAACAGTTTTTTCATATAAAGTCCTCCTTGGAATCAGGGAAAAGGTAAAAAGGGATAGTGTATAGGATAAAAGTAATAGGTAAAAGGTAAAAGGGTAAGGGTCAAGGATCTATAAACCATCAGCTATCAACCAACCATCAACCATCAACCACCAACCAATGACTATTGACTGTATTTTCGAAAATAGATCCACCATGACAGGGCCATTCCGACGATGGTGGGGATCACGGTGTAAAGGGCGATCAGGCTCAGGGCGAAACGTTTTTCACCGGGCTCAATGTTGAAATGCACGAATAAACAGCAGATGAGGATAAAAACCGGGAAAAAGGAATACGCCCAGGGAACGATATGTTTCCTTGTCCGGACCGCCCCGAAAGCCAGACACCCTGCCAGCGTACCGATAATCGAGATGATCAGCATATGTACGATGTTTGATAAACGGGTGTCCGCGATGGGTATTAAACGCGCAAGCGGTTCCGTAAGAAGAACCACTGCCGCGTAGTCGATAATACCCAAAATAATGCTCAGGCAAAAAGCGTAAAGGAGATCCGCTTTGGAATCGTTATTCGAAGGCATGTCCCCTCATGAGATCAAACCGCTGAATTTCGCCCGCGCATAGGCGATGATCCCTTTGGCGTCGGTCATTTCCCCGCTTACGATCCGCCTTTCAACTTCTTCAGCCGGGATCCATTCCACGTTGATGAATTCATCATCATCCAGTTCCTGTTCGCTCTTCGTCAGGCCGCGGGCAAAAAACAGATGCAGGATCTCGTCCATGACACCCGGTGAGGGATAAATATAGCCCATCGGGATAATTTCGGAAGCTGTATATCCGGTTTCTTCCCGCAGTTCGCGGTTCGCCGCGTGGATTGTGGTTTCATTCGGGATCTTATCCAGCTTGCCGGCGGGGATCTCTTCCGTGACCTGTTCAATGGCATAGCGATACTGCTTTACAAAAGCGATCTGCCCGTTGTCATCCATCGCGAGAATGGCGACGCCGCCGGGATGATGGAGATGCTCCCTTTTGATCACTCTGCCGTCAGGCATCTGAAGTTCATCCATCCAATACGGATATTTTCCCTCATAAATCACTTCCCGGCTCAGAAGTTTTTCCTTAAGACCGCTGTCGGTATAACTGTTCATCCGGATCCCTCCCTGTTTTATGGATATGACGGCAGAGGGAAACTCTGCCGTCATATTTTTTCGAAATGTTATGATTTACGGCTGGACAGATACCCAGTAATCGTAAACATCATAGTAGTTTTCATAGTAGTACTGCAGATCCAGATCAAACTTCGGGATGGAATCAAAGGCAGGCTGTTCAACATCTGCCTTCGGAGCCTGCGGGAACACAGGGTAGGAACCGGCAGTGATGAAGGGTTTCAGGCCGGCGCTGCTGCCGTCAGCCTCACCGCAGATCCAGCGGACGAAGAGTTTCGCGCCGTTGGGATGTTCGCAGTGATCGGCGATCTGGATGATCATGAAGCTGACCGCGGTGGTCGGGGTCTCATCTTCGAAGTGGGCGGGATCGACACCCAGGACGAAGCCCTGCTGATCGCGTTCGCGCAGCTTGGAGGATACACCGTAGCCCAGAGGAGCGTCGGTCATACCCTTGGCGCCGCCGACAGCCTTCACGATGTTGGTGTTGGAGGTCTCGATGATGACGCCGTTCTTCGCGACACGGTTGATCCAGGCGTGGCCGGCATCCGGTTCGTTGTCAGCCAGGGTGATGGGTTCACCGAAGACACGTTCATAGTCTGCGGCCATCAGGTCGGAGTATTTGATCAGGTTTTCGAACAGGACGATCAGGTCCGGTTCGCCGTTCGGATCCAGGAATACGAATTTCCCGTTCCATTCCGGTTTGGTCAGATCCCACCAGGAAGTGATCGGCATTTCGGAATACAGTTCGGTGTTGTAGTTCCACCAGTCGAGTTCGATGACGAACGGGGTGACAGTCAGATAGGTGGGATCCACACCGCCGAAGATATCTTCCGGATGATAGTTGTGGAGCAGGCCTTCCTGAATGTAGTCCATGTAGATGCTGCCGCTCTGTTCCTTCGGCTGAAGGACGTCAGCGGTGTGAATGCCGGCTTCGTATTCGCGGCTGAACTTTTCGAGCATCTCATTGATCCCCAGGTCGTAGAAGTTTACGGTCATGCCGGGATAAGCCTCTTCGAAGGTTTTGGCGACTGTTTCATCACGGCCGGTGCATCCGTAGAGGTTGACAACGCCGCCTTCAGCGAGGGCAGCCGCGTACAGTTCTTCTACGGACTCGGTCTTGTTCAGACCGTTTTCTTCCGCCCACTGGTCATCAGCGAGAGCGGCAGCGCTGCAGCCGAGGATCAGGCAGAATGCCAGAAGCAAAGACAACAATTTTTTCATAACTCACTCCTTTTTCATTTTTTGTTTTACTAAGGCAGCGTTTGCCTTTAGTTCACACATTTTTGTGCGGTGACGGTTCTCCGGGCTCGCAACCGCCGCGGCCGGGACACCGCGGGTCAGTGATAACCGTCCCCGTTTGCCGGCTGCCTTTCGTTTACTGTTCCAGGACAGCGGTCTTGATGATCTTTCCGCTTTCCTTCGCGAAGACGTTGAGGCGGTCCGGATCGATCTTCAGGCCGACCTGCGCGTCGATGGGATAGAAGCGGATCCCCATTTCTTTGGCGAGGATGATCTCATTGCCGGCTTTGACGTGGATCGTCGTATCCGCCCCTGCAGGCTGTATGGAATAAACAGCGCCCGGTGTGGTATCCGGTTCGCCGGGTTTGGTGATCCCGATCTTTTCCGGACGGATCCCCAAGACCACCGGGAAGGACGAAGCGGAAGGCAGCGCCGCGGTCAGATGTTCTTTCCCGAATTTCATCCGGCCGAAGATCGAGTCAACGGTCAGGACACCGCCGGAATCGACAGAGCCTTCCCCGTCGATAAAATTGATGCGGGGATTTCCGATGAAATCAGCCACCTTCAGCGAGGCGGGATTCTGATAAAGGTACATCGGCTCATCGACCTGTTCCAGGATGCCGTCGAAGAAGATCGCGATGCGTGTAGACATCGTCAGGGCTTCGATCTGGTCATGGGTCACGTAAATGATGGTCGTTCCCATTTCATGATGCAGGCGTTTGATCTCGGAGCGCATATCGACCCGGAGCTTGGCATCGAGGTTGGAAAGGGGCTCATCCAGCAGCAGGACTTTCGGATGGGAAACGATCGCCCGGGCAATGGCCACGCGCTGCTGCTGTCCGCCGGACAGCTCGGAGGGGTAGCGTTTCGCGAATTCGGCGATCCGCATCCGTTCCAGCGCGTCATTGACCCGTTTTGTGATCTCATCCTTTTTGATCTTTTTTACAGACAGGGTGAAGGCGACGTTATCAAATACGGTCATATGCGGCCACAGGGCATAGGACTGGAAGACGAGATTCATTTCACGGTTCCCGGGATCTTCAAAGAAGAGTTCTTTGGCGTTTACGACTGTCCGGCCATCCATTGTAATGATCCCGTTCTGCGGCTTTTCCAGACCGGCGATGACGCGCAGCGTCGTCGTCTTTCCGCAGCCGGAAGGGCCGAGCAGCGTCATAAACTCACCGTCGTTGACTGTGAGGTTCAGGTTTTTCAAAACATGGTTGCTGCCATAAAATTTGTCGATATTTTTCAGTACGATATTGCTCATAGGAGACTCTCCTTATTTGATCAGAAGCCCTGACTGATATCAGCGTTGAAGAATTTGTTGGCGATCCAGTAAATCAGGAATACGATGAGGAACATCAGTGTGGCGACGACATTGGAATACTGGTCCATACCGCCGGACGTATAGGAATAAGCCATATACGGAAGGGTCTGCGTTTTCGGTGAGATCAGGATCACCAGCAGGTCAAGTTCCTTCATCACAGCCATAAAGATCAGCATCAGTCCGCTCATGAAACCGTTTTTCGAAAGCGGAAGGATGATGCGTCCCATGCGGGTGAGGAATTTCGCGCCTGACATATGGGCCGCTTCTTCCAATTCCGTGCTGATCTGCAGCATATTGGCTGTCCCCGAACGGCTGGAGAAGGGAAGGTTCTTTACCGCGGTGACCAGCACCAGCAGGGTAAATGTCCCGTAGAGGGAAGGAATGAGCGTGATCACTTTACCGAACAGGGTGATCGTCCGGGCTTTTGAAAACATGGAAAGGTACATCGCGCCGAAAGCAATGGACGGGATCAGGTAGGGGATAAACACCAGCTGTTCCACCAGGCGTCCGGAGAACAGATGCCGTCCGCGGGAGTTCACATATCCGATCATCTGCCCGCAGAAGGTCGCGAGCAGGGAAGCGATCACCACAAGCTTCAGGGAATTGCCGAGCACCTGATAGAACTGGGGATTCACGAGAACGCCCGGTTCGCTGTTGAATATTTCGGGTGTGCCTTTCCCGATCCAGTAATGGAGGGTCAGGTTGGAGGTGCTGAAATCGCCGAGCTTCAGCATCAGGCTCTGGAGCACCAGTGTCCCGATGGGCATGATCACCGCCGCGGCCAGGAAGAAAATCAGTATGACAACGATGGGAATGCGGGCTCCCTTGAGGGAAAGGACGTTGGAGCGTGCACCTTTGCCGCCGATGGTGGCGTAGGATTTCCGGGTCCCAATTACACGCTGGTTTATAAAGATGACGAGGGCCGCGATGGCGATGAGGATCAGGCTGATGGTGTAAGCCATCGCGGTCTGCTGCTGTTTGATGTTGCTGTACAGCATGGTCGAGATCGTGTAGTAGCTGACTTTCATGCCGAGAAAAGCGGGAACGCCGAAGGTCCCCATGGATTTGGAGAAGATCAGAATAAACGCGGAAAGGAGGGAGGGCAGGACCAGCGGGAAGGTGATCCTGCGCAGCATCATGATGCGGGGCGCGCCGATGACTTCACCCATCTCTTCCAGTTCGGAATTGATGGACCGCAGCGAGGCGGAGACCAGCAGATAGGCATAGGCGTAATAATGGATCGTCAGCACGCAGATGATGGCGACCGGTCCGTACGCCAGCCATTCGGGGACCGTTATCCCCAGATAACTCAGTAGTCCTGCCGATCCCCCGATGCGTGACGTTTTGAACGTGCTGATCCAGGCCATGGATTTACACCAGGAGGGGATCATATACGGAATGATCACCGCCATGGAGAAGAATCCTTTCCAGGGCAGGTCGCTGCGTACCATCAGCCAGGCGATCAGCGCGCCGATCAGAATGCTCAGGACGGAGACGCTGGATGCGATCAGCAGCGAGTGGAGCAGCGGTTTGTACAGCATATTCTGGGAGACCTGGCTGTGGAAAAGCCTCTGCCAGTAATACAGCGTAAAATCTCCGGCGGTAGCGTGAAGGCGCTTGGCTTCGGACGGGGCTAACCGGAAGGTCGAAAAGATCATCTGCAGCAGCGGCCAGACCACCAGGATCCCCAGGGCGACTACGGAGATAAATACAAGGATGTTATAAGGGTTGGTGAAGGCGTTTTTCAGCCAGTTTTTGAACCGTCTGCTTTTTGAGAATGACGGCTGCCCGTCCATATTTTCTTCATTTGCTGCCATATTCCCACTCCATTGAAATAATCAAATTTTTTATTTGTAACGATTCAGGATGAGTCAATGGGGACGGTTTTCGTTGACTCGCAGCATTCCCGAAAAAACTGATGTGTCCGTTCCTGTCACCGCCAATATGCCGCGAGTCAACAGAACCGTCCCCATTGACTCGCTCCGCCTGCGGAGAACAGGGCACTGAACAGTAAATCTGATAATTTATTCTACATGAATCGGCGGTGTCTGTCTATAAACAAAAGATGCGCAGATATTAAGATTTGTTGCGCTGATGGAAAATGTCCGGAATCGGGATGTTAAAATTTCACGCTTTTTTCCTATACTTTCGGACAGTTCCATGGTATAAGTGAATGATACATTATTTGATTTTGATGACATGTCATGAACGAGAAAGAATACAAGTACTCATTTAAAAATCAGCTCCGTACGATGGCTTCGCTGACCGTTTACCGGACCGGCAGGCAGCAGTGCGCCCCGCTGGAAAGCCGCGGCCAGGAGATCCGTATTTTTTATCTGATCCACCTGGTCATCAAAGGCAGGGGGACATTTATTCTCAATAACCGCAGCTATCCGGTCAAAACCGGTGACGCTTTCCTGATCTATCCGAATATGCCGATCAATTATATCGCCGATGAAAAAGACCCGTGGGAATTCTGGTGGGTCGGGTTCAACGGGACGGACGCGGGATTTCTGCTGGACGCGACACAGTTCTCGCTCAAAAATCCTGTTATCACGCCGTCCGATCCGGATGCCTTCCGGGATCTGCTGGCGGATATTTACGCTGCCCGGGGAAACCTGCCTCATGAAACGATCATGATGAGCGCGAGGCTTTACAGTCTGCTGGCTTTTCTGATCAGGGATAATGAGGATATTCTCAGGCAGAAACAGGAACAGGGTACGGCTCGTTTTCAGCTGGCCTGTGACTACATCGCTGAAAATTACGGGAATTCGATTACGGTAAATGACGTCGCGAAAGCAGTGGGGATCAGCCGCAGCAGGCTTTACCGGATCTTCATGGAGCAGATCTCCATGTCCCCGCAGAAATACCTTACCGAATTCCGTATCCGCCGGGCCTGTATCCAGATGGCCAGTTCCGAAAAGTCTGTCAAAGAGATCTCGTTCATGGTGGGATTCAAGGATCAGATGTATTTTTCAACGGTTTTTAAATCGGTAACCGGCAAAACACCCACGGAATTCCGGACCGATGAAAGCAGCCGCCCGGGGACCGGCGAACCGGGAAAACCCGACCGCGATACCTGGAGACGGCAGGAATAGGGACCCGTCTATAGGGAAAAGGTGACCGCCGCATATGCGGGTGAGTCGGAAAAAGAGCATGATTCTTAAGC